>NZ_JBNNJJ010000002.1:0-336045 GCF_050269995.1 Hyphomonas sp. NPDC076881 | reverse complement strand
GACCTTCTTGTGGTTAGCGCCCAACCCCTCACGGTCGAGCAGAATGCCCAGCCGGCGATAACCAAACCGGCGGCGCGTCGCAGCGAGGGCCCGCAGACGCTCCCGCATGACAGCATCATCGCCTGCCTGTTTCTCATATTGGAACGTTGACCGATCCAGCTCAGCCAGCTTGCAGGCCCGACGTTCGCTCAGCTCGTGCACCTCCATCAGGTGCTGCACGGCCTTGCGTTTGACATCGGGCGTCAGAAGTTTTTTGAGGCAAGATCCTTCAGCGCTGCATTGTCCAGCATCGCCTCCGCCAGCAGGCGCTTCAGCTTGCCGTTCTCCGTCTCCAGCGTCCGCAGCCGCTGGGCATCGGACACCGTCATCCCGCCAAACTTGGCCTTCAGTTTGTAGAAGGTCGCATCCGAAAGCCCGTACTTGCGGCAGATATCTGCCGTCTTCACGCCGCTCTCGTGCTCCCGGATCATCGCGATGATCTGCTCGTCTGAAAATCTGCTCTTGCGCATGTGTCATCCTCTCTAATCGAGAGAGTCTGCAAAATCATGGCCGGAATTCAGGGGGCTGGGTCAAAGGCCTTAAAAAAGCCGGAACTCATTATCGCGATCGTGGGACGATTAGGCACCGATTTAGGATCGGTGATTGAAGCAATTGAAGGCGAGAGCGCAAAGTATCGGCATCAATTTTGTGAAGTCAGAGTGACAAGCTTGTTCCAATATTTGGAGCATAGTTATGAATTGAAAGCGTCAACTTCGGATCAAAGGATTGAAGCCTACATTTCAGCTTGCAATCAGTTGCGCAGTGATACTGCGAGGAAAGATATTCTCGCTTTACTCGCTTCAAATGTTATTCGCACAAAACGAGAGAGTATTCAGGGATCGGAACATTCGGGTACTGTTTACGTAATCAACCAAATCAAAAAACCAGAAGAAATTCAGACCTTAAAAAATATATATGGCGAAGCTTGTATCGTCGTTTCCTGCCATTCTCCATACGAATCTCGTATCTCGAGCCTCACAAAAAAGTTTCTGACTGAACATAGTGACCATGGCAAAAAAGATGCATGGAAAAAAACTGCTGAAGCTCTGGTTACAAAAGATGAGAAAGAACCTGATTCTTTCGGACAAAATGTAAGCGCCGCATTTCCCCTAGCCGATTGTATTGTAGATACTTCCTCCAGGGAAAATACATTGTCTGGCGTTGAGCGATTGTTCCGCCTCATTTTTGGAGATCCCAACCTCTCTCCTACTTATCAAGAGTATGGCAACAATACCGCTGCTCAGGCTGCACTAAGGTCCACCGACTTGTCCCGCCAAGTAGGGGCAGCGATTTTTGATGGTAGGCGAACCGTAATAGCAATGGGTTCGAATGAGGTTCCGAAATTTTCTGGCGGCACCTATTGGACAGACCATAAACACGATGGCCGCGACGCACTTCGTGGTTTCGATGAAAACACTCGCAAAAAACGCAACCTAGTAATCGATGTAGTAGAAAGGCTTCAAGAGAAAGGAATACTGCAAGCAGAGTGGGATTCAAAATCCCACGAAGAGCTAACTCGCAGTCTACTTGATGATGAGTCTGGCGCACTAGCGAACGCAGATATTTTGGGTATCTTAGAATATGGCAGAGCGCTGCATGCAGAAATGAATGCCATAACAGACGCGGCCCGCAGTCATACCTCGACCCAAGGCGCCACTCTATTCGTCACCACGTTTCCTTGCCACAATTGCGCGAAGCATATTGTTGGCTCTGGGATAAAGGAGGTTTATTTTTTGGAGCCGTATCCCAAGAGCGAGGCGCTAAGTCTCTATGATGATTCCATTGCTGTCGATCCAACAGTCTCGACGCCTGATAGGGTTTCATTCCAGCAATTTTGCGGCGTTACCGCGCAGCTATTTCATCTGTTTTCCAAGTCACGATTAAAAGACGAGAGGGGGCTTATGAGACCTTGGAACAAGGCCACGGCTCTCTGCCAACTTCGCAATTATCCAAGAGACTTCGAGAACTACGAGATACTGCAGTTATCTGAACTGGAACCCGCGCTTTTGAAGGCCCATATCGAGTTCGCCAAAGAACCCTAAAAGATAGGCGGTATCGCCACGCTCAACCTGTACTTTGGGTGCTTTGAACGAAGGATTGTGCCCGTCCATTCCACCAGCCACATATTCTCGCGCCTGCTGCAACACCGGGCCTTGCCAAAATAATCCCGCCAACTTATCCGCCCGTGTCCCCCACGCGCCCACATTACCCGCATCCTTCCCGCAGGAGCCGCGCCGGTACCGTTCGGTTTGTGGGAGGGTCGCCCCGGAGGATGGGAGGCGGTGGGAGTAACGGCCCGCAACCTCTCTAGGGACGTTGATCCAGGCAAGCCGGACCAAAAAGCCGGTAGAGAATCCCGACTGGCCCGCCTTGGTGTTTATCCAAGGTCACGAGAGTGAGGGTAAGTGGTCAAGGCCTGGCAGCGCCGAAGTCATCCCGAAAACTGCCCGAAACTCCGGGGGCAGCGCGGCGGGCGAGGTGCCCACACCGCAAACACAACTTCTTCTTCGGGCGCCGCGGCGCCCGCCGCGCCCGGCTCCATTTTGGGGGCCCCGAACTGATCAGACTCCGGATGGCTCCGCCAGTCCGGATACCCGCGTTTGGAAACACCTTGCGGGGCGCAGGCGCGCGCCCCTATCCACCCCTTCCCCCACCCCTCCCCCCTTGCTCTCCCACGCAGCACAGAAATTTGACGCCCCCGTCAACTTTGTCCCTTGACGCCCCTCGCGGAAAGGGGCCGCATGTCGCCAACAAACGGGAGGAATATATGGCAGATCTCAAGGGCAAGGTGGCGGTAATCACCGGCGCAGCAAGCGGCATCGGGCTGGCCGGGGTGGAAACCTTCATCGCCGCAGGCGCCAGGGTTATCGCCGGCGACATCCAGGATGAAAAAGGCAAGGCGCTGGAAACCCGCTTCGGGCCCGACAAGCTGCGCTTTGTCCATTGCGACGTGACCAACATGGATCAGCTCAAAGCCATCATGGACGCCGCCCCCGCCGCCTTCGGGTCGCTCGACATCGTCTGGAACAATGCCGGCCATGGCGGCACCCCCACCTCGGTGGAGGAGCTGGACCTCGAGGGCTACGACCACACGATGAGCCTCCTGCTGAAGCAGGTGTTCGCCGGCACCAAATTCGCCATTCCCCACATGAAGGCCAAGGGCGGGGCGATCATCAACACCTCCTCGATCAGCGCCGTTTCGGCCGGCTATGCGCCGATCACCTATTCGGTGGCCAAGAAGGGCGTGGCGCACTTCTCAAAGCTCGCCGCTGCCGAGCTTGCGAAATACAAGATCCGCGTCAACGCCATCCTGCCCGGCTTCATCGCCACCTCGATTTTCGGCGCCTCGCTCGGCCTGCCGCGTGAAGTGGCTGATCAGATGGCCGAAATGCTCTCCCAGGCAGGTGGCAAGATGCAGCCCATCGGGCGGGTCGGCAAAGGCACGGACATCGCCGAGATGGCGGCCTTCCTGGCGTCTGATGCGGCCGGGTTCATCACCGGCGGGGAATTCCTCGTCGATGGCGGCATGACCGTAGGCCCGCGCCATAGCTGGGACGAAACCGCCGCCAGCCCGGTGATGGAATCCCTCGGCATCAGCCCGGAACAGGCCGAGCAGATGCGCCTGGCCCAGGCCGCCGCCGCCGCTCAGTCCTGATCGGCCACGCGCAACCGGGGCACGGCTTCCACCGCCGCCAGCAGGTCTTCCAGGGTCGCCGCTTCCCGGAAGGGGCGGCCCTGATCGTCGCCCAGGGCATAGCCCGCTTTCGTGCGCGTCAGCGGAAAGCGCCGCCAATGGGCCCGCGACCGATAGATCCACACCGTCTCGGGGGGCTGGCCAACAGCGGCCCAACCGGTCCACATGTGGCCCGGCGGCAGGCTTCGCCAAAGCTGGTCAATCGCGTCGATATCTTCAGGTGAAAAGCGTAGCATGAACGGCAAGGCACCTTCTGGCTCTGAGGGATCTGTAAGTCGCCCCGGCCTGTCGGGCAATCTTCAGGGCGCATTGTGGATGCTGGTCTCGGGGGCAGGCTATACGCTGCACATCGCCCTCGCCAAGGAAATCACCGCCGATGCGCACCCGATTTTCCTCGCCTTCTGGCGCAGCTTCCTGGCCTTCGCCATTGCCATGCCCTTCGTGTGGATCGGGGGCGTGAAGATCCACACCACCCGCTTTGGCGCGCTGGTAACGCGCAGCCTGATCGGATCGGCGGGGTTTGTGTTCGGGCTGATTGCCATCTGGCCGATCTTCGGCCTGCCGCTGGCGGAGTTCAACGCGCTTTCCTTCACCCGGCCCCTTTTCGTGACGCTGCTGGCCATCGTGCTGCTGCATGAGAAGGTGGGGGTTCACCGCGGCGGCGCTGTGGTGATCGGCTTTGCCGGCGTGCTGATCATGACGCTGGTGCCCGCCCTTCTGGGCAGCGGCGGGGGCGCGCACCTGAACCTCGGCGCGCTGTTCGCCCTCCTCTCCTCGCTCTGCTTTGCGTTCACCATCGTGCTGGTCAAATCGCTGACCGGGGTGCACGCCCCGCTGGCCCTGCTGGTGTGGGCTAACATGCTGTCTTCCATCATCATTTTGCCCTTCGCGCTGTTCTTCTGGAGCAGCCCCGATCTCACCGGCTGGGCCCTCATCTTCGCCATGGCCTTTGCCGGCTTCGTGGCCCAGTTCTGCTTCATCAAGGGCATGTCTGTGGGGGACGCTTCGTTCCTTTCGCCGCTGGATTATGTGCGCCTGCCGATGGGGGCGGTGGCGGACTGGATCATGATCCGCCTGCTGCCCGGCCCCTTCGTCTGGCTGGGCGCGGGCATCATCATCACCTCCACCCTCTACATCACCTGGCGGGAACACCGGCTCAACCGGAAGAAGCCGGCGCTGCCACCCAAGCCTGTCTGATCCCCCCAAAAAAGCCCGCCAGAACGGCGTCAGGGCCGGTCATTTCCTGGACAAATCCGGACATTTCCGGACAGCGCATGGACAATTCCGGACAGATCCGCGCAAGGCCGGGACAGATTTTCCAGATTCCGTTTGTGAACAGATTACAGATCGTTTATTATTCACCCCATCTCAGGGGAGGCCAGCATGGCGAAGGTTCTTGTCACGGGCGCAACCGGTTTCATCGCCGGGCATGTCATCCACCAGCTGATCGAGGCGGGCCATGAGGTGACCGGAACGGCCCGCTCCGCCTCAAGGGCCGGCCCGCTGAACCAGACGCTCAGCGCCTATGCCGGGCGGCCTGTCTCCCTCCCCATCCGCGAGGCTGACCTTTCCTCAGACAAGGGCTGGGCGCAGGCATCCGAAGGGATGGATTACGTCCACCACATCGCCTCCCCCATTCCGGCGACCGTGCCGAAGAATGCCGACGAGCTGATTATCCCCGCCCGCGACGGGGCGCTGCGCGCGCTGAAAGCCGCCAAGGCCGCCGGCGTGAAGCGGGTGGTGATGACCTCCTCCATGGCCGCCTGCGCCTATGGCTGGGGCGACGCGCGGCCGAGCCCCATCACCGAGGAACACTGGTCTCAGGACAATGGCGCGGCGGACATGACGCCCTATATCCGCTCCAAGCTCGCTGCCGAGCGCGCGGCCTGGGACTATGTTCGCGCCGAGGGCCAGGGGCTGGAGCTGACGACGATCAACCCCGCCCTGGTGCTGGGCCCGGTGATGAGCGGGGACTTTTCCGCCTCGGTTCAAATCCTCACCCAGCTGATGTCCGGCAAGCTGCCAGGCACGCCGAAGGTGGGCTTTGTGGTGGTGGATGTGCGCGATGTGGCCGCCGCCCATGTGGCCGCGATGACCAGCCCGGCCGCGGCCGGCGAACGCTTTCTGGTGGGCGACCGGTTCATGTGGTTTTCGGAAGTGGCCGCCACGCTCGCCCGCGAATTTCCGGCCTATGCCTCAAAACTTCCGTCCAGGGACATTCCCGCCTGGATGGTCCACCTCATTGCGCTGGTAAACCCGCCCGCCAAACAGCTGATCCCGGAGCTGAACCGCGAACGGCATATCTCCAGCGAGAAAGCGCGGCGGGTGCTGGGCTGGCAACCGCGCACGAGCGAGGAAGCCGTGATCGCGGGCGCGCGGAGCTTGATTGAGGCGGGGGTGGTTTGAGGGGGGGCAGAAATTGCTGGAAAGAACTCCCATGATCTACCCTCTAAAATCAAAAATATGGTGCTCGACCCGATCTACATACGCACTGGCACATATGAACTAGTTTAATTTCTTCAGCGAGAATCCGTCTATTGTGGCAAAACAAGCACCAAAAGGGGCGACCATGCCGAATTGCCACGTCCTTCAACGCCTCATCGGAATCCAGTCGATTTTAAACGGCGTTCATCAAGCGAGCGCCTCTTTGTCTTCTAGCTCACGAGGACAGGAACGGCAGGCGTTCATTGATCAGTTTTTAGCTGGCGTACTACCCCCAATCTACCGATTTGGAACTGGTGACGTTACCGACGCAACGGGTGCTCGAAGCGGCCAACTAGACGTAGTGGTGGAGTATCCAATAGGCCCTTCACTGCCAAGCGTAGGGGGAGGCGCAAACGCAACTCGTCTATACTTGGCAGAATGCGTGGCCGCCGTAGTTGAAGTTAAGTCCAATATTGCAAATCAATGGTCGCAAGCACAACATACTGCAAGACAACTTGCTCCAATTCGCCGGCGTATCGGCGGCATGATGGTAATGGGAGACACCCCAACGCCGACGATCCCACTGTTTGTCGCCGGCTACACGGGTTGGAACAACATAGAAACTGTTAAGCGCAAATTGGAAGAAAACCCGGATATCGCTGGTATCCTTGTGATTGACGCTGGTTTGTTCGTATCCTCGCAGCAATACAAAGGAGTAAGTGTAAGAGGCCCTTGGGCGTTGTGGGCTTTGATTGTGGTATTGCACAGCATCACCAATTCACTCCAAGCCGCCTCAACCAGTCCAGTTGATTACGCCTTGTAGATTGCAACTGATACGCACCTCGTCTTCGCAAGCTTGAACGCTCAATAATTGATCCGCACAGGATTTAAACTTCTAACTCTACAATGCTGCGCCTTGAGCGGGGCGAAGCCGAGGCCGGCATAGACGCCGTGGGCGTCGGCGGTGCCGAGCATCCAGCGGCGGATGGTTTGCGTCTCCGGATGGGTCATCAGGGCGCGGACGAGATTGCGGCCAAGGCCCTGGCCGCGATGGGCGGGCACCACCATCACATCACACACCCAGGCGAAGACGGTGTAATCGGTCACCGCGCGGGCAAAGCCCGTCAGCGTGCCGGCCTCATCCCGCGCGAGGGCGCAGAGGGAGGCGGCGCAGGCGCGCTCCACCGTCTCGCGCGGAATGCCGGGCGACCAGTAGGACGCCATCAGCAGACCATCAGAAGCGCTTAGTCCAAACCATACTGATCGTGCGCGGGTTGGGCGGATTATTGTAGGGATCATACCCCAGATAACCATTCCGGATCGCCGGCGGCCGCTGGTCGAAGACATTTGCGGCAACGATCTGCAACTCCGTGTCATGGAATATCTCCGAGCGCATGAGGCGCTCAAGATCAAACCCGAGAAACACCGAGGCCGTGGTATAGGACCCAACCTTGGCAGGCGTATAGTTCGGTCTGTTGTCGGTGAAACCATCAACATAGTTGACCACAGTGCCCACCGAAACGCCGTCGCGCCCCCAAACGGCGCTTCCGTTCAGACGCAAGTCGGATGCCTGCGCATAGCCATCCGCACGCGACACGGGCGCGCCCGTTCCCGCCTGGAGATTGAGGTTGAGAATATGCTGGCCGGTCAGCTGGAAACGGGCCACACCACCAAACAGATCCGTGTCGTAGGCGATCTCGAGGTCGATGCCATCGGTGAACTCGACGGCAAAGTTCTGTGGGCGGATGTCGATAATGACCTGAACCTGGGAAAGCAGATCGGCGGGTATCTCGCTTGCCGCATTCCAGACAATCGTGCGGCCATTATTCACGAATGGAACATTGGCGGAAAACCAGCGGAATGTCGTCGGATTGTTCACGATACTGCTTATCTGCTCAGCCGTGGGGTCGAGTATGTTGAAGCGTTGCAGATCAGCCAGTGTAGCGGCATCGGCTTGGGAAGGCGTGACCACGCGGCCTTCAATCTCGATCCGGTAATAGCCTGCCTTGATCGACAGGCCGGGAATGCCGGCTGGCGTCAAGTCGATACCGGCGGTGAACGTGTCGGCCTGCTGTGTGTTCAGATCGGGATTGGCACCCGCGCGATAGATGACAAGCGCGTTACCATCTGGCAGGGCCGGATTCTGGCTCCCCTCCGGCAGATAGGGGAAAGGCTGGCTCCAGAACGAAACCTGTTCTGCGATCCCGATGGTATTGCGGAAGCGTGGAACAAGGAATGAGCGAGAATACGTGCCGCGCAGCGCGACCGAGCGATCAATCTCCCAACGCAGACCCACTTTCGGTGCCAGCGCCGAATCGAACTCTATATCCTCGTAACGGAGGGCAGCCGACATCATCAAGCTCCGGGTCAGCGGCACACCCATCTCGGGACTGACGACCGGCACGCTCAGTTCACCGAATACCGAACTTGCCCGTCTTTCCCCACCGGCCTTGTGGAAGAAGATCGCTGCGTCGGTTTCAAGCGTTTCCTCACGATATTGCGCTCCGCCGGCAATCATGAGAGGGCCTGCCGGGAGAGACATGAGCGCCGTCTGTGCGGTCACTTCGGCAACGAGCAACGTATTCTCGTGATTGTAGCTGGAGACGTAGCCGCTCCCATAGGTCAGGACACTTCCCGAATCGGTGGCGCCATAGTCGAGGTAGACATCCATTGCGGTTTCATCCTCGCCATCCCAATGCAGATTGGCGTTGACCGAATAGCCCGTCGCCAGGCTTTCATAATCACGGTTGCTATTGGGGGTATTGGGATAATCCAGGCGCGCATACCGGTCGCGCCGGAAATATGATCCGTCAACGGAAAGGTCGAATATGCCGATCTTCTGCTGGATTCCGGCATAGTAGCTGCCCAGGTCTTCCTGCGGAAGCTGGCTGATCTGAAGCGGCGTGGTCCCGGAGATCACGGGGTCGGTGACGAACTCGTCGCGGCGCTGGTAACTCGCCATACCGTACAGGCTCCCGCTTTCCCAGCTCTTGCCCGCCAGTGCGCTTGCATCCCAGCTCTTCGCGCCGGTTTCAGTCATGACACCGCCGCGCATGCGCACTTCGATTCCATCGGTGGCCTTGCGCGTCACGATGTTTACAACCCCGGCAACCGCATCAGCGCCGTAGGTCGCGGAGGCGCCATCGGAAATGATGTCGATACGATCGATCAGCGCGGAAGGGATCACCGAAATGGTCGGCGATTCGATCATGCCGACCGACGCCATCCGCCGCCCGTTCACCAGGGTCAGCGTCGCGTCGGAAGCGAGGCCACGCAAGGCAAAGGCAGCAAAAGCGTCGTACTGATTGTAGGAGGTTGCTGTGCTCAATGTAGAGCCGATACTTGTCGCCGCCGTACCGAAATCGCTTAGGTCAGATGCGAAGTTCTGCGGGATGGTGAGGATGTATTCCGACATCGCGTTTGCGCCTGATCGCACGATGTCGGTTTTTCCATGAGTGAATACGGGGCTCGCGACATACTCCCGCGGAAGACCGCGGATCAGCGACCCGGTGACAACAACCGTTTCCTGTCTCGATTCCGTCTCTGTCTCGGCGCCCTGATCAGCCGAAGCGGCCACGTCAGGCGCTTCCTGCGCCCAGGATTGGGCAAATGCCGGACACACGAAAATTCCACCGGCCAAAGCGGCCGCTACCCATAAACGGTTCATTACATCCTCTCGGTATATTATAACATTACAATTCGGATAATCTCGGATGTCAAGGCACCGGCCGCGCCCATCTCGGAACAAATTGTGCTGGTTGCCGAGAGCCGGCTGAGGAGCCGCAGCCCCCCATTTCTCACTGGCGCAGGATCAATTTCGAGGGGTGGACGGCGGCCCGCGCACCCTGTTTCACGGCTCTCCAGTGCCGCGAGGCCGGGGGTTGAGGGGTCCTCAGCCCTCCCCGGCTGTTCCCGGCGCGGTGAGATTGTCGTGCAGGGCGCGGATGCGGGCGTTGAGGTCGCGCAGGTCATCTGCGGACATTCCGGCCTTTGCCATCAGGTTTGCGCCGACACAGCCTGCCTCCAGCCGCAGGGCGCGGCCCTGATCGGTGAGGCCGATCAGCACCTGACGCTCATCCTGGGGGTTGCGCACGCGGGTGAGATGGCCGGCCGCTTCCAGGCGCTTCAGCAGCGGGGTGAGCGTGCTGGGTTCCAGTTCCAGCTGGCCGGAAAGCTCGCTGACGGATTGAGTGTCCCGGTCCCAGAGCAGGTTGAGCACTAGATATTGCGGGTAGGTGATGCCCAGCCCGTCCAGCACCACCTTGTGGACCCGCTGGATGGCGAGATTGGTGGCGTAGATCGTGCGGCAGATATGCTCGCTCAGCGGCGGGGGCAGCGGGGGATTGGGCGCGGTGAGCCTGGGCATGTGGTATTCCTTTATGGCGCGGGGGCGAAAGAGACCCTTATCGCGAAATTACCTATCGCGATAAAATAATACTTGACGCCGAAAAGGCAATCTCTTACCTGATGTTTATCGCGATAAGGGTTATCGCAAAAACCAATCGGAGCCCACCATGATCAAGTCCCTGCTTTCTGCCGTTGCCCTTTCTGCCCTGGCCGCTGGCCAGGTTTCTGCCGCCGGCCCTGCCCCCACCCCCCCTGCCCAAGGAGAAATTCAGATGTCCATGATCACCGCCAAAGATGGCACCCAGCTGTTCTACAAAGACTGGGGCCCGAAAGACGCCCAGCCCATCGTGTTCCACCATGGCTGGCCGCTGACCGCCGATGACTGGGACGCCCAGATGCTGTTCTTCCTGTCGGAAGGCTACCGCGTCGTTGCCTTTGACCGCCGCGGCCAGGGCCGCTCTACCCAGACAGATGTGGGCCATGACATGGATACGTTCGCGTCCGACACGGCCGATCTCGTTGCCGCGCTGGACCTGAAGAACGCCGTGCATATCGGCCACTCCACCGGCGGGGGCGTTGTTGCCCGCTATGTGGCGCAGGCTGAGCCGGGGCGCGTGTCCAAGGCCGTCCTGATCGGCGCGATCACGCCGGTACTCGGCCAGATCGAGAGCAACCCGGCCGGCGTGCCGCTGGAAGTGTTTGAAGGCTTCAAGGTGGCTCTGGCGAAGAACCGCGCCGAGTTCTACCGCGAAATCCCCTCGGGGCCCTTCTATGGCTTCAACCGGGAAGGCGCCGTGGTCAGCGAAGGCCTGATCCAGAACTGGTGGCGCCAGGGCATGATTGGCAGCGCCAAGGCCCAGCTCGACACGATCACCGCCTTTGCCGAAACGGACTTCACTGAGGATCTGAAGGCGATCACCCTGCCGGTGCTGGTGATGCATGGCGGGGACGACCAGATCGTTCCGGTGGACGAAACCGCCCGCCGTGCCGCCGCCCTGCTGCCGAACGGCACGCTGAAGGTCTATGACGGCCTCTCGCACGGCCTGTTTGCGACGCATCCGGACGTGATCAACGCCGACCTTCTGGCCTTCATCAAAGGCTAGAGGCGCGCGCCAGACAAAAGGCCCAGGCCGCCCGTCAAAGGTGGCCTGGGCTTTTTTCGCCGCATTAAACTTCAGAAATCGTAGGCGATGCCTTTCCGCTCCCAGTCTCCGAAGCGGGTGGGCTCAATGTTCTTCGGGCCGCCGATTTCGTCGCTGGGCAGGGCCGCCTCAGCCCGTTTGCGGGCGTCGGCCTCTTCCAGCGCGCGGCGGGCCGCTTCTGGCAAGGCGGCGCGGCGGGCGATCTCTTCTTCTGACAGTTTACCGGTCATTAAAATCTTTCCGTGTCATTCACCCTTTCCCATATAGGGCTGCAGACACGAATTGCGCAAAGCCGCGCAGGCTTCGTTCTTGTTGATGAGGAGACCCCCACCGATGGGCACGGCCAAGACCTTCATTCTACTCGCCGCCATGACGGCCATTTTCATGGCGATCGGCTTTCTGGTGGGCGGCACGGGCGGCATGATTGTCGCGTTCGTCGTGGCTGCCGGCATGAACGTGTTTGCCTGGTGGAATTCCGACAAGATGGTGCTGCGGATGCAGGGCGCCCAGGAAGTGCTGCCCGATACACGCAATCCGATGCTGCGCGCCTTTGGCGAGGACGTGGCGCGCCTAGCGGAGAATGCCGGCCTGCCCGCCCCCCGCATCTACATCATCGACACGCCTCAGCCCAACGCCTTCGCCACGGGCCGCAACCCGAAAAACGCCGCCGTGGCGGCCACAACCGGCCTCCTTAACATGCTCAACCGCGAGGAAGTGGCCGGCGTGATGGCACATGAGTTGGCCCACGTTCAGAACCGCGACACGCTGACGATGACGGTGACGGCCACGCTGGCCGGTGCCATCGGCATGCTGGCAAACTTTGCCCTCTTCTTCGGGCGCGAGCGCACCGGGCTGATCGGCGCCATCGCCATCATGATCTTTGCACCGATGGCCGCCGCGCTGGTGCAGATGGCGATCAGCCGGTCGCGCGAATATGAGGCCGACGCGCGCGGCGCAGAAATCTGCGGCAACCCGCTCTGGCTTGCCTCGGCGCTGGAAAAGATCGAGCGCGGCGCGCGGGCCCAGATCAATCCCTATGCGGAACGTAATCCCGCCATGGCGCACATGTATATCTCCAACCCCTTGAACGGGCGCGGGGCAGACAACCTTTTCTCCACCCACCCGGCGACCGCCAACCGCGTCGAAGCCCTCCGCCGCCTGGCCGGCGAAATGGGCATCTCCGCCGCCCCTGCCCCAGCGGCGCGGTCCAGCGGGCCGTGGGGGTAAGTGAAAGCAGGCAATGGCTGGCGCTGCCCGCCTCCCCCGGTTACGGGGGAGGATGACAACCTCTATTGGAGAGCCCTGATTTGAGCGGCGCGCATATCCGGCTGGCGGCGGGCCGGCTTCTCAATCTTGTGCTCGACAAGCGGCGCACGCTGGATGACGCGATGGCGGCAGACGATGCGTTCAATGCGCTTGACGGGTCTGACCGCGCCTTTGCGCGCGCCATTGCCTCCAGCGCGCTGCGGCATCTCGGCTGGATCGACCGGGGCGTCTCCCCGTTTCTCTCCCGCCCCCTGAGCGCAACCGGCGCCGAGATCCGCGCGCTGATCCGCGCCGGGGCGGCGCAGCTCTGGTTCATGGATGTGCCGCCCCATGCGGCAGTGTCCGAGACGGTTGAGGCCGCGCGGCTCTGGTCTCCGGCCCGTTCGGGCGGAGGGTTTGTCAACGCCGCCCTGCGCCGGGTCAGCGAAAGCGACAGCCCGGCCAGCAGTCTCAGCCCCCTCGCCCTCTGGCCGGACTGGCTGGCAAGCCGCCTTGGCTCTGCCTATGGCCGCCAGACGGCCGAAGCGCTCGCCCTCGCCCAGCTGGAAGAACCCGGCCTCCACCTCTCTCCCAAGGGTGACGGCGCCCGCGTGGCAGCGGCGACCGGCGGCGCGCTGCGGCCTGATGGCGCCATCGACATCATCAGCGGCGCGGTGGAAACCTTGCCGGGCTATGCCGCGGGCGACTGGTGGGTGCAGGACGCCGCCGCGCGCATTCCGGCAAGGCTGCTCTCCCCCCAACCGGGAGAGCGCATCCTCGACCTCTGCGCCGCGCCGGGCGGCAAGACGCTGCAGCTCGCTGCGGCTGGGGCAGAGGTTACCGCGCTCGACCGCTCCCGCCCCCGGCTTGAGCGGCTGAAGGAAAACCTCGCCCGCACAGGGCTTCACGCGGACGTGATCGTGGGCGATGGGGAGGCCTGGAAGGCGCCCGCCCCCTTCCCGAAAATCCTGCTGGACGCGCCCTGCTCGGCGCTGGGCACCCTGCGCCGCCATCCCGAAGGGGCCTGGATCAAGACCGAGGCCGATGTGACCCGCTTTCCCGCCGTCCAGGCCCGTCTGCTGGCCGCAGCCACCGATATGCTCGCCCCTGGCGGCACGCTGGTTTACTGCGTCTGCACGCCGGTTCCGGCCGAGGGGGTTGAGATTGTCGAGGCCGCAATTGCGCGCGGGCCGCTGAAACGCGCGCCTGTGCTGGCCAGCGAGATTCCGGGCTTTGAAGCTTCCCTCACGCCCGCCGGGGACGTGCTGACCCTGCCATCGGCGGGACGCCAGTATGACGCCTTCTACATTGCCCGCCTGACGCGCAGCGATTGAAACCGCCCGCAACCTTTCCAAACTGTAATTCGTTCCTGAACGGAAATCTGAAACACAGTTCATATCTCATTCAGCAGCAACTGCGGTATAACCAGCCCATCGCAGGTATGCAGTGCGAAAGGAATAAACACATGACTATGGCGATCACCCCTCGGGCGAAGCCCATCAAAATGGCTGCAGGCGCTCTTGCGGCTCTGACCATGGCGCTTGCCGGTTGCGCCAGCTCCTATGGCGCAGGCACGGCTTCGCCGGGTTCTGTCGGCCAGGCTTCCACGGTTTACACCGGCTATGTGCAGTCGGTCCGCGAAGTGACCATCAAATCCGAGCGCTCGCTCATCGGCGCCGCAACCGGCGCTGTCCTCGGCGGCCTGGCAGGCTCTGAGCTGGGCGGCGGCGACAAGGCCCAGACGGCCGGCGCCATCGGCGGCGCAGTGGTCGGCGGCATCGCCGGTAACGAGGCCGGCAAGGCCATCGGCACCAAGCGCGGCTATGCCTACACCGTTCGCTTCGACAATGGCGAAGTGCGCGAAATCGTGCAGGGCGCTGACATCTACATCCAGCCGGGCACCCCGGTGAACGCCATTGCCGGCGCCGATGGCTGGAAGATCGTTCCGCGCTAAGCGCCAGCGATTCTGATCCCTCTTCGAGACAGCCGGTTGCCAATGGCAGCCGGCTGTCTTCGTTTTGGGCCCCATGGCGCGACAAAACAGGGACTTTGCGCGAAAGGCCGTTTCACAAAGCCGTAATTCGCTCTAGGGAGGGGGTATGAAACCCGTCCTGATTTCCCCTTCGATCCTTTCTGCGGACTTTGCCAAGCTGGGCGAGGAGATCCGCGCCATTGATGCGGCCGGCGCCGACATGATCCATGTCGATGTCATGGATGGCCATTTCGTGCCCAATCTCACCTTCGGCCCCCCGGTCATCGAGAAGCTGCGCCCGCACACCAAGAAACTGTTCGACGTGCACCTGATGATCGCGCCGGTTGATCCCTTTATCGAGGATTTCGCCAAGGCGGGCGCTGACATTCTCACCGTCCATCCCGAGGCCGGGCCGCACCTGCACCGCACGCTCCAGTCGATCCGCGCCGCCGGCATGCGCCCCGGCGTGGCGCTGAACCCCGGCACCCCGGCCAGCGTGATCGAGCCGGTGATCGGCGATATTGATCTGGTCCTGGTCATGTCGGTGAACCCCGGCTTTGGCGGGCAGAGCTTCATTGAAAGTCAATTGAAGAAGGTCGAGCAGCTGCGCCGCATGATCGATGCGTCGGGCCGCGATATCATTCTGGAGATCGATGGCGGCCTCAACGCCGAAACCGCACCGCGCGCCATTGCTGCGGGTGTCACAGCCATTGTCGCCGGATCTGCCGTATTCAAGGGCGGGCCGGAGGCATATGCTGCAAACATCCGGGCACTGAGGCCGCAGGTAAACGCCTGATCGCATAGTCCGAGGACGGGTCTGAAGTCTTGGCCGAGAGCGATTCTGATTTTCACGCCGACCGCACGCGCACCAGCAGCGACGATGCTGCCCTCTGGCGCCGTTTCCGGGGCGTGGTAGGCGAAGACGCCAAGGTTTCCACGCTGCAGAAGCTGAAGCTGACCGGGCACGGCCCGGACGCTTTCTCGATGCACATCTCAAACCTTCTGCCCCCGGACGACCGGCGCGGCGAAGCGCTGATGGCTGGCATCTGGCGCATCGGCCAGCAGCGCATGGTGATGGCCGGCGGTGAGGCCCCCTGGAGCCTCGAAATGCCCTCGCGCCATTTTGCAGACCGGGTGCACCGGTTCGGCTGGCTGCCCGATCTTTTCGCGCGCGGCGAAGAGGGCGCCGCCCTCGCCCGGCGTCTCACCGATGACTGGATCGAGCGGTTCGGCAAGTTCAACGGCTTTGCCTGGCGCATCGAGCCGACGGCCAGCCGCGTGTGGAACTGGATGCGCTGCGGGCCGGAGCTGTTCGAAGGGGGCAGCGCCGAGGACCGCAGCCAGCGCATCGACGCCCTCTCCCGCCAGCTGCGCTACCTGGCCGAGGTGATCGAAACCGCGCATGATCCCAAATCCCGCTGGATGGCGGCCGTCAGCCTGGTGGCCCATTCCCTCTGCCTACGGAAAGGCGCAGGCCTCAGCGAAGCGCTCGCGCGGCTGGAGGGTGAGGTTACCGCGCAGATCCTGCCTGATGGCGGCCATGTCACCCGCAGCCCGGCGCACACTCTCTCTTCCCTGCTCCACCTGCAGACGGTGGAAGAAGCGCTGATCCGCGCCCAGCGCCCGGTGCCCGACTGGATCACCAAATGGACGCCCCGCATGGGCGCCATGCTCGGCTTCTTCCGCGCCGGCGATGGCGCGCTCGACACGTTCAATGATGGCGACGAAAGCCGCGCCGAAGTGGTAGAAGCTGCCCTTTCCCGTTTCGAGACGCCGCCGCGGCGCTTTCTCTTTGCGCCCAAATCCGGTTTCCAGAAGATCGAGCGCGGAGGCCTCCGCTTTGTGCTTGATTGCGGCGAGGCCCCGCCCCGTCCGTTTGCGGAACATGCCCGCGCCGGCGCGCTCGGCTTTGAATTCTCCGACGGCCCGGCCCGCATCGTCACCTCCTGCGGCTATTCCTCCGAAGTGAATGTCGACTGGCAGGCCGCCGTGCGCCGCACCAGCGCCCACTCCACGCTGATCCTCGCCGGGCGCGACAGCTCCGCCTTCGTGCTCAACGAGGAAACGCGGATGCGTGCCGTCACCGGGCCCGAAGGCATCGCCGCCAAACGCCTGGAGGAAGCCAGCGAAATCTGGCTCGACGCTCAGCATGCCGGCTACAAGGCCTCCCACGGCCTGCTCCACCGCCGCCGCATCTTCGTCTCCGGCGCGGGCGACCGGCTCACCGGGGAAGACTCCCTCGTGCGCCCCGTGGCCCAGCCGCCGACCGACGACAAGAAGGGCGTGCCCTTCGAAATCCGCTTCCACCTCCACCCCACCATCACCGCCCATATGGGCCGCGACGCCATCCGCTTGGTCAGCGAGACGGGCGCGGTCTGGCGCTTCAAGACCAGCCATGAGGGCGCGCGCCTCGAACGCACCGCCTATCTCGCCCGCGGCGTGGTGGAAACGCCCGAACAGATCGTCCTCTCCGGCTTTGCCGACCCCAATGGCGATGGCAGCCAACCACCCAACTGCATCCGCTGGGCGTTCATCCGCGAAACAGCCGCCCCGGCGCGGCCAGACTCGGCTTGACGGCTCCGCAGGGGGTGCTAGGCCGCGCGCAGCTTTCCCAACGCCTCTGAAGGAGCAGCCCATATGTCCGGCGCCCCCGTCACCCTCCGCCGCGCGCTCATCTCCGTTTCCGACAAGACCGGCCTGATCGAGCAGGCAAAGCGCCTCGCCGCGCTCGGTGTCGAGCTTGTCTCTACGGGGGGCACCTCCAAGGCGCTGAAAGAAGCCGGCCTGGCCGTCAAAGACGTGTCAGACCTCACCGGCTTCCCCGAAATGATGGACGGCCGCGTCAAGACGCTGCATCCGGCCGTGCATGGCGGCCTCCTCTACCTGCGCGACAACCCCTCCCATGTGAAGGACGCGGCAGACCACGGCATCGGCGCCATCGACCTGATCTATGTGAACCTCTACCCCTTCGAGGCCACCGTCGCCTCGGGCGCCGACTTTGAAACCTGCATCGAGAATATCGACATCGGCGGCCCCGCCATGCTGCGCGCCGCCGCCAAGAACGGCGCCTTCGTGGCCGTCTGCACCGATGGCGGAGACGTGGACGCTGTCCTCGCGCAGGCCGAGGCAACCGGCGCCGTCTCCCCCGCCCTCCTCCGCAAGCTCGCCGCGAAAACCTACGCCCGCACCGCCGCCTATGACGCGGCTATCTCCGGCTGGTACGCCAAACAGATCGGCGAGGACGCGCCCGACTGGGCCGCCATCGGGGGCCGCCTCCAGCAATCCCTCCGCTATGGCGAAAACCCCCACCAGAAAGCCGCCTTCTACGTCACCGGCGAAAAGCGCCCCGGCGTCGCCACCGCGCGCC
Organism: Hyphomonas sp. NPDC076881; assembly: GCF_050269995.1. Lineage (NCBI taxonomy): Bacteria > Pseudomonadati > Pseudomonadota > Alphaproteobacteria > Hyphomonadales > Hyphomonadaceae > Hyphomonas > Hyphomonas sp. NPDC076881. The sequence goes on along the minus strand of NZ_JBNNJJ010000002.1, from coordinate 317,815 downwards.
AGCTTCAGGGCAAGGAGCTTTCCTACAACAACATCAACGACACCGACGCCGCCTATGAGCTGATCGGGGAGCTCGGCAGCGACAAGCCCGCCGTCGCCATCATCAAGCACGCAAACCCCTGCGGCGTGGCGCTGGGCGCGAGCATCATCGAAGCCTACAAGGCGGCCCTGGCCTGCGACCCGACCTCCGCCTTCGGCGGTATCGTGGCGCTCAACCGCCCGCTGGACGAGGAAACGGCGAAAGTCATCACGGAGATCTTCACCGAAGTCGTCATCGCCCCGGGCGCGGACGCGGCGGCCGAAGCGATCTTCGCCAGGAAGAAAAACCTCCGCCTCCTGATCACCGATGGCCTGCCAGATCCCGCCGCACAGGGCACCTTCGTGAAGACCGTCGCCGGCGGCTTCCTCCTGCAGGACCGCGACGCAGGCCGTATCCATAAAGAGGATCTGCAGGTCGTCACCAAGCGCGCGCCGACCGCGCAGGAGCTGGAAGACATGATTTTCGCCTGGCGCGTGGCCAAGCACGTGAAATCCAACACCATCGTCTATGCGAAAGACGGCGTCACCGCCGGCGTGGGCGCCGGCCAGATGAGCCGCATCGATAGCGCCCGCATCGCCGCCCGCAAAGCCGTCGACGCCCAGGAAACCGCCGGCTGGACAGACCCGCGCACCAAAGGCTGCGTTGCCGCCTCCGACGCCTTCTTTCCGTTCGCGGACGGTCTCCTCCAGGCCGCCAGCGCCGGCGCCACCGCCGTCATCCAACCCGGCGGCTCAATCCGCGACGACGAAGTGATCGCGGCAGCGGACGACGCGGGCCTCGCGATGGTGTTCACAGGGATGCGGCACTTCAGGCATTGAGCCGATAATTGCAGCAAGTTATTTGTTGACAAGTTGCAAAGACATCCCGCATCGATTGCATATCGATAAGGGTAAGCATGCATGTCAGCATCAGTCTTCTGCAATAAAATAAGAAATAGGCCTTCTCGGAATCTGCGTTACCTGTGGCACTTCACAGATAGACGGAATATTCCCACAATAAAAGAAAGGGGGCTACTAAGCCTACGGACGATTAAGAAAAACAAATTATGCGTTGTTCATGGCGGCAACAGTTGGAGCCACCAAGCCGACGAACGCTTTGGCTTGGACGCTTACGTTCATCTTTGTTTCTTCGATCAACATCGCATGGAGTATATCGCAAGAACGGAAGGGAGGATTGGTGAGTCCGTTTTTTTGGGCATCAGCCCTGACGTGGTCAAAAAGCCTGGATCGAAATTCTGCCCTGGAATCGCGAACAAGGTCGGCATACCCAGTTATGATATTGCCGCATTGAAATACGACGAAGCAGACTTCGAGATGCTCTTTTCCTTTGTGCCTTGGGGACTAAACCGATCACGATTGGAAGAGACAAAAAAATATCAACTCCTCATTCCCGATCAGATCGAACCAGAATATATACTATTTTAAATGGCGAACAGACCAGTCTTCCTGCCAATCGAAAAAAAGGGACCGCTATTTCGAGAGGTCTCGATAGAATTTGACTGGCACAAAGGAATGGCGCCAAGCCAAAAAAGGAAAAACGTAGTTGAACTGCACGTAGCTGCTCAAGCTGTCGGTATATCTCCAATTCTTGAGGTTTCGACGAAATCCGACCTAGAGCTAGGCCGAAGACTAAGCGCATTTCGGCTAGATGTTGAGCTCCACGGCATCAGATCAAAAATCGAATGCGTGTATCAAGCAAGCAAGGTCTTTGAAAAAGGCGGACCATTTCCAGAACTTGTTGAAGTCGAACCTATTATTGCCAAACGGTTCTTCAAAGAGAAGAGCCTAGGCCTTATTACACACTTCGAGTTTCGTGGGGTAAGGTACAAAAATCGCCCATTTCATGCTTACTATGATTGGCTGTTCGTGCGCGCACTTAGTCCGCATCAGGAGTTTTTGAAAAAAACCCTTGCTGAATTTGAAGGCTACTCTGACATCGAGTTTAACCCTTCAAAGTCTATCAATACCCAAGCCAGATCTGTAGCAATCTTTCACTCGCTTCTGTCACGAGGCGACTTGAGCAAAGCGCAGGATGACTATTTGTTTTTCCAAAGCAGCTTGGAAAAAAATGAAAAAAAACACTCTACCCAAATTCATCTAGGATTCGACTAGGCCCACCGCTAATTGCAAGCGTAGGGTGGGTTGAGGCGTAGCCGATACCCACCGGGCTGCGGCGACGCGAGACGCGAGGTGGTGGATATCGACCCGCTTTCGCGGGCCTCGACCCGCCCTGCGGTTATCACGGGTACGGAGCATAAGGCCCTCACCTCCCACGCCCTGCGGGCGCGGGCCCCTCCTCTCCCTCGGGGAGAGGAGGGGCCCATTGCGGAGCAATGGGAGGTGAGGGTCTGCAACAGCGAGGATAATACCCGCCCTATCCAACACCCCCGCACACCCAGATGCGCCGCAACACCGGGCATCACGAAAATAATCCCGCCTCCTTATCCGCCCGGGTCCCCCACGCCCCCAAATTACACGCATCCTCCCCACAGGAGCCGCGCCGGTACCGTTCGGTTTGGGGGGAGGGTCGCCCCGGAGGATGGGAGGCGGCGGGAGTAACGGCCCGCAACCTTTCTAGGGACGTTGATCCAGGCAAGCCGGAGCAAAAAGCCGGTAGAGAATCCCGACTGGCCCGCCTTCCCCGCAAGGAGAAGGTCACGAGAGTGAGGGTAAGTGGTCAAGGCCTGGCAGCGCCGAAGTCATCCCGAAAACTGCCCGAAACTCCGGGGGCAGCGCGGCGGGCGAAAGCGCCCACACCGCAAACACTTTTTTCCTTGGGCGCCGCGGCGCCCGCCGCGCAGGCTCCACTCGCGAGCCACAAGAACTGATCAGACCCCGGATGGCAACCGCCAGTCCGGATACAGACGTATGCCCTCCCCTTCGTCACCCTCGATGGCCGCAGGCCATCTGAGGGCCCATCTCCGGCGCGTCTCCGTGCAGGGTGCTGAAATAGAGAACGCTCCCGATGACACGGGAAGGCCGGGACCTGTGACGGGGCGGGAGATGGGCCCTCAGATGGCCTGCGGCCATCGAGGGTGACGAGACCAAAAGCCGGCGCCCAAGAGGCCTGACGCCTCCACGAGCAAGGCGAAGGCGGTGAGCGGGACCAGAAATCGCACTGCGATTTCCCCGCGAACGCGCTGAGCCTGCAAGGCTCAGCAATAGCCGCGAGCAATCTAATCAAGCGCCCCGATATAGGGCAGGCCGCGATAGCGCCCCTTGTCGTCCATGCCGTAGCCGACGAGGAAGCGGCCCGGCGCGTCGAAGGCGCAATAGTCCACGCCCATCTCGCCGCGCGGCGCCCAGGGCTTCTGCGTCAGCGCCACGGTGATCACCTCGCGCGCGCCCTTGGCAATCAGATGCTGCTTGGCGAAATCCAGTGTACGGCCGGTATCGAACACATCATCGATCAGCAGGATGCCGCGCCCCTCCACATTCCGCGCAATATCGGCGCGCACCACCACCCGGCCCGAGCTTTCGCGGGCATCGCGGTAGCTCTCCAGCCACATCACATCCAGCACGGGGTGAATGTCGCGGCGGGCCAGCGCCTTCATCAGATCGCTGGTGAAGGGCGTTGCCCCGATGAGGATGGACACGGCGGTCCACTCCCCGCCCGCAAGGCGCGGGGCCAGGCGCCCGGCCAGTTCGTCCACGCGGGCCATCAGCTCGGCCTCGGGCAGGATCACATCAATCCTCGGCAACTCGGTCATCAGCCCGGCGCTCCTTCCTCGATCAGGTCTTCCGTGGGCGGCAGAGGGGGCGCCGCCTCCTCGATCACCTCTTCCGGCGGGGTCTCGGCCGGTGGCTCGGTGGGCACGGCAGAGCGGTCCACAAAGCTCAGCTCGATCTCATAGCTCTCGATGGGGGTGGGCTCGACCACCACGCCGAACTGGCCGGCCGCGCCCGGCTCCAGCTCCACCGGGGTGACATAGCTGTAGCGCGTGGCAACGATCTCTCCGCCCTCGTCCTTCAGGTCCACCCGCACGCCGGGGGTCTCGATCACGGTCTTGGCCACATTCACCGCCCGGCCGGTCACGGTGACGATGGGGATGGTGTCGTTGAAGGTGCGGGTGTGGACGATGCCGTCAAACTCAAGGCCGAAGCGGTTCACCTCCAGGCCGAACAGGCGGTAGGCGGCGGCCGATTGCGGCCAGGCTTTGACCACCTCATTGCGGAAGAAGAAGAAGGCAGCCGTCAGCGCAATGAAGATCATCCCGATGATCAGCCAGGACATCAGCGCGGCCCAGCGGCTCTTCTCGCGGCGCGATTCGCGCATCTTCTCGCGGTAAAGCTCATGCGGGGCGGGGACCGCCGGGCGGTCTTCGGCCAGGTGGGCGGGCTGCACAAACCAGGAATGACCGCAGCTGGCACACTTAACAGTGCGCCCACTTTCACCGATTGTTGAGTCATCGGCGAAATAATGGGTTCCGCAGGAAGGACAGGTAAGGATCATGGCCCGAAGTCTTCCCCGCAATTCGCCCCGTTCGTTGAACCCGCAAACACCGGACGCGCCCCAGATATGACCCAGCTACGCCCGGACATTTTCGACGAAGCGGCCGTCCGCCTCGACGCGGTGACGCTTCGCTATGATGCGTCAGGTGAAATCCTTAGCGGGATTGATCTCGCACTGAAACCCGGCTCGTTCAGCTTCCTCACCGGTGCTTCGGGGGCGGGCAAGTCCAGCCTGCTGAAGCTGCTTTATCTGGCACGTCCGCCCAGCACGGGCGAAGTCTCGCTGTTTGGGCGGCCAACCAGCCGGCTGACACGGGACCAGCTCTCGGCCATGCGCCGCCGGATTGGCGTCGTGTTCCAGGAATTCCGCCTGCTGGGCCATCTCACCGCCTATGAAAACGCCGCCCTGCCCCTGCGCGTCATGGGCCGGAAAGAGGCGCAATACCGCACCGATGTGGAGGAATTGCTCGCCTGGGTGGGCCTTGGCGAGCGGATGCACAAACGGCCGGAAACCCTCTCGGGCGGGGAGCAGCAGCGCGTCGCCATCGCCCGCGCCGTGGTTACCCAGCCCGACCTGCTGATCGCCGACGAGCCGACCGGAAACGTTGACCCCGAAATGGGCGCCCGCCTGATGCGCCTCTTCATCGAGCTCAACAAGCGCCTGGGCACCACAGTGATCATCGCCAGCCATGATCTGGGGCTGATCCGGCAAGTGGACGCGCCGGTCTATCACCTGGCCAATGGCCTCTTGGCCCGAACCACGCCCGAGCCCGGCAAGACGGCCCGGCGCCGGGGGGATGGCATTGAAATCAAGGCGGAAGAAGAATGAAGCGCGGCGAAACCTCTCTCCTGCCGCTGGAAGACGCCCGCGAAGCGGCTCTGTTCTTCGTCGTCGGCGCGCTGTGCTTCCTCGCCGCGCTGGCGGCGCTGACGGCGAAATCCACTTATGGCGCAGCCCGCGCCTGGACCGCCGAAGTGGAAGGCGAATACACGGTCTCCCTATCGGATGCCGCCCCGCAGGACGCGCAGGCCGCCACCCTGCTGGTGCAGTCGATTGAGGGCGTGAGTGGCGCGCGCCTTCTCTCAGAAGCGGAGATTTCGGCCCTGCTGGAGCCGACCTTCGGCAGCCGGGGCCTGCCGGCAGACCTGCCGGTGCCCCGCCTGATCGCCGTCACCGCTGCGCCGGAGGCGGGCGATATCGGCCGCGCCCTGACCGCCGCGCTGGAGAATGCGGGCTATACGGCCGCCGTCGATTCCCATTCTGCCTGGGCGGGCGATGTGCGCCGGATGTTGGGCACGGCCCGGATGGTGGCCTTCGGCATTGTCGCTCTGCTGGCCTCCACCGCCATTGCCGTCATCGCCTTTGCCACTCATGCCGCCCTGCTCGCCCGGCGCGATATTGTCGATGTGCTGCACATTGCCGGGGCACGGGACCGGTTCATTGCGCGCCTGTTCGAGCGGCGCTTCTGGCTGCTGGGCCTGCGGGCGGGCACGGTTGGCGCGCTCGTGGCCCTGGCCTCCGTGGCCCTGCTGATCGCGATTGCCCGGTCGAGCGGAAACCGGTCTGGCCTGTTGCCCGAACTGACGCTGGACTTTCCCGACCTCGCCATTCTGGTGATCACGCCGATCATTGCGGGGCTCGCCTCCCGCATCGCGGCCGGGGTTACGGTGATGCGGGCCCTGAAATCGGTGATGTAGCGCCTGGCTAGTGACGGGCAGGCGGAACGCCGCTACAGCGCGGATATGATGGCAATTCGATCCTACCTGTTCGTGGCCTGGCTCTATGGCTGGATGGCCATCTGCGGCATCCTCTACCTGCCGACAGTGGTGATGCCGCGCGTGGTGGCGCAGCGCGCCATCCGGCTCTACGCCCAGATCATCCGGGTGGGCCTCAAGCTGATCTGCAATATCGACACCGAAATCCGCGGCCGCGAGCATATTCCGCAAGGGCCGTTCATCTACGCCGGCAAGCATCACTGCATGCTGGACATTTTCATTCCCTTCATCGTCACCTCAGACCCGGCCATCGTGCTGAAGCGGGAGCTGCTGTTCTACCCCTTCCTCGGCTGGTACGCCCTGAAAACAAAGATGATCCCGATCGACCGGGCTGGCACCTCCAAGACGCTGAAGGCCATTGTCGCCGCTGCCAGAGAGCGCGTCGAAAAAGGGCGGGCCGTGGTGATCTTCCCGGAAGGCACCCGCACCGCCCCCTATTCCGAACCAGCCTATCAACCAGCGGGCATTTCCGCCCTCAACAAGGCGCTGGACCTGCCCATCGTGCCGGTGGCGACCAATGCGGGCCTCTGCTGGCCGGCGCGCGGCACACGGCGCAAACCCGGCAAGATCATCTACGAAATCCTACCCCCCATCCCGGCGGGGCTTGACCGCAAGGCCCTGATGCCACGTCTTGAAGACGTGTTGGAGACCACCTCCAACAAGCTGCTTGAGGAAGGCGCCGCCGTGCAGAAGGAAAAGCTGGGATGACTGCGCCGAGCCGCCGCCGGCTGAAAACAGCCTGCGAGCGCCTCGCCGGGGCAGACCCCGCCCTTGCCCGCGCCTATGAGAGCCTCGGCGTTCCCGCCTGGCGCGCCAGCGAGCCCGGATACGGCATGCTCGGCCGGATGATCGCGCACCAGCAGCTCTCCACCAAGGCCGCCGCCACCATCTGGGGGCGGGTTGAGGCCTTCCTCGGCGAGGTGACGCCCGAAACCCTGCTCGCCGCAGACCCGGACGCGCTGCGCGCCTGCGGCCTCTCGCGCCCGAAAGTGGCTCATCTTACCTCGATTGCGCAGGCGATGGTGACCGGAGAGCTGAACCTCGCCCGTGTCTGCGCCGCTGACCTTGATTCGGCACGCGCCGAGCTGGTTTCGGTGCGCGGGATCGGCCCATGGACAGCAGAATTGTTCCTGCTCTACGCCGTCGGCGCGATGGACGCTTTCCCGATTGCCGATGTTGGCCTGATGGAAGCGCACAAACAGCTCGGCGGCTATGAAATCCGCATGGAATCAAAGATATTCACCCAGCATGCAGAGATCTGGCGGCCCCATCGCGGGGTTGCGGCCCACCTGCTCTGGGGGTGGCTGAATGCCGAGCGGGCACGGGACGCCGCGCCCTCAGCCTGATCCTGCGCAGCGCAGGGGCCTTGCGTTCAGCCTGCGCTGTCATAATCTTATTATGGGAATCGCCTAAACGGATGGCGAACAAAGCCGCAAGGAGCGCGCGTCTTCAGCACGATCAAACTGGATCTTGCCCATCAGGGCCACACCGGAGGGAACCATGGCTGAAATCATCACCACCCCGCCGACTGGCCGCCCCGCTCTCGTCCTGAACGCTGATTTCAGGCCGCTTTCCTATTATCCGCTGTCGCTCTGGCCCTGGCAGGAAGTGATCAAGGCGGTGTTCCTGGACCGCGTCGATATCATTGCCGAATATGACTATGTGGTGCGCAGCCCCAGCCGGGAAATGCGGCTGCCCTCAGTCATCGCCCTGCGCGATTTCGTGCGCCAGGACCGCGCGCCCGCCTTCACCCGCTTCAACGTGTTCCTGCGCGACGGCTTCAAATGCGCCTATTGCGGCGCGCATGACAACCTGACCTTCGATCACGTCATCCCCCGCTCGCGCGGCGGGCGCACGACCTGGGACAATATCGTCACCGCCTGCAGCCCCTGCAATCTTGCCAAGGGCGGCAAGCTGCTGCGCGATAGCGGGCTGGACCTTCAGCACCGCCCGTTCCGGCCGAACAATTTCCAGCTTCAGGACATCGGCCGGAAATTCCCGCCGAACTATCTGCACGAAACCTGGATGGACTATCTCTACTGGGACGTGGAACTGGAAGGCTGATCGGCCACCGGACACCCGCCCCAGTCGAACCGCCAGGCGCGGAAATGCACCGGATCGCCATTTGAATAGTTGAGCGCGTAGCGGGGTGGCCCTTCGGTGAGGCAGAGGCCCAGCGTTTCGGCCTGCGCACGCAGATGGGCGGCCTCTTCCAGGATCGGCGGCTCCGCCTTCCGGTCCTCGAAGTTCAGAAGATAGACCACCGGATAGGCCGCCTCATCCGCTGGCAGATCAAGCGGCGTCTGCGGCGGGTGCAGGTTCTGCGTGCCCAGCGAGAGCACATAGGAGGGCTCTGCATAGCCAAGCGCCAGAATGCGCGCCGGCGTCTTCACGTCGCAGCCCGCATCCTCGCCCGGAACCCCGCACACATCTTCCAGCGCCAGCCGGGCCGTCTCTGTCGGCTGCACCCAGATTTGGCTCGGCAGCATGAAGATGCGCACATGCCAACCGATAGCGACGCTTGAGAGGACGGCCATGGTGATCGCTGCGCCCATGCGCAGACGCGCTGATTCCACCAGCGCCAGCCCCGCCAGCGCAAAGCCTGCGGCCCAGAGCCAGAGCGGGAAGTCTCGATAATCCGCCCAGGAGGCGAGCACCTCTTCCTTCGAAACGGTGGTGAAATCCCCTGCCGTCTCGGCCATGAAATAGCTCGTCACACCGGGATAGGAGACCGCCAGCAGGAGGATCGCCCCCAGCGCAAAGGTCACCATGCCCAGCCCGCGCGCCAGCGGCATCTTCATCCCGTCCATCATCTGCACGGCGGCGTAACCACACAGCAGGCCAAAGGCCGGATAGGCGGGCAGAATGTAATGGCTGAGCTTGGTGGGCAGCAGCTCGAAGAAGAGCCAGGTCGGCACACCCCAGGCGAGCAGGAATTTGAGGCCCGCCGTGCCATGGCCCAGCGCGGTGAGCGTTTCGCCGCGCAAGGCCCGGCGGGTGGCCACAATCGCCGGGATCAGCAGGAGGCTCGCAGGGAAAAACCAGGCCGGAATGTGTGCCAGATGATAGCCGGGAAGGCCGCCATGGCCTTCGGAGGCGCCGACGAACTTGTCTTTCAGATCCTTGCCGACCGCGCCCTGCACATAGAGACCGTCCGTGGCCATCTGTATCCAGATCAGCCAGGGCAGAACCAGCGCAACGAAGACCACCGGGCCAGGCCACCAGAGCAGCACGCGCCACCAGTCTCCGCCCCGCCCGGTCTTCAGCCGGTCCCACAGCCACACGCCAACACCGGCATAGGCGGCTACCATCGGCGTTACCGGCCCCTTGATGAGAAAGCCTGCGCCCATCGTGACCCAGAAGAGAAGCGCCATGGCCTTCGATTGGGACTTCTCGACATAGAGGCGCACCAGCGCCCCGATTCCCAGCGTGGTGAGGAAGACGAGCATCCCGTCCGTCTTCGAAATATGCGCTTCAGACGTCAGCAGCAGGGTGGCCCCGAACAGGGCTGAGCCGAGAAAGCTCGCCCGCCGCCCGATGAGGGGGATACCCGCCCAGAAACAGGCGATTGTGCCAAAGGCCGCGCCCAGCCAGCTCGGCACCCGGTAGGTCCAGATCTCGTTGGCTTCCGGGCCGGTGAAGATCGCGGTGGAGGCTGCCTGCAGCCAGTGGATGCCCGCCGGCTTCTTGTTGCGCAGCTCGTCCTGGTACTGGATGAGGATGTAGTTATCCTCCTCCAGCATCTCCTTGGAGGCCTGCGCGAAGCGGCTCTCGTCCCGGTCGAGCGCGGGCAGCAGGAATATGCCCGGCGCAGCGGCGCCAAAGGTGATCACGAAGAGAAGAACCCAGGCTTTCCAGCCTGTCGAGAGACGGTCAAGCAGTGTCATGGGCAGGGTAATAGCGCTGGATTTCCCGTTCGTCTTGCAGAATTGGCGGCAGGCATTTTGGACACACCCCCGCGGAAATGCGGGCCAGCGGCGGCCCCCATGCCATCCGGCACTCGATTTTGGCCCCTGCCGGGGTTATGTGCGCAAATTAGCTGAATTGAATGAATGGACTGCCCGTGGCCGACTCGCTTGAATTTTCCGTTGTCGTGCCCGTTCACAATGAAGCCGGCAATGTCGGGCAGCTCGCCACCGAAATCGCCCGCGCCTTGGATGGCCGCGCCTTCGAGATGATCTTCGTGGACGACGCCTCCACTGATGAAACCCGCGCGGAGCTGGCCGCGCTCAAGAGCCGTTTCCCCATGCTGCGCGTGCTGGGCCACCGGAAGAATGCCGGGCAGAGCCGCGCCATACGTTCCGGCATTCTTGCTGCGCGCGGACCCGTGGTCGGCACGCTGGACGGCGACGGCCAGAACGACCCGGCCGACCTGCCTGACCTCTACCGCCAGCTGACCCGCGCCGACGCCCCGCATGGCCTGAAAATGGTGATGGGCCGCCGCGGCAGCCGGAAAGACACCGCCTGGAAACGCTTCGGCAGCCGGTTTGCCAACAATATCCGCAAACGGATGCTGAAGGATGACTGCGACGACAGTGGCTGCGGCATCAAGGTGATGGAGCGGGCAACCTTCCTGCAGCTTCCCTATTTCGATCACATGCACCGCTACATGCCTGCGCTGATGCGTTCAGATGGCCATCTGGTGGAATTCCGGGAAGTAAACCACCGCCCGCGCGGCACAGGCCGGTCGAACTACACCAATTTCGGCCGCCTGAAGGACGCCCTGTCAGACCTGCGCGGCGTGATGTGGCTGATCCGCCGCCGCCGCAATCCGGGCGGCGCGGACGAAATCTGATCCAGCCCTAAAACAACTCCGCCAGACAGGCCGAGATCGTTTCGGGCGTGTCTTCGTGGGTGAAGAAGGTCTTCAGCTTCCAGTCCTCGTCCATCACATAGATGAGGTTGGTGTGGTCCATCGTGTATTCGGCGAGGCTCTCGGGCTGGTCGATGCGGGCATAGTCCGCCTTGAAATGATCGGCCGCCGCGCGGATTTCCGCCGCTGAGCCAGTCAGGCCGACAAGGCCCGGCGGAAAGGCCGGCGTGGTCACATAGGTGGCGAGGGCCTGAGGCGTGTCGCGGTCCGGATCGACCGTGATCAAGAGGGTCTGCGGCGCAGTCTCCCCTTCCGGCAGACGGCGATAGGCGGCGCCCAGCGTGGACAGGGCAGCCGGGCAGACATCCGGGCAATAGGTGAAGCCGAAATACACCACCGTCGGCTTGCCCTTGTAAGTCTCCTCGGTCACCCGCGCGCCGGTATGGTCGATCAGCGAGATCGGCCCCCCGATTTCGCTATAGGCGCGGCTGGCGCAGCCCGATTTCATGCCGCCGGATCTGGCAATACCGTCGCCCCCGGACGCAGGCGCGTCCGATGCGCCGCAGGCTACGAGCAGGAACAGGGCCGGAAGGGCAAAGGCAAATGAGGTACGCATTCGGCGATAGGCCCCCATTCGGGCGCTTGGCGCAAGAGACAGGCTGCCGCATAAGATCGGCATGGATGATTTCTCCCGAGATTCGAGACTGGGCTTCGAAGACGCGATCTTCACGCTGGCACCTGAAGGGCTCGGCTCGGCGCAGTCAGCCCTCGGACGGACGCGGCTGCGCACCTTCATCACGCTGCGCTGGCTGGCGGTGGCGGGCCAGACCGCCGCTGTTCTGTTCGTGGCCTTCATCCTCGGTTTCGATGTTCCGCTGGCGCTGTGCCTGGCCATCATTGCGGCGTCTGCCTGGCTCAACGTGTTCCTCTCCTTCGCCTTCCAGTCCCAGCGCCTGACCCATAGCTGGGAAGCGGTGCTGCAGCTTGGCTTCGACACGGTGCAGCTGGCGGCGCTGATCGCAGCGACCGGCGGGCTCTCCAACCCCTTCCTGCTGCTGATGCTGGCACCGGTTACCGTTGCCGCGCTCAGCCTCGGGCGCCTGCGGGCAAGCGCGATTGCGCTTCTGGCGCTGGGCCTCGCCGCGCTGATGCCCTTCCTCAGCCTGCCCCTTCCCTGGGAAGTCAGCGGCGGCACGCATCTGCCGATCCTCTTCCAATGGGGCCAGTTCACGGCGCTCGCCGTGGGCGTAGTGTTCTTCACCCTGTCGGCCGCGCGGGTCAGCCAGGACGAGGCGCGTCTTGTGCGCGCGCTCGATGCGGCCAGCGTTGTGATGGCGCGGGAGCAGAAACTTTCGGCGCTGGGCGCCATGTCGGCCATGACGGCGCATGAACTGGGCACACCGCTCGCCACCATCCACCTGGTCGCCAAGGAACTGGTGCAGCAGGCGAGCCCGGATGATCCGCACGCCGAAGATTTCCGCCTGATCGCCGAACAGGCCGACCGCTGCCGCTCGATCCTCTCGGCCATCCGCGAGGCGCGCGACGCAACCGATATTGTTCACGCCCGGATGCCGCTGGACGCGCTGGTGGAAGAGGCCGCCGCGCCGATGAAGGGCCTCGGCGTGGCGCTTGTAGTCCGCGCGGTGCCGGGCGAAGGCGGCGCGGAAAAGCCGCCGATCCTCGCCCGCAGCCCGGAAATTCTCCATGCGCTGGGCGCCTTCATCGAGAACGCGGTCAGCTTTGCCGCCAGCCGAGTCGATGCCACGGCGAGCTGGACGGCCGATCAGGTGGTGATCACCATCACCGATGACGGCCCCGGATTCTCGCCCGAAGTGCTGCCGAAACTGGGGGAGCCGTATATTTCCGAACGATCCGAAGCCCGCCTCGGCGGGGGGGACATGGGCCTTGGCTTTTTCATCGCAAAGACCCTGATCGAGCGTACTGGCGGGCGAATTGCGTCCCGAAACAGGACACCGCCGGCCACTGGCGCCATCGTTCAGGCCGTCTGGCCGCTGAATGCGCTGCTGCCGCGTGGATTGGAATAGTTGACTTTTCCGCCATATATTCGCTTACCCGCGGCAAGACCGCCTGAAGGAGAGAGCGCATGGAACGCCCCGCTGTCGTGAACCTGCATCCGAGCCTGGAAGGCGTGGAGGATAAATCCTGCCTTGTGATGGACGATGACGGCCCGTTTGTGCAGCGCCTTGCCCGCGCGCTGGCCCAGCGCGGCTTTGTCGTTTCCGCCGTCACCAACGTGTCGGAAGGCAAGGACATTGCCCGCCTGAACCCGCCTGCCTTTGCAGTTCTGGACCTGCGCCTGGAAGATGGCAGCGGCCTGGAAGTGGTGGAAGTGCTGCAGAAGCACCGCCCGGAAGCGCGCGCCGTGATCCTCACCGGCTATGGCGCCATCGCTACCGCCGTGGCCGCCGTGAAGGCCGGCGCGGTCGATTACCTGTCCAAACCCGCCGATGTGGAAGACATCATCCGCTCGCTGACCGCGACGCAGGACGAGCGCCCGGCGCCGCCCGAGAACCCGATGTCGGCAGACCGCGTGCGCTGGGAGCATATCCAGCGGGTCTATGAGCTGTGTAACCACAACGTTTCGGAAACCGCGCGCCGCCTCAACATGCACCGCCGCACGCTGCAGCGCATCCTGGCCAAGCGCGCGCCGAAATAGGCGCCTAAGCCTGTTCTTCGGGCTCCGGCGTATTCCGCCCGAAGTTCACCGCGCTGGAATCCTGGCCCGCGTCGATGATCGCCTTGCGGATAGAGCGCGCGCGCGTGAATTCGCGGATCAGCGTATCCCCATCGCCCCAGCGGATGGCCCGCTGCAGCGCGGCCAGATCCTCGGAAAAGCGCCCGAGGCATTCGAGCACGGCTTCCTTATTGTTGAGGAACACATCGCGCCACATCACCGGGTCTGACGCGGCAATCCGGGTAAAGTCCCGGAAGCCGCCGGCCGAATACTTCACCACCTCGCCCTGTTCGACCGATTCAAGGTCAAAGGCGGTGGTGACGATGTTGAAGGCGATCAGGTGAGGCAGGTGGGAGGTAATCGCCAGAACGCGGTCATGCCGGCCAGCATCCATCGCCTCCACCTTTGCGCCAAGCCGGGTCCAGAAGGCGGCCAGCTGATCGGTGGCCGTCTGGTAGGCTTCATCCTGGCCCGAGAGCGGGGTCAGGATATGCCAGGCCCCGCGAAACAGCGTCGGGAAACCGGCTTCCGGGCCGGATTGCTCAGTGCCGGCAATCGGGTGGCCGGGAATGACATGGATGCGGCCGTCGCCAGCCCCGTGCAGCGCGCGCGCCGCCTCACTCTTGACCGATCCGACATCGGTGAGAATGGCGCCATACTTCATGCAGGGCACCGCTCCGGCGGCCACAGCGCCAATGGCGCCGACGGGAACGCAGACGATCACGCAATCAGCGTCCGATACGGCCGCCTCCAGCGTCGGCGCCACGGTGCCGAGGCCAAGCGCGCCGGCGCGGGCGCGGACGTCCGGGCTCGCATCATAGAGGACCACCTCCCCCGCCGCGCGATATTCAGCCGCTGCCCGCGCAATCGAGGAGCCGATGAGGCCCACACCGATGATGGCGATGCGGTTGAAGACAGTGTCTGACATGAAGGAAGCTCCCGGAGGGCGTTGAAACCGGCGCACTCGTGGGCAATGCGCCTGCCCGCGTCAAGAGGAGGCGCGGGCGTTTGTCACGGGGCTTTCGCAAGATCGCATGCCTAAATACCGGGCATGGAACACAAACAGACCCCCATTCTCTCCGGAATTCGCCAACGCTGCGGCGCCTGCGGCAAGGGCAAGCTGTTCAAGGGCTATCTGAAGCTCAATGACGCCTGCCCGCATTGCGGAAGAGACATGACCGCTGCAGACACGGCGGACGGGCCGGCCTTCTTCGTCGGCTTCGGGGTGCTGATCCTGATGGCGCCGTTCCTGTTCCTGGTACCGATGAGCCCGTTGCCGGTGGGCCTCAAGATCCTGGCGATGATCGGCGTCGGCGTTGCGGTGACCCTGCTCTGCCTCTGGCTGCTTCCGGTAGCGAAAGGCGTGCTGCTCAATCTGCAGCTGCACCACAAGGCCCAGGAAGCGAGTTTCGACAAACCGCCCCAAAATCCCTGAAGCGGCCGCTGGAAAGACAGCCTCTCAAAGCCCCTCGCCACCCCCGCTGCGATACGGTAGACAGGGTTTGGTAAACGCAATCGTCATTGCGAGGGTGGACGTGGCAGGCAAGGCCTCTAAGGACACGAGAATCGCACTTGCGGGCGCGGCCGTTGCCAAGATGGAGCGTGACCAGAAACGTCGCGCGGGTAATGGCGCAACTCAAAAACAGGGGTCATTCATGCGACTAATCTTCGGCATCTTTCCGCTGCTGGTCATTCCCGTCGTGCTCTACAATCTCATGGCCATGGCTTTCGGTGGCCCGGTTCAGGCGGTCGATGCCAGCGGCCAGCTGCTTCAGGCGCAGGCCGCGCCGATGGCAAACCTGCTGAACGAGCGCTTCCTTGGCCTGCCGATGATTTCCGGCGTGGAATGGGTGCTGACCAAAGGGGACGCGATTGTCCTTCTGGCGGTGATCTTCCTGTTCCTGGAAATCCTGAAATCCACCAGCACCGGCACCGCCACGATCGTCAATCACGGCATCTCGCTGCTGCTGTTCATCCTCTGCCTGGTGCAGTTCCTGCTGATGCCGAACTTCGCCACCTCAACCTTCTTCATCCTGACGGCGATGACGCTGCTGGATGTTCTGGCAGGCGTGATCGTCACCATCGTCTCGGCACGCCGGGACTTCGGCGTGGCGGGCGACGTCTGAGGCGCGCTTTGGCGGGCCGGCCTTATTCCTTGCGGGACAGGTCGGCCAACTGCTTCTGGATAGCTTCCATCTGCTCCTGCATCGCCGCAAGGGCTTCGGCCTGATATTCCATGAACGGATTGGACGGGGTCTGCGGGGAAGACGGGCGCGGCTCTGCGGCGCTGGCTGGGCTGCCGGGCGCGACGCCGGGCATGAACATCTTCATCGCCTGCTCGAACATCGCCATGTTGCGGCGCGTCTGGGCCTCGAACAGGCTCATGGGGTTGGCCGCCTTGCGCCATTCCTTCTGGGCCTGGGCAAAGCTGTTCATCGACATTTCGAGGAAAGACGGCAGGTAGGCCTGCGCCCCGCCGCCGTAAAAGCCGATCAGCTGGCGCAGGAAATTCAGCGGCAAGGCGCCCTGCCCCTTGGTTTCATGCTCGAAAATGATCTGTGTCAGCACCTGGCGGGTCAGGTCTTCGCCAGTCTTGGCGTCGCGCACTTCAAATTCCTGCCCTTCCCGGACAAGATCTGAAAGGTGTTCCAAAGTGACATAGGAAGATGTCGACGTGTCGTAGAGACGCCGGTTGGCATACTTCTTTATGATGATCGGCCCGCCTGAGCCTGGTTGTCTGGCCATGTCCTCACCTCGCGCGATGCCCTGCAATGGAGCAAGCAATTATTGTGCTAGTGCAAAATATTTACACAGAACCCTCGCAAGACCAATGCGCTATTGATGTGAGACCCCCTTCTAGGCGAGTGTAATCTGAACGAGACAATCGGGAGGAGACAAGACCATGGCGAAAACGGCTCTGGTGACCGGCGGGACGCGCGGCATCGGCAGGGCAATCAGCGAAATGCTGAAGGCCAAGGGATATACGGTGGCCGCAAATTATGGCGGCAATGACGCGGCGGCGGCCGAATTTTCGCGCGAAGCGGGGATCAAGGTCTACAAATTCGACGTGGCCGACTATGACGCCGTGGGCGCCGGGCTGAAGGCGATCGAGGCGGACCTGGGGCCGATTGACGTGCTGGTCAACAATGCCGGGATCACGCGGGACGCGCCGTTCCATAAGATGACGCTGGCCCAGTGGCAGGAAGTGATCAATGTGGACCTGACCTCTGCCTTCAACGTGACCCGGCAGGTGTGGGACGGGATGCGCGAGCGCAATTGGGGCCGGGTGATCAACATCTCCTCGATCAACGGCCAGAAGGGCCAGTTCACGCAGGCCAACTATTCCGCTGCCAAGGCCGGCCTGATCGGCTTTACCAAGGCGCTGGCCTATGAAGGCGCCAAAAAAGGCATTACGGCCAATGTGGTAGCGCCTGGCTATATCGATACCGAGATGCTGCAGGCGGTGAAGCCCGAAGTGCTGCAAGGGATCATCGCGACCATCCCCGTGGGCCGGCTCGGCAAGGCCGAAGAGATCGCCTCGATGTGCGCCTATCTTGCCTCCGACGAAGCCGCTTTCATCAATGGGGCGACCATGACGGTGAACGGCGCGCAATATATCGCCGGCTGACAGGTCGGGGCTTATCCCGTGGATAAGCCCCCCGGAAAACTCCAACGAAGCTCCAATAAAACTCCAACGAGGGGCCAGAAAACTCCAACGCCGTTGGAGTTTTCTGGTGTCTGGAGGCCCGCCTTCAGACGTCTGGCCGCCAGCCCGGCGGCGCCAGGGTGAAGCCCGAAAACTCAAAGCCCGGCGCGACGAGGCAAGACACCAGCGTCCAGGCACCCAGCGTCTCGGCCGTCTGCCAGTGCCCGGCCGGAACAATGGCCTGAGGGCGCTGGCCCGCGCGCAGGTCCGGCCCGAGGGTGACGCTGGCGGCGCCCTTCCCGTCTGGCGGAGAGAGGGTGAGGGCGAGCGGGCCGCCGGCATGCCAGAGCCAGGCCTCATCTGCGTCCACCCGGTGCCAGGCGGAAATCTCGTCGGCCTGGAGAAGATAGTAGATGGCCGTCAAATTAGTTCGGGCGCCAGCCTCGGCCGGGGCGCGATAGGTTTCGCCATAATGGCCCCCTTCCGGATGAGGCCGAAGGCCGAGCATCCGGATGATTTCATTCGGGCCAAGATCGCCGGAGATGGCAGGCCGCATCAGAACCGGTCCTTGCGTGCGCGGATTTCACCGAAAGTGGCCGCCGCATTGCCGGCATGGCCCATGGCAAGCTGCATTTCGGGAAGATCGGCCCGCAGGAAGGGGTTTGTCTCCAGCTCCCGCTCCAGCAGCGCGGGCACAGTCGGCTTTCCCTCGGCGCGGCGCTTCTCGATCCAGGCGACATATTCCTTCAGCGCCTTGTTTTCCGGCTCGATCGTGACAGCGAATTTCGCGTTCGAGGCCGTGTATTCATGGGCGCAGTAGAGCCGCGTCTTTTTCGGCAGTTTCTTGATGCGCTTCAGGCTTTCCCACATCATCTCCATCGTGCCTTCAAACACCCGGCCGCAGCCAAGGGCGAAGACGGCATCACCCACAAAGGCCACCTCCTGATCGGGGAAGTGGAAGGCGATATGGCCCAGCGTGTGGCCCGGCACATCGATGACGGTAGCCGTTGCATCCCCCAGTTCCACGCGGTCGCCGCCCTTCAGGCGCTTGTCGATGCCCGGTATCTTGTCAGCTTCGCCCGCCGGGCCGATGATGCGGCAGCCGGTGACTTCCTTGATCTTGAGGTTGCCGCCGGCATGATCGGGATGCCAGTGGGTGTTCCAGATCTCGCTGATCTGCCAGCCCATCTTTTCGGCTTCGGCGAGGTATACTTCCGCATCGGGTGTATCAATCGCGATGGTGGCGCCTGAGCCGGGTTCATGCACCAGATAACCGTAATTATCGTTCAGGCAGGGAAACTGGTGTATTTCGATCAGAACACTCATGGGTCTACCTCCGCAAACAGGCCCGCGATTACAGGAACGCGCTGCAAGCCATAACGATGCGACAGGATGCCGTCACCCTTGAACGCTTTTACGCCTCCGACCTGGGCAAGGCGGCCGCGCGCATTCTGGCGGGCAAGCTGACCGATCTGTGGGGGGACGCCAAGGGCCTGTCTGTTCTGGGGCTTGGCTACGCGCTGCCGGTGCTGGACGCCTTCACCCACGGGCCGCGCCGGATGATTGCCGCCGTCCCGCTGGAACATGGCCCTGTCAGCTGGGATTGTTCGGGCCGGGGGAATGCCACCGTGGCGGTGGGCGATCCGCGCCTGCCCTTCCCCGATGGGCTGTTTGACCGGGTAATCATCCTGCATGGCCTGGAAGAAACCGGCGATCCGCGCGCCTATCTGCGCGAGATCTGGCGTGTGACCGCGCCGGAAGGCCGCATCGTGCTGACGGCGGCCAATCGCTCCGGCCTCTGGTCGCGCGCCACGCGGACACCCTTTGGCCATGGCCGGCCCTGGACGCGCAGCCAGCTTTCCAATCTGCTTTCAACCGGCCTGTTTCAGGTGACGGCTTCTTCCGGGGCCCTCTACATGCCGCCGACCGATCTTGGCCTTGTGACCTCCGCCGCCGAGGGCTGGGAAGCGATGGGCCGGTTGATCGCGCCGGGCATGGGCGGGGTGGTTCTGATCGAGGCGGTCAAGCGCCTCTATGCCCCGCCGCGCAGCGGTACCGCCGCGCCGGTGACCGATCAGGTGAGAATTGCGCGCCCTGCCCGTGCGGCAAGGCGTGAAGAACATTGACGAGACCGTCATGTTGATTACCTTCGCATGTGCAGCATCCGCCCGTCAGACAGGAATACCGCCATGAAACAGATCACTGCAGTCTTCAAACCGAGCCGTCTGGACGCGGTTATCGAGGCGATTTCCGAAGCCGGGGCCACCGGCCTGACCGTGACCGAAGTGCGCGGCTATGGCCGCCAGCAGGGCAAGACGGAAGTTTATCGCGGCGCCGAATATGAAGTGCGCCTTCTGCCGAAGGTGAAGGTGGAGCTGGCCTGCGCCGACGCCGATGTGGAACGCTTCATCGAGGCGATCACGCAAGCGGCCAATACCGGCACCATCGGCGACGGCAAGATCTTCGTCCACGACCTGGAAGCCATCCTGCGCATCCGCACCGGCGAGCGCGACGAGCAGGCGATTTCGGGCTGAGGCCCACCGCCAACAGATGGCAGATTTGAAAAGGGCGGCCTCGTCAGCCGCCCTTCTTCGTTCTATTCGATGATCTCATAGCCTTCGGGGATGACCCATTCGGGCGCCGAGGCGACGCCGATTTCCGGCTCAAGCTGCTCACCGGGGCCATTCTCGCGGCGTTCATAGGCCTTCACCAGCGAGAGATAGGGCGGCACATGCACCCAGCCATTGCCGGCGGTGTTCTGGGTGATCTCGAAATGCAGGTGAATGGTGGTGGGCGTGCCGCCAAAGTCGTTTGACACATAGCCGATCAGATCGCCTGCCTTGACGAA
This sequence comes from Hyphomonas sp. NPDC076881, assembly GCF_050269995.1. Classification (NCBI taxonomy): domain Bacteria; kingdom Pseudomonadati; phylum Pseudomonadota; class Alphaproteobacteria; order Hyphomonadales; family Hyphomonadaceae; genus Hyphomonas; species Hyphomonas sp. NPDC076881. The sequence continues at coordinate 297,547 of NZ_JBNNJJ010000002.1, read as the reverse complement.
CTGGCCCGCGGTGACAGCTAGCCGGCTCATATTGAGGTGCATGTAGTTATAGATGCTGCCCTCGCTGCGAAGTTTGACCGTGTACGTACCGATGGAGGAAATGACGCCGTCCTCGACAGCGACCACCTCGTGAATGCCGCGCGCCGCTGCGCTCTGGCGGCGCAGGGTGTTGCAGTCGGCCGCCGTGCCGACGCGAATGTCCTGACCCTGATGGATCTTGTTCACCGGGCAGAAGGGCGAGCCGCGATCGGCCGAGCGGGTTTCGCAGAAATTGTCCCGCCAGGGATAGGCGTAGTTGCGCGCATCGCACTGGTCTCCGCCCGCAACGCCGCCGCCATACATGAAGACCTGTGACTGGAGATAGGCCGGGGCCGACTTGATCGGGAACACCATGTTCGGCGCATGGACAACCTGTTCGGGGAAGCCCCCGCCAGACCCGGCGAGCAGCGCGCCGGGAGGATGAAAGCTGAACACCGGCTGGACCACGGGCTGAGGCTCAGGCTCAGGTTCCGGCTGGGGTTGGGGCTCGGGCTCAGGCTCGGGCGCTTCAGGCTCGGCGGGATCGGGCGTCGGTGTGTCACCCGGCGGAGTCTCTTCGGGAGAAGGCTCCTCACCGGGTGTTCCGTCTACGGGCATTTCCGGATTGGGCTCTTCCTCCTCCGGCGCCGTGCCGTCGGCCGGCTCAGGCTCTGGGGTGGTGTCTTCCTCAAGAGGGGGAAGCTCCCATGGGTCTTCGCCAGGCTCGGGCGGCGGAGGACCAGGCGCGCCCGGCGGAATGGCCGGTCCAGGCTCAGGCGTTTGCGGCGGCGGGCCGCCATCCCCGGGGAAGCGGACAAAATCGCACGCCCCCAGCAGCAACAAGAGCGCCGATAATCCGACGGCAGATAAACGTGCTTTCAGCATCAGCGGGTCCCCGAAATCACCAGATCCGTTGCAAAGGCCAGCGCCTCGTCCTGCGTGATGCAGGTGGGCAGGCCATTCGTCAGTTCCTTGCATTCAAACTCTACCAGATAGTCTGCGCCATACCGCGAGAAGGAGACCTGCGCCCCGGTGGTGGTTGGCTGGAAATTCAGCGCGTCCCCGCGCGGGGTAACTTCCTCACCCGGAGCGGCGACCACCTTGTTGGTGCCATTGACGATGGTGTCGTATTTGTCGCCGGGGAAGAAGGCATAATACCCATCGCTCATCGGCTGGAAGCGGACATCGGCTTCCCCGCTCTGTACCGAGACCGGCGCCGATGGCAGGAAAACCGGCACGGGCGGGGCAGCCTCCCCGGAAGCAACCTGGAAGGCCCCTTCCCGCGTTTCAATCGGGCGGGCGGCGAGATCCCGGCGGGCCGCCTCCCAGTCAATGGCGCTGTCGGCAGCGGTTGATTCCGGACGGACGGGAAATTCGACCTCACTAGGCCCCTGATCTTCTTCCGTTCCCGGAGGGAGAATTTCTTCACCGGCCTTGGGCTCTGCGTCGGTATTGCCGCTGGCGCCCGGAAGACGGATCTGGTCGCAGCCGGCAAGCACAGCGCTGGCAGCCAGCATGAGGGAAACGATCTGGAGACGGAGGAGGCTCATGGTTTGTCCTTCTGGCCGGGGTGGGCGACATAATCTGGATCGGCATAGGCCACGCCCTCAATGGCGAGGAGGCGTTCCTGCACCTGCTTGATGGCCTCGGGCGTCGCCTCGGCCAGGCGCCGCGAGAGGCGGAGTTCGCCGGAATAGCTGGCGCCGGAAAGCTCAAACTCCGCCAGCACCGGGATGCGGGTGGTCAGTTCCAGCCAGGCGGCCTGGGCGGCGGCAGGATCCCGCTTGAAATTGCGGGTGATAGTATCGGCCTCCGGCACGCCCTTGAGGCGGACGATGAAGACGACCTCCGCCGTGCCTGCGCGGGCGGGGAGAACGCCGCCGCCACTACCCTGCTGCTGGATGGTGACCTGCGGAATGAGCGGGACAGCCTCTTCCTCCGGTTCGTCCGGCGGCAGGGGCGCAGGTTCCGGATCTATGATCAAGGCGGGGCGTCCCGGCGGCGGATCCAGAGCCGGGGGCAGCGGGCTGGGCGGGCGATCGTCTGACAGGGCCTGCCCGTCAACGGCAGCAGGCCCGGCGGCGCCCGCCCCATTGCCAGTTTCCTCTCCCGTGCGCACGCTGACAATGGCGAGGCCGGCCGCTCCGGCCAGAAGGCCGATGCCGAGCACGCCGAGCGGACCGCGCACATCCAGAGGAATTGACCACGCCATCTAGCGGCCACCCCCACCTGTCGCCTTGACCGGAACATTGGCCATGTTCAGCAGCCCCTGCCCGCAGGGTCGCGCGCACATGTCCGGGCTGCCTTCAATCGGCGTGGCGCCCGGATACTGGCTGCAGAGGCCCGCACATTGCAGGCTTTCGCGCGGGTCCAGCGCCGCTCTCAGCGTGCTGATGATATCCTCCCGGCTGGCAGCAGGATCACGCGCCTTGAGAAGCGCCAGAGCGGCCGAGACATGCGGCGCCGCCATGCTGGTGCCCTGCTCATAGGCGTAGAAGCAGTTCTCGACGCCCTGGCCGGTCACCGGATCGTAGCAGTTGGTGGCCGCCTTGGTGGAGAGCACGCCGTCGGGCTTGCCGTCGCCATTATCGTCCCGCGTCAGGTCACCGCCCGGGGCGAGCACCATCACTTCAGGCCCGAAGTTCGAATAGGGCGCGATCTGGCCCCGCGCATCGCTGGCTGCAACCGTCACGACATTCCGGCAGCCGGCCGGCGCATAAAGGCTGGTGGCCATCCGCGCATTGCCGGCCGCAGAAACAACGATCACACCAGCTTCGGTGACGGAGTCGATCGCATCCTGCAGCGAGGCCGGGCAGGTGCCCAGAAGGCCGATCGACAGGTTGATGATGTCTGCCGGGTTTTCGTTCCAAACTTCGGTCCAGACATTGTTTTCGTCAGAGACTTCGGCCGGGACCAGGCCTGCGGCCCAGCGGATGGCGTCGTTGATATCCGACAGGCGGCCGCCGCATTTACCCAGCGCGCGCACCGGCACGATGCGAACGTCCCACGCGCCGCCCGCGACGCCGGCTCCGTTATTGGTTGCTGCCGCGCCGATGGTGCCGGCGACATGCGTGCCATGGAAGCTGTCAGCAGCGCCGGGCTTGGTGGGGTCGCAAAGGTCGCCCGGATCATTGGGATCGGTATCGCGTCCATCCCCGTCATTGCCCATGCGCGGATCGGAGACCATGTCATAACCCGGCATGATATTGGGCGAACCGGCAATATCGGGATGGCTCATCTGCAGGCCGGTATCCACGACCGCGACAACAATGCCATCCGACCCGGTGATGCCCTGACGTTTCCAGAAGCTCTCGAAGCCGGCGCCACCGGCGGTGCGGCCCTCTGCCGTTCCCTTGTCGCGGAAATGCCATTGCAGGGCCCAGAGCGGATCATTCGGATCGGAGACCGCCGGTTTTGCCGGTGTTGCGGTGGAACCGTTTGAACCCGTCTTGGTTTCCCCTGGCGTTCCGGCGGGCATGTCCTTCGGTTTGCGGGCAAACTGGTTCTGGAAGATGAAGTCGGGCTCGACATATTCGAACTGGCCCGAGGCGCGCAGGTCGCGCACCACGCAGGCGGTGGCCACGGCGAGGTCTTCGCGGATAACCGCCGCATCCGGATTGTCGGGACATTCAGCGCTTTCGGCGCGGGCCAGGAAATCGGCCGGGCCGTTGCGGCCACGGAACTGGGTCGGACTGGCGCCATCAGCCCCGATCTGGATGACCATCTGCCCCTGCCGCGACAGCGCCACCTCGCCGCCGACGCCATATCTGGTCATCGTATCGAGCATGACCGCGTTGGCATCGAGCTGTTTCTGGACAACTTCACGGGCGACCGGCGCGCGGCGGGCAATCTTGCGCACTTCCACGCGCTCCTCCGGCGCCATGGCCTTGAGATCGTCCTGCGACAGGCGGCGCATCTGCAGGCGCTGGGTGTCGTCCTTGAGGGCAAACTGTTCGATGTTGCGGCCGGCTTCGGCGATTTCCTGACGGCTCTCCTGCGCCGCGCGCGGATCCAGCTTGATCCGGGGCATCACCTGGGCAGGCTCGGCGAGAATTTCGCGTGTGACGGGCGCTTCGGCAGCCGGCGGAGCGGGCGCGGCGGCAGGCGCCTCCTCGGCTTCCAGCATCGCCTCCCCTTCCGGGCTGTCGAAATATTCGAGTTCTTCTTCGATCATGGCGGCGTCGTCGGGGATCTCGACGGGCGCGGAGGCCGGAATATCGAGCGGCTTGGCAATGATCGAGCCGATGGCAAACATCGGGCGTTCTTCATCGTCTACGGCAAATTGCGCCATCACCGTGCCCGCAAGGGCCCGGTCTGCCGGGGCCGCGCGCTCAAGATTGCGATAGGTGGGGTCGATGACGGTTTCGCCATTGATCTGGTCCACCGAAGCGTCCGCAATCTCCCGTGCCCGCTCAATGCGGGTATCGATCTGGTCGCACGCCGCCAGCAGCGCCGCGCCGCCGAGAGCCATCGCGATTGCAGCGCGCGCAGTCCTCGCTGTGTAGTGTTTCAACATACCGGATATCCCCATGCGATTGCCAATGAACGCCCCAGCTCCATAGGTTAACGCTGTGTTGAGATTATGACGCCTGGAGCGGGCTGTCCAACCCTCTTCCTGCAACTGGGCAGGATAGACGAAACGCATGTCAATTGCGGGTCTTTCAATGCCCCGCGAATAGCCTCAAATGGACAAACTGGGACAAAACGGGTCACTGATGGACATTCTGGCGACAGGACGAGACGCGCGGGCAACCGTGGCCGGAGCGGGCCTTCTGATCGAAGGGCGCGACTTTCATGGCGCCGATCTGCGCGGGCAGGATTTTTCCGGGACGCGGTTTCACAATTGCGAGCTGCGGGGCGCCCGGCTCGACTGGGCCAACCTTGCCGGGGCCTGCCTCAACCATGCAAGGCTGCTGAACGCCTCGATGACCCATGCACATCTGCGGGGCGCCCTGCTGAAAGGCGCCAACCTGCGATCGGCACGGCTGGCACATGCCAATCTTGTAGACGCGGACATGACCGGGGCCAATCTCTGGCAGGCCGACCTTTCCGGCGCCAATCTGTGTGGGGCCATCTGCCTGTGGGGCGATATCAGCAAGGCAGGCTTTGCTGGCGCGCTCTATGATGAGGCCACCCGCCTGCCGCCCGGATTCCGCCCCGAGGCGGAAGGCATGATCCGCTTTGACATGCCGCGTGCTTGACACGGGCGCGCCCCCGCCCCCATCCCTTCCCCGCACATGACAACACTCAAGGCCATCCTCGGCCCCACCAATACCGGCAAGACGCATTACGCCATTGAGCGGATGCTGGGCTATGGGACCGGCATGATCGGCCTGCCGCTGCGCCTGCTGGCGCGCGAGGTGTATGACCGGGTGGTGGCCGCCAAGGGATACCCCCATGCCGCGCTGATCACCGGGGAGGAGCGCATCTGCCCTCCCACGGCGCGCTATTTCATCTGCACCGTGGAATCGATGCCGGTGGATATCCGCCCGGATTTCCTGGCCATCGACGAAATCCAGCTGGCCGAGGACGAAGACCGGGGACATGTGTTCACCGACCGCATCCTCAACATGCGCGGCAATCACGAGACGCTGCTGCTGGGTGCCGACACGATGCGCGGCCTGTTGCGCGAACTGAAGCTGGGCGTGGAGACCGAGCCGCGCGAGCGCTTCTCGGAGCTGCGCTATACCGGCCATACCAAGATCACCAAACTGCCCAAGCGCACCGCCATTGTCGGCTTCAGCGCCGAGGAAGTGTACGCGATTGCCGAGCTGCTGCGGCGGCAGAAAGGCGGGGCGGCGGTGGTGATGGGCGCGCTCAGCCCCCGCACCCGCAATGCGCAGGTGGCGCTCTACCAGTCGGGAGAGGTGGACTATATCGTTGCTACCGACGCTATCGGCATGGGGCTGAACCTGAATGTCGACCGGGTGGTGTTTGCTTCACGTTCCAAATTCGACGGGCGGCGCCACCGGGCGCTGACACTGGCCGAGTGCGGCCAGATTGCCGGGCGCGCCGGGCGTTTCCGCACCGATGGCGAATTTGGCGAGACCGGCAGCTGCCCGCCTTTCACCGAGGAAGAATGGAAAGCGATAGAGGCCCACCGGTTTGACCCTGTGGACGCCATCCAGTGGCGCAGCTCCGCCCTCGATTTCTCAAGTCTCAAAGGTCTGATCCGCAGCCTGGAGAAGCCTTCGGGCAATCCGCGCCTCATCCACAATCCCCACGCCCTGGACGAATGGGTGCTGCGCCGGATGAGCGAGGATGGCGGCATCGGGCCGAATGTGACGGGCGACCGCAAGGTGCGCCGGTTGTGGGATCTGGCGCGGCTGCCGGACTTCCGCAAGGCCGGCCCGGAGGGGCATGGGCGCCTCGTTCTGGGCCTGGCCGATACGCTGGCCGACCCGGACGCGCGCCTTTCCGATGCAGGTCTCGAGCGCCGGATGGAGGATCTGGCCTCCACGAATGGCGACATTGCCAGGCTGCAACAGCGCCTTGCCGCCATCCGCACCTGGACTTATGCCGCCCACCGCCCTGACTGGCTGGAAAATCCAGCCTATTGGCAGCAGAAAACGAGGGAGATTGAAGACTCCCTCTCCGACGCGCTACACGAAGCGCTGACAGCCCGCTTTGTCGACCGGCGCACCACCGCGCTGCTCGCAAGCCTCAAGAAGGAAGATGCCCTCGTGACCAATCTGACGCCCGACGGCGACGTGACCGTTGAAGGCCATCTGGTCGGCCGCCTGAAGGGCCTGACCTTCGAGCCGGTTCTGGATGCCCGGACGCTGGAAGGAAAGGCCGTGCGCGGCGCCGCCCTGGCCGCGATCCGACCGATGCTGAGCCAGCGCCTTGCCGAGATCACCGGCGCGCCCTCGGACGCCTTCAAACTGACCGAAGGGGCGGAGATTGAATTCAAGGGCGCCCCGATTGCCCGCCTCGCCAGGGGTGCCAGCTGGATTGCCCCACGCGCCGAACTGATCGGCGCGGTTGAGGTGGAGGCGAGTGAGCGCGCCCCCGCGCTTGCCCGTGTTGAGGAATGGCTGAAGGGCGAGATTGCCCGTGTCCTTCCAACCCATGCGAAGCTTGCCAGCGGGGAAGCCGGCGCTGGCCTGGAAGGCATGGCGCGCGGCCTGGCCTTCCGCATTCTGGAAAGCGGCGCAGCGGTTGATCTTCGCACGGATGATCCGCCAGCGCGCATCACGCCCGAACAACGCGAAGCCCTGAAGGCGGCCGGCATCCGCGCGGGGCGCGTGGCCGTACACGCCCCTGACGCGCAGAAGCCAGCCGCCCAGCGCGTGATCGCCATTCTGAAGGCTGTTGCTTCGGGCACGGAATATCCGCTAGCCCCGGAAGGCGCAGGATCGTTCGCGCTGGACGGCACCTGGCCGGAAGAAGCCCTCGCCGCAAATGGTTATCTGCGCTTTGGGCGCCGCGCGGTCCGCGCCGATCTTGCCGAGCGCCTCGGCTGGGAAATTGCCAAGCGGCGCAAGGACGCCGGCAAGAATGCCTTCCCGATTGCGATTGACCTTGCCTCGATGGTGTCCTGCCCGGCTGATGACTGGCCAGGCGTGCTGAAAGGCTTTGGCCTTGCGCCCGCCGAAAAGGACAAGGAAACCGGCGCGGTAACGCTGTGGCGTTATGGTGCCCGCACGCGGCCGGAAGAAGGCCAGAGCGCCCGCCCACCCCGCGCCGAACGCCCGCAGGGGGACCGCCCGAAGCGCGACGGCGTGCCGGCAGATCGTCCGCAATCGGATCGCCCCCAGGGCAAAGGCCCGCGCGGGGAAGGCCGCGGCCGTGGCCGGGATGACCGCCGGCCGCCGCGCGGAAACGACAATCGCGGCGATGGCCGGAATGACCGGCGCCCGGATAACCGTTCGGCCCCGCCCCAGCGCAAGGTGGCCGATCCTGACAGCCCGTTTGCCGCGCTCGCCGCGCTGCTGCCCCCACCCAAGCCGCCAAAGCCTCCCCGGCCGCAGAAACAGAAGCCGCCGCGCAGGCCGGGCGCCGATGGTGGCAAGCCTGCCGAAGCTGCGGGCGAAGGCGGCTTTGTCTACAAACCTTTCCAATAGCGTGCGCGCCGCATGACCGAAGAAGTCTCGCTGCGCCTCGATATCTGGCTGTGGCGGGCCCGCTTCTTCAAGACACGCGCCCTTTCCACCGCGCACATCAAGGGCCATGGCGTGCGCCTGTCGCATCGGGGCCAGATCAGAAAGACCGACAAGCCTGGCGCCGCCCTCACCGTTGGCGATGTGGTGACATTCGGGAAAGCCGGGCGTATCTACTGCATTGAAGTGCTGGACCTCGGGGATCGCCGCGGCCCCGCCGAGGAAGCACGGGCGCTCTACCGCCCTCTGGAGGCCGAGCCATGATGGACCGCATCAAGCGCCTGCTGACGCCGAAAACGCCCGCCGAGCAGTCGATGCCGCCCTATGTGGCGGTGACTGCCCTGCTGGTCGAAGCGGCGCTGGTGGACGGGGTATATGTGAATATCGAAAGCGACATGATCGCCGAGATCCTGGTCGAGGCGTTCGAATTCGAGGCCGACAAGGCCGATGCCCTGCTCTCCGAAGCCGAAGCGCTGGCCGAGGAGGCTGTCGGCAGCCATCAATTCACCAAACATGCGAAGAAACTTCCAATGGCAGAGCGCGTGAAGGTGATCGAGGCGATCTACCGGGTGATCTATGCCGATGGCGAGCGGTCGGACCTTGAAGATGCCTATGTGCGGCATGTGGCCGGGCTGCTGCATGTTGACGATGTGCAGCGCGCCGAGGCCCGCCGCCGCGCGGAGGCGCGCACTTCCGGCGCAGTTTGAGCCTTTCTGCCCGCGCTGTGTAGTACGCCTCATTGACAGGGGCGCTTTGCCTCGCCAATTGCGAGGCTCAATTCCCGCCAGAAGACCCCGGACCTCCCATGACCTATATTGTCGTCGACGCCTGCATCCGCTGCAAATACATGGATTGCGTCGAGGTTTGCCCTGTCGACTGTTTCTATGAAGGCGAGAACATGCTCGTCATTCACCCCGATGAATGCATCGATTGCGGCGTCTGCGAGCCTGAATGCCCCGCTGAGGCGATTAAGCCGGACACCGAGGACGATCCCGATGGCAAATGGCTGAAGCTGAACTCCGAATATGCCAAGGTCTGGCCCAATATCACCCGGATGAAGGAACCCCCTGCGGACCGGGATGAATGGGCCAGCGTGACCGGCAAGCTGGAAAAATACTTCAGCCCAAATCCCGGGACCGGCGATTAACAGCACCCTTAGGGAGAAATATTTTCTCCCCATTTTCATGCCCCGCTGTAATTGCGGGGAATTTGAAGGATCAGGGCGCGTTAACGATTTGTCCGATTTCGCGTCTTTCCCGCTCTGGCGCTGCCTGCGCCAGACTGTTGTATTTCCTGTAAGAATGTGCTACACGGAATATCTGAACAACAATCAAGAAGAGCGGGAATTCCTAACTCAGAGCCTTAATCAGGAACTGGGCCGGGTGAACTCGACTCTCTTAATGTGTGTGTAGAAAAGGGTCTTACCTATATGGCGAAGAAGGCAGAAGCTCGGACTCATGCGTTCGAGGTCGGTCAGAGTGTTGTCTACCCGGCGCACGGCGTGGGCAAAATCACCGGTATCGAAAGTCAGACGGTCGCGGGTATGCAGCTGGAAGTCTATGTCGTGGCATTTGACCAGGACAAGATGATCCTGCGTGTGCCGACGAACCGCGCTGAAGCTTCCGGCATGCGCGCCCTGGCTGGCTCGAAACTGGTCGATGATGCGCTCAAGACGCTCGGCGGCAAGGCCCGGATCAAGCGGACCATGTGGTCGCGCCGCGCCCAGGAATACGAAGCGAAGATCAATTCCGGCGACCTGATCTCGATCGCGGAGGTCGTTCGCGACCTGCACCGCGGCGACGACCAGCCCGAGCAGTCCTATTCCGAGCGCCAGCTCTATGAGAGCGCGCTGGACCGGATGGCCCGCGAACTGGCCGCCGTCGAAAACATCGACAAAGGCAAGGCGATGGAAAAACTCGCCAAGTCGCTGGCCAAGAAAAAAGTGGCCGCCTGATTTCAGGCCGCGCCGTTGCACTGAAGAAAGCCCCGCAGTTTCCGCGGGGCTTTTTCTTTGCCGCCTCCTCCCTCCCACATCCCGTTTGACCCGGCGGGTTGATCATGCAAAAAGAACATTTCAGGAACAATGCGGAGGCGGCCATGGCCATTGCGGGCGGATGTCAGTGCGGGAAAGTGCGTTTTGAGTTCGGCGGCCCGCCCGAACGGATCTCGATCTGCCATTGCCGGGATTGCCAGAAAAGCGCCGGCGCGCCGCTGGTGGCTTGGGCCATGGTCCCGAAGGATGATTTCCGCGTGACGGCCGGAGAGGCCCGCGCGTTCAACTCTTCCGGCGACAGTTTCCGCTATTTCTGCGGCCAGTGTGGCACCGGCCTCTACTATATCAACGAGACCTATCTGCCGGGCATTGTGGACGTGCAGCTGATGACCCTGGACGCGCCCGATGCCTTCACGCCGGGCGCGCAGGTGCAGACCGCCGAGCAGGCCCCCTGGATGGCGCACCTTGCCGATATTCCGGCCTTCAAACGTTATCCGGGGATGGAGTGACCGGAGGCTCGCAAAGCGCAAATACGCCCGCAAAAGCCGCTTTGCTAACACGGCCGACCGATACGTTTACGAAGCCGTGTCATGGCAAATGCAATTTTAACCATGTTCCAACGCTCTCAGGGCACCCTTCATCCGTCGCCGGATAATCCGGTGCGTGATGGATTACCGGTGACAGCACGGGAAAACCCGGCGGCCGGTTCAGGAGTGAAAGAGAAGAAACATGGCCTATTCAGATACACATGTGGAACCCGCCAGCCTGCTTGGTGCGCATTCCCATGCCGAAGACCTTTACCGCGCAGGCCTTGCCTATGCGACCGGCACCGGCACCGAGATCAACCTGATCGAAGCGCACAAATGGTTCAACCTCGCCGCCGTGCGCGGTCATGAGGATGCCAAGGTGCAGCGTCAGGAAATGGCGGAAATGCTGTCCTCGGCCGAAGTGAAAATGGCGCTGCAGGCGGCCCGCGACTGGATGCGTCTGGCTCACTGACGGCGCCTACCCCTCCTGAACGCAGGCAGCAGCGCTTTGGCGCGCGGCGGCGATGTCCGGCTCCATTGAATAGGGCCGGATGCAGGTGACCAGCGTCATCAGCACCTTGCCCGGCTCCTCCATGAAGGCGAGGTGGGCAGAGTGGTCAAACCAGTAGTTGGCCTTGGCGGGCGCCTTGAGCGCCTCCATCCAGGCAAGACTGGCAGCAGGCGGCGTCGTGAAGTCATGGCGCCCATGCAGCAGGAAAACCGGCACCGGGCTTTCGGTGACCGTGTCCATATTCACCCTGCCCAGCTCCGGTATCAGCGCCGTGATGCTGGCAAGGCTTCCCGTGTCATAGTTTTTCAGCACGGCCTCATCATAGTCCGGTGACAGCCGCATCGCGCCGAACCAGGCAGACGCATTCTCGCGATAGGCTGCGAGCCCTCCATAATGATTGGACCAGGTGCGTTCATCGCCGATGCGCGCCACCGTCAGTTCGCCGGGATAGGGCGCCAGCGCTTCCAGCGCCGCCACGGCTTCTGCGTTTCCGTCTGTTTGGGCAGCGGCCAGAGTCAGCCGGAAGCCTTCTTCCTCATTGCGCTGCATGTTGATCACCTGGCCATGGGCCACATAAGCCGCCACCAGATCCGGCCGCGCCATCGCCGCCTTGAGGCCGATGATCGTACCCCAGGAATGGCCGAGCAAGATCAACTTCTCCTTGCCGAGCTTCTGGCGGACATGCTCCATCATCTCAACCACATCCTGGGTCATCCGGTCGACCGTCAGTGTCGGGATAACCGTCTCCGGATCATTCAGGGACCAGGTCTTGCCTGCCCCGCGCTGGTCCCATTGCACGACGGTGAAATAATCCTCCCAGCCGCGCTGGAAGGTCCAGCCGATGGCAAGCTCTGCCGAACCGGGGCCGCCATGCACCAGCAGGATCACCGGATTATTCCGGTCCTTGCCGCGCACACTGATCCATTGATCTATGCCGCCGATGCGCACGGCATAGGACTCCTCAATGCCATCCGGTGTGTTGATGGCGCCAATATCGGCAACAATCGCGCGCCCGTCGGCGGGGGTTGGCACGGCAGTTTCAGCCGCGGTTTCGGCTGCCTCTTCCGGCGCGGCGGGCGCCGCAGGCGAGCAGGCCGCCATCAGGAAAGCGGCAAAGATGGCGGCGGGCACGGCGCAGAATTTCATGACATATCTCCCTTTTCAGATACGCGATGCAGCGGGAAGCGCATTTGGATGCACTTCCCGCCGGGCCGGCCATCACGGGGAGAGAGCGCATCCGCTCAGCCGGCATACTCCAATACGGGGGCATAAGAGACCACCTCAAACTCGATATTGCTCTCGTCGAAGAAATAGAACCGGCGCCCCGGCTCATAATCATCATGGCCGAAAGGCGCATAGCCTGCCCGGCGCACCAGCGTTTCGATGGCGACAATATCGTCCACCTCAATTCCGATATGGTTGAGCGGCAGGCCCTTCTCGAACCGCTCCGGGCACCGTTTCCCCGCAGGCGGAGAATAGAGAGCCAGATAATGGTTTTCCGAGCCGACATGCACGGTATGCCCGCCGCTCATCGCCTTTCCGCGCCAGCGGACATGCCAGCCGAAGATCTGCTCGAAGATGCGGGCGGCATGTTCCGAATCCGGAACAGTGATGTTGACGTGTTCTATGCGGGCGGGGCGAGGGAGTGCCTGTGTCATGGCAGGGCCTTTCCGTGTCTGGTTCTTGCCTGACCCTTCTGATACAATCTCAAGTGCACTTTAGATCAAGCGAAGAATTGCATGACCCTGAAACATTCTGACATCCTGACCATTGGCGAACTTGCCGCGCGCACAGGCGTCGCTGTTTCCGCGCTGCGCTATTATGAAGAACGCGGGCTTGTCCGCTCGCTGCGCTCGGCGGGGCGCCACCGGCGGTTCCTGCGGTCAGACATCCGCCGGGTATCTTTCATCCGGATTGCCCAATCCCTTGGCCTGACGATCGAGGATGTCGCGCGCGCCTTCGCCTCCCTGCCGGAGGGGCGCACCCCCACAGCGGCAGACTGGCGCCAGATCAGCCATGAAATCCGCAGCGTGCTTGACCGGAAAATTGCGCAGCTCGAACAGATGCGCGAGACGCTGGACGGCTGCATCGGCTGCGGCTGCCTCTCGCTGAAACGCTGCGCGCTCTATAATCCGGGCGATCAGGCGGGCAAGACGGGCTCCGGACCGCGCTTTGCGCTGCCAGACACCTGAAGCGGCAACACTCTTCCGTTTACAGAGGAAGTCCTTCAACCCACGCGGCGGGTCATGCCTTTCCAATAAGGCTCGCGCAGATCCTTGCGCAGGATCTTGCCGGAGGGGTTGCGCGGCAGGGCCTCGATGAAGTCAACTGATTTGGGCGCCTTGTACGACGCAATGCGCTCCTTCGCCCAGGCGATGATGCTTTCCGGAGACGGATCTTCGCCGGGCTTCTTCACCACGATGGCCTTCACCGCCTCGCCCCACTTTTCATCGGGCACACCAATGACGGCAACATCCGCTACGCCCGGCGCGCCGAAGATCGCGTTCTCCACTTCGGCGGGGTAAACATTCTCCCCGCCCGACACGATCATGTCCTTCACCCGGTCATGGATGTAGAGAAAGCCGTCCTCGTCGAAATAGCCCGCGTCGCCAGTATGGAAGAAGCCCTCGCGCACCGCGTCCTGCGTCGCGTCCGGGCGGTTCCAGTAGCCCTTCATCACGAAACCTGACTTGATGACGATCTCGCCGACTTCGCCAGTGGGCACAGGCTTGCCCTCCCCATCGACCACGCGCACCACAGCGCCCGGCCAGGGCACACCGCAGGAGCGCAGCTTGCCCCAGCTTGGATCATGCGCTTCGGGTGGCAGGAAGGTCCCGGCACCGACGGTTTCGGTCAGGCCATAAAGCTGGGTAAAGCGCGCGCCCATGATCTCCACTGCCGTGCGCAGCAGGGCTTCGGAAATCGGTGAGGCGCCATAGAAAACCTGTTTCAGGCTGGAGAAATCCGTCTCGCGGATGTTCGGCTGCTGGGTCAGTATCAGGATCACGGCCGGCACCCAGAAGGCATGGGCGATCTTGTGTTCGGGAATGAGGCGCAGGATCAGCTGCGGATCGATCTCGCGCAGGATCACCGTCTTGGCGCCCTGAAGGCTCGCGAGCACGCCGACATTCACGCCCGCCACATGGAATTGCGGCATGGCATTCATGATCGCCTCGCCCGCATCATAGCTTGACCATTCCAGCATACCCGCCTGGGTGAAGAAGGCACGGTAGTTGTCGTTCGTGAGCTGAACACCTTTGGGCCGGCCGGTCGTGCCGGAGGTGTAGAGCTGGATCACATCATCATCCCCCTCCACGGTCAGCCCTGGCGCGGTGGCCGGTTTGGAATCGCGCCAGGAGGGGAAATAGTCCCAGTCTTCCCGGTCTCCATCCAGCGTGATGATGCGCGTCAGGTCCGGCAGGTCGTCCTTGATCTGGTCGATCAGGGCGTAGAAGTCCTTGCCGACGAACAAGACCTTTGCCTTGGCGTCCGACAGGATGAACTTCACCTCCGGCGGGGCAAGGCGCGTGTTCACGCCGGTCATCACCGCGCGCGCCTTGGCGCAGCCGAAGAGGATCTCGTAATAGGCGTCGGTATTCTTCGCCAGATAGCCCACCCGGTCGCCCGGCTGGATGCCGAGGCGGATGAGACCATTGGCGATCTGGCTGGAGCGGGTATCAAGCTCGGCAAAGCTGGTGGCGCGCCCCTCGAACCAGATTGCCGTTTCCTGCGGGCGCAGGCGGGCCTGCACGGGCGGAATATCCGCAATATAGGGCATCGCTTCGATGTCGATCATGGGTTTCCTCCGGCGGGGATGGTTTCTTGTGGGGAACCTTACCGCCTTCCGCTGGCTTGTCAGCCCGGTTTGGAGCGCGCAACGGTGGCAAATGCGCGCCCGGAGGCCCTTGATATGCTGCGGACCCTGATTGCCCCTCTCCTGCTGGCAGCCTGCGCCAGCGCTTCCCAGCCCGCAGGGCTTGCGGCGCCCGCCGGATCATACACCCCTTGCGAGCCTGCCGCCGCCCTTGCCGCAATCGGCGATGAACGCGCCCGCGCCGAGGTAGTGCTGGATATGGCCCCGGCAGAACGCGAATATCTGGCGCTGGCCCTCCTGCCCTGCCTGAGCGACCCTGATCCAGACCTGCGGGATGGCGCGGCCTATGCAGCCCTCTCCCAGATGATGCGCAGCCAGTTGATCGGGCGGGAGACGGTCATGGCCGTGATGCAGGAAACCCTGCGCATGGCCGGCGCCCCGGAAGACGCCGCGGGCTTTGCCCGCCCCTTCGCCATGCTCACCCTGGCAGAAGTGGCGCGCACCGACCAGATCACGCCCTGGATGGAGCCAGAAGCGCGTGACGGACTGATCGCAGCGGCCGATGCCTATCTGGCCGGCCTCACCGATTATCGCGGTTTCAGCGACACCGAAGGCTGGCGCCATGGCGTGGCCCATACAGCCGACCTGCTGATGCAGTTGTCGCTGAACCCGCAGCTGACCAAGCCGCAGGCCAAAGCGATCCTCGCCGCCGTGGCGCTGAAAGCAGGCCCCACCGATCATTCTTACATCTTCGGCGAAAACGAGCGGCTGGCTGCGCCGGTGATGTATCTCGCCCAGCGGGAGTTCTTCACCGAGGAAGAATGGACGCTGTGGTTTGAAAGCCTCTGGCCGGGCGGCGATCCCTTGCGGGAAAACGCCTATGGCTCCGAAGCCGCGCTTGCCAAGCTGCATAATCTGCGGGCCTTCGCCGAGGCCGTCTATGTCAGCGCCAAGGCCAGCAGTGAGGCAACCTATGAGCCTGTAGCGCGCGGCGCGTTCGCGCTCCTGAATTCCCTGCCCTGAGCCAAACCTTGCAGCAGAGGCCCATTTGCGGCACTTGGGTGCGCATGACCGTTCAGACCCCTCCGCCCAGCGCCGCGCTTGCCGAAACGATGCTCGATATGGGGCGCCGCGCCCGCGCCGCTTCGCACGAACTTGGCTTGTTGACCGCGCAGGACCGCACCCGCGCGCTGAAGGCCATCGCCGCCGCCATCCGCGCGGCCGCCTCGGAAATCCTGCGCGCGAACGAGGAAGACATGGCAGCTGCGCGCGCCAAGGGGCTCGCCCCGTCGATGCTGGACCGGCTCGCCCTCGATGAGAAGCGCCTGGAAGGTATTGCCGCCGGCGTTGAAACCGTGGCCGATCTGCCCGATCCGCTGGGCCGCGAGCTTGCCCGCTGGACCCGCCCCAACGGGCTCGACATTGCGCGCATCAGCGTGCCCCTCGGCGTCATCGGCATCATCTATGAAAGCCGCCCGAATGTGACAGTCGATGCCGGCGTGCTCTGCCTGCGCTCGGGCAATGCTGCGATCCTGCGCGGCGGCTCGGAAAGCGCGAAGACATCCCATGCCCTGGCCGACGCGATGCGCGGCGCGCTGAAATCGGAGGAAATGCCGGTTGACGCGATCCAACTGGTTGCCACGACGGACCGCGAAGCCGTAGGCCATATGCTGGGCGGCCTCAACGGCGCGCTGGACGTGATCGTGCCGCGCGGGGGACGCAGCCTGGTGGAGCGTGTGCAGGCCGAGGCCCGCGTGCCGGTGATCGGCCATCTGGAAGGGCTCTGCCACACCTTTGTTCACGCCGCCGCCGATCCGAAAAAAGCTGTCGACATCGTGCTCAACGCCAAGATGCGCCGTACCGGCGTGTGCGGTTCTACCGAAACGCTGCTGATCGATGTGGCCGCCGCCCCCACCCTGCTGCCGCAAATTGCCAAAGCGCTGACCGACGCAGGCTGCGAGCTGCGCGGCGATGGCCGCACTCGCGCCATCCTGGGCGACATCACCCCGGCCACGGAAGAAGACTGGGCCACCGAATATCTTGACGCGATCCTTTCCATCGCCGTGGTCGATGGCCTGCCCGGCGCGCTTGCCCATCTCGCCCGCTGGTCGTCGGGCCATACGGACGCGATCATCACCGAAGACGCCGCCGCCGCAGAAGCTTTCATTGCCAATGTCGATTCGGCTATCGTGGTGCATAACGCCTCCACCCAGTTTGCCGATGGCGGCGAGTTTGGCTTCGGCGCCGAAATCGGCATCGCCACGGGCCGCATCCATGCGCGCGGGCCGGTGGGGGCGGAGCAACTCACCACCTACAAATACGCCGTGCGCGGAACAGGACAGGTTCGCCCTTGATACGCCCCCGCCTGCCCGGTCCCGCCAAGGGTCTTGCCATCGGGCTCTTTGGCGGCAGCTTCAATCCCGCCCATGCGGGCCATCTGCTGGTTGCCGAAACCGCGCGCAAGCGGCTGAAGCTCGATCAGGTCTGGTGGATCGTGGCGCGGGGCAATCCGCTGAAATCCGATCACGGAGAGTATGCCGCGCGCCTCGCCTCCGCCCGCGCCATCGCCCGCAGCCCCGGCATGCGCGTCACCGATCTTGAAGCTCAGCTGGGCCTCACCTATTCCATCGACACGCTGCGCGCGTTGCAAAAAGCGGCGCCAGAGACGCGCTTTGTCTGGCTGATGGGGGCGGACAATCTGGCCGGCTTCCAGCTCTGGAAGGATTGGGAAGAAATCGCCCGCCGCGTGCCCATCGCCGTTATCGGGCGGCCGGGCGCGCGGATTACCCGCCCCGCCGGCTTCGCACGCAAATTTGCCCGCCACCGCCTGCCCGAGACAAGCGCTGCGGCGCTCTCCAGGGCGAGCCCGCCTGCCTGGGTTTACATCCGTGTACGGGAAAATCCGCTTTCCTCAACAGCGCTGAGGGCGCGCCCATGAGCCTCTCACCTGAAGACCTTGACCGGCACCGCCGGCATATCCTGCTGAAGGAAATCGGCGGGCCCGGCGTTGCAAAATTGCGCGCAGCCTCAGTGTCGATCATCGGGGCGGGCGCCCTTGGCGGCCCCGCCGCACTCTATCTGGCGGCCGCAGGCGTCGGCCAGATTGAGCTTTGGGATGACGACCGGGTGGAGCGATCAAACCTGCAGCGGCAGATACAGTTCACGGAAAGTGATACCGGCGCGGAAAAAGCCGTCCAGCTTGCCCGCCGCATCACCGCGCTCGATCCGGCCATCCATGTCGATATAAAAAACGAGCGTTTCGCCGATGGCGCCGCCCCTTCCGGAAATATACTTATAGACGCCACTGACAACTTTCAGACCCGCTTCCTGCTCAACCAGTTCGCGCATGCAAACGGGCGCTACCTGGTCTCCGGCGCGGCCAGCGGCTGGAGTGGACAGGTCAGCGTGTTTGCCTCGGGCCTCGTGGCGGAGGCGCCCTGCTACGCCTGCTGGATTCCGGAAATGCCCCCTGCCGCCGAAGCCTGCGATGAGGTGGGCGTTGTCGGCGCGATCACCGGCATGACGGGTTCAGCGATGGCGCTGGAAGCGGTGAAGCTGATCACCGGCGCGGGCGAGCCGCTCATTGGGCGCATCCTGCTCATCGACGGGTTGCGCAGCCAGATTAGAACGGTCGGTCTGCGGAGAGATTCTCAGTGTCCGGTCTGTTCGATCTGAACAGAAGGTTTGACATGCAGGCCGCTGCGCGCGTTACTCGCGAAGCAGTTTTCTTGATCGGATTCTTCGCACCAGATGTTTTCCCGTTTTCTCGCAGTCGTCATAACGCTCGGCGTCATCCTGTTTGCAGGCTGGTGGTCTCTGAAGCGAGACGACATTCCGTATGACCAGCTGGAAACGATCTATGCGAGTTCTGACAGCCGCTATCTCGCCCTGGACGAGGAAATGCGGATTCATTTCAGGGATGTCGGCCCACGCGATGCGCCGGTGATCGTTCTGGTTCACGGCTTCTCAGCATCGCTGCACACCTGGGAGCCCTGGGCGGCGGACCTGAAGCGCGACTACCGTGTGATCAGCCTCGACCTGCCCGGCCACGGCCTTTCCCGCTGCATCGACAATGATACCATCGGCACAGACCAGTTCGTCGATGTGATCGACCGGGTGACGCAGGCGGTGAAGGCAGACCGTTTCACGCTGGCAGGCAATTCGATGGGCGGCGGCGCGGCCTGGAATTATGCCCTCGCCCATCCGGAAAAGCTTGAGGGCCTGGTGCTTGTGGACGCCGCCGGCTGGCCGCGCAGCGAAGCGGAAAGCGATGACCGGCCCTTTATCTTCCGCCTGCTGGAAATCGGCCTGGCACGGAAACTGGTGAAAGATCTCGACATGTCGTCGCTGATCCGGCCGGGCCTTGAGGACAGTTTCGCCGACCCTTCTTTCGTGACGGACGCGATGGTCGACCGGTATGCCTCGCTCGCCCGCGCGCCCTGCCACCGAGAAGCGCTGCTCGCCCTGTCCGCTGGCCGCGGCACCCGCGCCGAGGCTACGCCCGAGCGTCTCTCCGCCATCACCGTGCCCACCCTGGTGATGCATGGCGAGCAGGATAACCTCATCCCGGCGTCGCATGGCGAGCAGTTTGCCGCCGCCATTCCCGGCGCCGAGCTGAAACTTTATCCGGATACCGGCCATCTGCCACAGGAAGAAATTGCCGCCCAGTCGATTGCCGATCTGCGCGCCTTCCTGACAACCCGCGTGCAGGGCCTGCCCACAGAGAATGCCCGCCTGCCGACCAATTAGCTGATTTCAGCGCGAAACTTCAGAGAATGGCGGGGATCACGCGGTCCGGCGGGCGGTGGCCGTCGGCGAAGGTCTTGATGTTGATGATCACCTTCTCGCCCATCTCGGTGCGGCCTTCGATGGTGGCCGAGCCCATATGCGGCAGCAGCAGCACATTGGGCAGGCCGATCAGTTCCGGGTTTACTGCCGGTTCGCGCTCGAACACATCCAGCCCTGCCCCGGCAATCTTGCCGCCGCGGATGGCGCGGGCGAGCGCGGCCTCATCGATCACTTCGCCGCGGGCGGTGTTGATGATGTAGGCTTCCGGCTTCATTAGACCCAGGCGCCGGGAGTTGATCAGGTGGAAAGTCGCCGGCGTATGCGGGCAATTGATGGAGACGATGTCCATTCGTGCCAGCATCTGGTCGAGCGAGTCCCAATAGGTCGCTTCCAGGCTTTCCTCGATGCGGGCGCTGACCGGCTTGCGGTTATGATAGTGGATCTGCATGCCGAAGGCGCGCGCGCGGCGGGCCACGGCCTGGCCGATGCGGCCCATGCCGATGATGCCGAGGCGCTTGCCCGACAGGCGACGGCCCATCATCCAGGTTGGCGTCCAGCCATCAAACTTGCCCGCCTCCATGATCTGCACGCCTTCGTGCAGGCGGCGCGGCACCGCCAGGATCAGCGCCATCGCCACGTCAGCCGTGTCATCGGTCAGCACGCCGGGCGTATTCGTCACGGTGATGCCGCGCTGAACGGCGCTGGCCACGTCGATATTGTCCACCCCTGCCCCGAACTGGGCGATCAGGCGCAGCTGCTCGCCCGCGCGGGCCAGAAGGCGGCCATCGATCCGGTCGGTCACCGTGGGCACCAGCACATCAGCGGTTTGCATCGCCTCGGCAAGTTCCTCGGCGGAAAACGGCCGGTCACTTTCGTTCAGCCGGGCGTCGAACAGCTCCTTCATCCGAAGCTCAACAGGCGCCGGAAGCTTGCGGGTGACGACAACTTTAAGTTTGCTGGCCGGCATGGGACTCCCATCGGTGCTTTTATTATTTATCGGGGGCTTAGCAGAGCCAATCCGTCCCGCCAATCTCTCTCAGCTTTACTGTGGATTCATGCGTAGGTGCGAGAATGCGCCTTCCCCTCCTGATGGAAGCTTTGCACATGAAACGGGCACCCCTCGTTCTGGCCATTCTCCTTGCCCTCTCGGCGGGCGCTGGCGCAGACCCGGCCGCTGAGCCGCGCGTCAGCCGTTTCTCCGGCAAGCCTGTGCCCCGCTTCGAGACGCTGCGCTGGGCCGAAGTGAACGGCCGCACCGGGCCCAGCCTCTCCTCGCCCATCGCCTGGCAGTATAACCGCAAGGGCCTGCCGGTGATGGTCGTCAAGGAAAGCGGCGAATGGTACCGCGTACGCGATCCGGCCGGCGATGAGGTCTGGGTGCATATGCGGATGCTGGCAGAAGGCTCCACCGCCATCGTCACCCGCACCACCGTTCTGGGGGCAAGCCCCGCGCGGGACGCAGAGGGTGTCGCCGAGATCGGCAAGGGCGTTCTGGTACAGGTCAGCAGTTGTGACGGGGCCGCCTGCGAAGTCGAAACGGCCGGTTATCGCGGCTGGATGCCCCGTGCCAATCTCTGGGGCGTAAGCAGCGCGCCCCCCGCCCCATCCGGCACTAAAGGTTGACAAGGGGGAAGGCGTCGGCTGGAAGGCGTGATCCCAACTGATTGAGGAACCCAGACATGCAGGGTCCGCACGACTTTCACACCCCCAAATCGTCTTACACCAAGGAAGACCTGATCGAATCCGGCAAAGGCGGCTATTTCGGGCCGGGCAACGCCCAATTGCCTGCCCCGCCCATGCTGATGATGGACCGCATTACGCAGATCAGTCTGGATGGTGGCGCCTTCGGCAAAGGCCATGTTATCGCCGAACTCGACATCACCCCTGACCTCTGGTTCTTCCAGTGCCACTTTCCTGGCGATCCCGTCATGCCCGGCTGCCTGGGGCTTGATGCGATGTGGCAGATCGTTGGCTATTGGCTCGGCTGGTCGGGCAGCCCCGGCAAGGGCCGCGCGCTGGGTGTGGGTGAGGTGAAATTCACCGGAGAAATCACCCCGGACAAGAAGCTCGTACGCTACGAAATCGACATCAAGCGCGTGCGCCGTGGCAAGCTCAATCTCGGGATCGCTGACGGCCGGGTCTATGTGGACGGTGAACATGTCTACACCGCCATCGACATGAAAGTCGGTCTCAAGAATGTGCTGGACGGCCAGGGCGACTTGCCCGCTGCTTGACGCGGGCTTGCCGCGCGCCTAGCCCGGTTGCCGAAAACAGACATAGCCACCATCAGGGAGTGAGTGATCATGGCCGACGACTGGAACATGCCGAAAGGCGACCTGATGAAGGGCAAGCGCGGCGTCGTGATGGGCGTTGCCAACCAGAACTCGATCGCCTGGGGCATCGCCACCCAGCTCGCCGCTCAGGGCGCCGAGATTGCCTTCACCTATCAGGGCGAAAGCCTGGAGCGCCGGGTGCGCCCGCTGGTCGAATCCATCGGCATGGACACGATGATCCCGGCAGACGTGACCAATGACGAGTCCATGGATGCCGCCTTTGCCGCCATCAAGCAGAAATGGGGCAAGATCGATTTCCTCGTTCACTCCATCGCCTTTGCCGGCAAGGATGAGCTGCAGGGCTCGATGGTTGCCAATACCACCCGCGAAGGCTTCCGCCGCGCGATGGACATCTCCGTATACAGCTTTATCGACTGCGCCCGCCGCGCCTCGGAAATTATGCCCGATGGCGGCGCGATCATCTGCATGACGTATCTGGGCGCTGAGCGCACCGTTCCGTCCTACAACGTCATGGGCGTGGCCAAGGCCGCGCTGGAAGCCTCCACCCGCTATGCCGCGCGCGACCTTGGCCCACAGGGCATCCGCGTCAACGCCATCTCCGCCGGCGCCATGCGCACCCTCTCCCTCGCCGGCATCCGCGGCGGCAAAAGCCTGATGGGCACGGGCCGCAACTGGTCGCTTCTGAAGGAAGACACCAGCATGGAAGGTGTCGCAGGCTGCGCGCTTTACCTCCTCTCCCCGCTCGGCCGCTCCATCGCCGGCGAAGTCATCCACGTCGATGCCGGCTTCCATGTCGTCGGCGTGCCGGATGCGGGCGAGGAAGAGTAAGCTTCTTTCTCTTCCAATATTGACTTCGGGGCGGGGCACTCCAAAATGCGTGCCTCGCCCTTTGAGGTTTTTATGTTCCGTACCCTGTCTGAGTCCCGCTGAAGGGCCTGCCGTTCCCGCACTGAGATCAGTGCAAGGCAGGCCGGCGAAAGCGTAGAGCCCAGCGCCCTTCCATCTGGAAGCCGCGCCGGAGACGTTTTCATGCGCCCCTGATGTACTCCGGGGCGCGGGACCAGAGACCGACACACATGGATATTTCCCGCGCTGAACAGCGCATCCTCCACCTGCTCGCCCAGGGCGGGCGGATCGACCTTGTCCGCAACGAGGCAGGCAAACCTGAAGAAGTCCATTGCTTCTCCCGCGATGGCTGGCGCTATGCCGGCCTCGACATGGACCTTTTCCGCAAGCTGAAGCGGCGACGGACCATCGCCTCCCATGGTGGCCAGCCTTACCGCATCACGCGGCGCGGCCTGCAACTCGTCCGCTCACAGCCGGACAATTGCTAGCCGCGTCCGGCCCCTTCGGTTATCCTCATCAGGGAAAACCGAAGGGGCCACCCGATGCGTGAACGCACTGCCACCTGCCGCTGCGGCCAGCTTTCCGCCACCTGCCGGGGAGAGCCTGCGCGCATCTCCGTCTGCCATTGCCTTGACTGTCAGAAACGCACCGGCAGCGCCTTTGCTGCCCAGGCCCGCTGGGCAAACGAAAATGTCACCCTCACGGGCACGGCAAAGGAATGGACCCGCACAGCCGACAGTGGCAATCGCGTCACCTATCGCTTCTGCCCCGAATGCGGCTCCACCGTGGCCTATACGATTGAAAACTGGCCGGGCGTGACTGCCATCCCCTATGGCGCCTTTGCCGGAACAGATATGCCCGCCCCCAGATTTTCCGTTTACGATGATCGCCGCCATGGCTGGGTGGAAATCGTGGGCGAAACCATTCAGCGCTCAACCTCCGGCGCGGCCAGGAAACAGCCAAGCCTCGACATTCTCCGAAAGCCGGATTGAACCGGCTTGCCAACCCCGCCCGAATACCGGAGCATCTGCGGGCTGATTGCACAGGGGGCCGGTATGGCGCAGGGACACATTTACCGGATGGGAACATGCCTGCTCTCAGGCGCGCTTCTGCTGGCCGGGTGCGCAACACCCCTGCCGCCGGACAAGGCTTCTCGGCTTTTGGAAACAGATGGCAAACCCTGCCCCGGCGCAGAACAGTTTGATGTTGCCAGCATCAAGGAAAAGAACGCAGCAGAGGCCGCCCAGCGGGAAGCCTGGATCTCTGAATACACACTTGAAACGCCGCTGCCCCCCGGGGCAGACGAAGCCGAAACACGCATCCGCGTGCGCGTACCGCCAACGGGCATGTGGGCACTCGATACACGTGTCACCCTATGGAAATCAGCCGATGGCGCCTGGCAGATTGCAACCAACAATATTGATTTTCGCGCGTCGCCGCCACCTCCTCCGCCGCCGCCGCCGCCGATGGATGCGGACGGCAACCTGCTGCCCGGCTTTGAGGATTGGACACCCGAGCCGCCACCGCCGCCCCGGCCACCCTATATCACCTCAGTGCTGGACGCGGACAATACGGCGACCCTTGAGACCATCCTGGCCGATCCCTGCTTCATCAACGGACCGGACAGCCTGCCCTATTCTGTTCCGCTGAACGAAATCGACGAGTATGGCCGCGAAGAATGGCTCTGCCCGCCGGATTCGGCCTATTATATGGCCGAGGTGAAGCAGGCTGGCCTGCCAACGCGCTATGTCTCCCATTCCTGCTATATGGATTTCGCTGTCTCCAAACTCCTGACAGCAGCTGCCTATATGAGCCCCTCGCCTGATCCGGAGACGGAATGACCGCACGCATCTTCCTCTGGGTCGGCCATCCGCGCGAAACCTCGCTCAGCCATGGCATGGCGGATGCCTATGCGCGCGGCGCTGAGGCCCACGGCGCCGAAATCCGCCGGATGCACCTTGCTGACATGACTTTCGATCCGGACCTCACCGAAGGCTACACTTCCCGCAAGACGCTGGAGCCCTGCCTTGAGGAATGGCGCGAGAACATCCTCTGGGCAAACCATCTCTGCTGGGCCTATCCCCAATGGTGGGGCGGCATGCCCGCCAAGATGAAAGGCGTGATCGACCGGGCCTATCTCCCGGGCTTTGCCATGCGCTATCATGAGAATGATCCGTGGTGGGACAGGCTGCTCGCGGGACGCTCCGCCGATGTGCTGATGACGGCGGATGGCCCAGCCTGGTTTGACCAGCTTGCCTATGGCCGCCCGGCCAAGCTGCAGGTGGAGAATCTCGTCTTAAAGTTCGCCGGCATCAAACCGGTCCGTACCCTGCAGGTCGGAATTGTGAAAACGGCAAAGCCCGAAAAAATCCAGCAGTGGCTGAAACAGGCGGAGGCGCGTGGGCGCGCCGCCGCGAAACGCCTTGCCTAAGGCGTGATCGTCACCGCCGGTCCCGGAAAGCGCATCCAGTAGTAAGACAGCGGATCATCGCCCGGCTGGGTCGCATAGGCGGCCAGGCGCGCATCCCCACCCGGCCGCAAGCCACCGGCAGGCGGCTCCAGCGCGCCCGAGGGCGCCACCATGTCATACCGGATGAACCGCCAACCCTCGAGGCCCACAGGCCGCCCCGTGAGGGCGCGCGCGCCGCTCACCCTCAGTGGCGCGGCTTCCGGCAATGTGCCCGAAACCCGCATGAACAGCTGCGTCACCCAGACACCACTTTCCGTGCGCACCACGCCGAAGGCCACATGCGTTGCCTTGGGATGGAGGATGTTCTCGCGGTGGCTAGGGCTGTCCATCAGGTTCCGGTGCAGGCGCTTGACCGCAAAATTTGCCCCGATACGCGCGCCCGTCCGGGAGACGGTCGCCACATTCTCCGCAGAAAAATCAGCCAGGGCCGTGCGGTCCAGCGCCGCGATCCGCTCGCCCGGCCCCCGTCCATCGGGGCCGACATGGCCAAAAAATCCGTTCACCGCCATATCCAGGCTGTGCAGCCGCGCCGCATCCCGCAGGTCCGTGCGCAGCTTCAGCGCCGGCAAGCCCGCCGCCTTCCGCTCCGCATTGATCAGCTCCAGGAAGCGGCTTTCCAGCGCCTCATCAAAGGCATATCCAGCCGGTGGATTGGCAAGGCAGGGCCGCGCCATCTCGACATAAGAAGCAACCGCCACGGGCCGTCCCTCGATCCGCAAATCACAGGCCAGCGCCGGAAGCGGCAGCAGAAACAGGAAAGCCAGGCTGGCGATCACACGGCGCATGAAGCCTTCCTATCACGGAAGGCTGCCGGCTTCACCCCGGCACTTCACAAGCGCCGCAGCGCTCAGATCACCCCGGCCGTCTGCAGGCGCGAGAGCACGGGCGCCAGCATCCGCTCGATCGCTTCGGCTGACGGCTTCACATGCCCATAGGCGGGCACGCCTTCATCGGCGATCACCAGGTCGGCCTCGAACATCGCCGGATAGGTAAAGCGGTAATGGGCTGCCCGCACGGTGGACATGTATTGCTGCAGCACCGAGTCCACCGTCCGCCCGCGCTCGATCACATCCCGGCGGATGCGGCGGGCCAGGCGCAGGTCGTCCGGCGTGTCGACATAGACCGACAGGTCGATGAGATTGCGGATCTTCGGCATCGACAGGGCATGGATGCCCTCAAGGATCAGCACAGACGCCGGCTCGATCCGGCGCGTCTTCTTCGAGCGGTCATGCCGGTCATAATCATAGATCGGCTGGTCCACCCCCTCCCCTGCCTTCAGCGCCTTGAGGTCCGAGACGAGGTGGTCAACTTCCTTGGATTTGGGGTCGTCATAGTTGATGCCCGCCACCAGCGCCTCGCGCTCGGCCGCCGTTTGCGGCTCACCATAATGGCTCATCGGATGGTAATAGGCGTCTTCCCCAAACATCACCGCCTGGCCCGGCCCCAGCCGCTCCAGCAGCGCCACCGCCAGCGTCGACTTGCCCGAGCCTGACCCGCCCGACATCGCAATCAGGAAATTCTTTTTCTTGGTCATGACAGCGCGCCCTCTTCTATGACCGGTCTTTCCATGAAAAAGGGCCGCCCATCAAGGAGCGGCCCTCATTCAGTCAGCAGAGAGGTGAGAAGATTACTCTTCTTCGCCCTCGGAGCCCGCATCTTCAGCGAGTTCCTTGCCGGTCTCCTGGTCAACGACCTTCATGGAGAGGCGGACCTTGCCGCGCTCATCGAAGCCCATCAGCTTCACCCACACCTTGTCGCCTTCCTTGACCATGTCTTTCGGGTGGCCAATGCGCTTGTTGGCCATCTGCGAGACGTGGACGAGGCCGTCCTTGGGACCGAAGAAGTTCACGAAGATGCCGAAGTCTTTCATCGAGACGACCTTGCCTTCGTAGATCTCGCCGACTTCCGGCTCGGCCACGATGCCCTTGATCATCTTGATCGCCGCGTCGATCGACTTGCGATCAAGCGCGGAGATCTGGACCGTGCCATCATCATCGATGTTCACCTTGGCGCCGGTTTCATCCACGATGCCGCGGATAACCTTGCCGCCCGAACCGATCACATCACGGATCTTGTCGGTGGGAACCTTCATGATTTCCATCTGCGGGGCGTTCTCCGAAAGCTTGCCGCGCGAAGCGGTCAGCGCTTTCGACATTTCGCCAAGGATGTGCATCCGGCCGCCTTTGGCCTGCTCAAGGGCCTTGCCCATGATGTCCTTGGTGATACCAGCCACCTTGATGTCCATCTGCAGCGAGGTGATGCCCTTCTCGGTGCCAGCCACCTTGAAGTCCATGTCGCCGAGATGATCTTCGTCGCCGAGAATGTCGGAAAGCACCGCAAACTCGCTGCCTTCCAGGATCAGGCCCATGGCGATGCCCGAAACCGGACGGGTCACCGGCACGCCGGCATCCATCATCGCGAGCGAGCAGCCGCAGACCGTTGCCATCGAGGACGAGCCATTGGACTCGGTGATCTCGGAGACAAGTCGGATCGTGTACGGAAATTCTTCATGCTTGGGCAGAACAGCCTGCAGCGCGCGCCAGGCGAGCTTGCCATGGCCGATCTCGCGGCGGCCTGCGCCACCCATACGGCCCGTCTCCCCGACCGAATAGGGCGGGAAGTTGTAGTGCAGCATGAACTTTTCTTTTTTCGTGCCGTCCAGGCCATCGACATATTGTTCGTCGTCGGAGGTGCCGAGCGTGGCAACGCAGATCGCCTGCGTTTCGCCGCGCGTGAACAGCGAGGAACCGTGCGTACGCGGCAGGAAGCCAGCTTCCGCTACGATCGGGCGGATCTGGTCCAGCTTGCGTCCGTCGATGCGCTCGCCGGTTTTCAGGATATCGCCGCGAACCACAGAGGCTTCGGCTTCCTTGAACACGGTTTTGAACACTTCGCCGGTCATCACGCCGGGGGCTTCCTCGGTGCCGAGAAGAGCAGCTTTCGCCTTGTCCCTGGCCGCGCCGATAGCAGCATAACGCTCGCCCTTTGCGGTGATCTTGTAGGCTTTCGAGAGGTCAGCGCCGACCGTGTCGAGCACGGCTTTCAGGGCAGCCGAATGATCCGGCGGCTCATAGGCGAAGGGCTCTTTGGCGGCTTTTTCGGCCAGCGCGATGATCGCATCAATCACCGGCTGCATGGCTTCATGGCCGGCCACAACAGCGCCCAGCATCACGTCTTCGGAAAGTTCGTAGGCTTCCGATTCCACCATCATCACAGCGTCGGCGGTGCCGGCGAGCACGAGGTCAAGCTCGGACTCTTCAACTTCCGCCACGGTCGGGTTGATGATGTACTGGCCATCCTTGTAGCCAACGCGCGCAGCGCCGATCGGGCCCATGAAGGGCGCGCCGGAGAGCACGAGCGCAGCAGAAGCGCCGATCATGCCGACGATATCGGCATCATTTTCGAGGTCATAGGACAGGGTCGTGACGACCACCTGAACCTCATGCTTGAACCCATCGACGAACAGCGGGCGGATCGGACGGTCGATCAGGCGCGAGGTCAGTGTTTCTTTTTCGGTGGGGCGGCCTTCGCGCTTGAAGTATCCGCCGGGGATCCGGCCGGAGGCGAAGTATTTTTCCTGGTAATTCACGGTCAGCGGGAAGAAGTCCTGACCCGGTTTTGCTTCCTTCGCGAACACGGCGGTCGCGAGGACAATGGTGTCGCCGTATTGCACCATCACGGCGCCATCAGCCTGACGTGCCACCTGGCCCGTCTCGATTGTCAGTGTGCGGCCAGCCCATTCCAGCGACACGGATTGCTTGTTGAACATTCGTCTTGTCTTTCTTTCACATACGAAAAGCCCGCCGCGGCCCCAATGCCCGGCGGGCTTGTTTTTCGGAGCCTAGCGGCGGATGCCGAGCTCCGTGATGAGTTTCGTGTAACGATCCTCATTCTTGCCCTTGACGTAGTCGAGGAGCTTCCGGCGCGTGGCAACCATGGTCAGGAGGCCGCGGCGGGAGTGGTTATCTTTCTTGTTGGTCTTGAAGTGATCGGTCAGGTTGTTGATCCGCTCTGTGAGGATCGCAACCTGCACTTCCGGGGAGCCGGTATCGCCTTCTTTGGTGGCGAACTTCTTGATCAGCTCCTGCTTCTTTTCAGCAGTAATCGACATCGGCATAGCCTTCTGGTTCAAGCATCCCAAAGGGATGCGGGTTTCAATAAACGCCTGAATTGGCGGGTTTTTTGGGAACGGCCCTTGTCAAGTTGGCCACGGCCGGGATGTCGTCCAGCAGGGTCAGCAGGCAGGCCTCCGCCCCAAAAACGGGCTTATGACCTATTTGAAGGGGAATGGAAAGTGGCGATTGTGCAAGCATTTGCCCTGCCGGGGCGCCTCTGCGGGCAAATTCCGCTGGATGCCAGCCATGCGGCGCATTAGCGTCGCTGCATCGAATCGGAGGTTATGAATGAAAATCTGGTCCCTGGCGGCGCTGGCCGCTCTTTTTACTGTCTCCGCCTGCGAAACCCTGAGCGAAAGCTATTTGATCGAACGGGACGACCTGATCAATGACAGCGGCATTCACGTCTATAGCGACCTGATGGAAAGCCCCTGGGATGGCAGCCGTTACTGGCAGTTCCGGGCATCCAATTCCGCCAGCTTACCCTTCTGTGTTCAAACCGCGCTTGAGAGCGTCAGCTACTCCAACGGGTACGACATGGGCCAGGTCTATTATTTGGCCCCAGGCACCAGCATAGACATCGGCTATGTCCATGCGCCGGCTGACTTCCAGTTGCACACCCGCACCTGGGATCCCGATGTAAACGGCAATTGCTGAGCCCTGCCGGCGAGCGAACCCGAATGACCCCCACGCCCCTCCCCGAAGAAGTCGCCCACATCATCCAGCTCGCCATTGCCCCGGTGTTCACGCTGGCGGGTATCGGCGCGCTGCTGAATGTGATGGCAAACCGGCTTGCCAGGGTGGTGGACCGCTGGCGCGCGCTCGAGGCCGCCCTGCCGGAGACCGAACCGCTCACCCGCAGCCTCTACCATTCCGAGCTCTCCGTGCTGGACAAGCGTATGGAGCGGATCCACCGCGCCATTTCGCTCTCCACGGCGGCCGCGCTGCTGATCTGTGTGGTGATCATCCTGCTGTTCACCGGCCAGCTGGTGCCGATCCCGGTTGCCCAGGCTGTCTCTATCCTGTTCGTCACCTCAATGCTGCTTCTCTCGGTGGCGCTCATTTCCTTCCTGATGGAAGTCCGCATCGCCAGCCGCACCCTCCGCGTCACCCGCGCGGTTCTGGAAGCGGGAAAGCCTGGAAAACGGGGATAGGCACCGCGCCTATCCAACACGCCCCGCCCCCCATGTCATCCCAGCCAGGGCCGCGCAGCGGCCGCAGAGCCGGGACCTTCTCTCCGCTCTGGCGCCATCCTCCAGAAGGTCCCGGATCGGCCCTCCAGGCCCTCCGATGACACGGAACAAGGGAACCTTATCCAACCGGGTACGCATCCGGCCAAACTCCCCCACATCTTCCCCACAGGGGCCGGACAGACCCAGGGACAGCGCCCGCCAGTCCGGACACTGACATTCCAGGAGACACGCCCATGGCGAGACGAAAACGCGAGCGCCGGCTGGACTATGCGCAGATCAGCCATCCCGAGGACCGCGCCGCCCTCCTGAGGCTCAGCGGCGCGCCCGCCTGGCTGATCGCCCGCGCGCAGCGGGAGGATCGTCCAAACGCCCTGCGCGCCCTTGGCAATCCCCAGCGGCGCCGGAAAAAGGCGTGCCCTATTTCTCGCCGGCGGCCTTGCCCATCTGACGCAGGATCCAGACCGTGATCCCGATCATCACCAGCACCAGAGCGCCAAAGCCTGCCAGCGCGCCCACCGCCAGGGGATCAATCGTCAGATTACCGATCTGCATGTGAGGCCTCCTCCTGCATCCAGGTTCTGATGGGAGGATACGGAAAGCCTGCCTCTCGGGAAACCCGCGTAAAACTACCTAGGCTGGGAAAACCCCCGCCCGGCTGAGCGCGCTGGCAACAGGATGGCCCAGCACGCCTTCGAGCCATTTTGCCGTCTCGATCAGACAGGCCAGATCCAGCCCCGTGTCAAATCCCGCGCGCTCCAGCATCCAGACGACGTCTTCGGTGGCCACATTGCCCGTCGCTGCCGGCGCAAAGGGGCAGCCGCCAATGCCGCCGCAGCTGGCATCGACTACGTCAATGCCCGCCTCCACAGCGGCAAACACATTCGCAAGGCCCGCCCCGCGCGTATCGTGGAAATGCATCCGCAGGAACACATCGGGCGCCTCGATCCGCACCCGGTCAATTGCGCGGCGCACGTCCCAGGGCGTGGCCGCCCCGATCGTGTCGCCCAAGGCGAGTTCGGCGACGCCAGCCCTTTGGGCCTGCGCGGCGAGGCTGCCGACGACGGCGATATCCACATCGCCCGTATACGGATCGCCGAAAGCCACCGAAATGGTTGCCGTCAGCGGGAGGCCCGCCTCATGCGCCAGCGGGGCGCACTTCGCCAGCATATCGGCGCTCTCCTGCGGGCTCATGCCCTGATTGCGGCGCCCGAAAGCCTCGCTGGCCACCAGCACGAAATTGATCTCATCGGCCTTCGCCTCGATCGCGCGGCGCATACCGGTCTCATTCAGCGCAAGGGCGATGTGGCGCGTTGGCCGTGTCCGGTCGACCCCGGCGAATACGGCCGGGGAATCGGCCATCTTGGGCACGGCCTTGGGGCTGACGAAGCTGCCCGATTCCATCCGCCGGACACCCGCCGCCTCCAGCCGCGCAATGAATTCCAGCTTCTGCGCGACGCTCAGATTGGCCGGATCATTCTGCAGCCCGTCACGCGGGCCTACTTCCACAATGTCGATACGGCGGGTCATCACGTGTTCCTATCTGCCTGTAAATGCCGGGGCGCGGCACTCCACAAAGCTCGCCACCCCTTCCTTGAAATCATGCGTCGCAAAGCTTGCTTCCATCTCGCCATCTGCCACTTCCAGCGAGGCGGCGTAAGACTGGAAATAGCTCTCGCGCACCTGCCGCTTCATGATCGCCACGGAGCGCGGCGACACCTGCGTGGCCAGATGCCGGGCAAGATCGTGGACATACCCCATCAGCTCATCCCCCGGCATCGCCTTGTTCACCAGGCCAATCCGCTCGGCCTCCGCCCCGTCAAACTTGCGCGCCGTGAACAGAAGATCGAGCGCGTTGGCCTCCCCCACAAGGCGCGGCAGCTGCCAGGCAATGCCATGTTCGGCAATCAGGCCGCGCTGGGCAAAGGCGGTGGTAAACTTCGCGTCGCTTGCCGCATAGCGCATGTCGGCAAACAGGGTGAGGATGAGGCCAATCCCGGCGCAGGGCCCATTGATCGCCGCGATGATCGGCTTGGGGCAGGCAAACATATGGCCAAAGCGGCCGGGGAACATCTTCTCCAGCTCTGACGGCGCCTGAGGCTTCGGGGCGGCAGGCCGGGTCTCGTTATAGTCCGCCCCGGCGCTCGCCTGGATCGACTGGAGCCCGTTCATGTCAGCCCCCGCGCAGAAGCCGCGCCCGGCGCCCGTCAGGATGATCACACGCACGCCCTCGTCCGACCCGCCGGCCCGGATGGCCGTCTCCACCTCAACCTGCATCGTGCCGGTCCAGGCATTCAGCCGCTCCGGACGGTTCAGCGTGATGGTCAGCACACCGTCCGACAGCTCGCTGAGAATCTCCTGATATGCGCTCATGACTTGTCTCTCCCCTGTGGTCTTTGTGCCAGTCTAGACACCTATCCCACGAATGGGCAGACGCAAAACCGCCTTCGCCTGCGCCTTGACTTGCGCGCTGCCATGAGCGACCGCTGCGGCGATGACCGCCTTCCCTCCCCCCCTCTCCGGCAGCGCGCAGGACGAAACCGCCGAGCTGCGCCCGCGCTTCGACGAGAGCGGCCTCATCGCCGCGATTGCGCAGGACGCGGTTACAGGAGAGGTGCTGATGCTCGCCTGGATGAATGCCGAGGCGCTGCAGAAAACCATAGAGACCGGCCGGGCCACCTACTGGTCGCGCTCACGCGGCGAAATCTGGGTCAAGGGCGAAACCTCTGGCCATATTCAGGAAGTCACCGAAATCCGCGTCGATTGCGACCAGGATGCCGTGCTGCTGAAAGTGCGCCAGACCGGCGGGGCCTGCCACACCCACCGGGAGAGCTGTTTCTACCGGCGCGTGGACGGGTCTGCGCTATCCTTCCCCGGCGAGGCAGACTAGGCTTCCCCGAAAACCGGAGGAATTCGCCATGCCCCTGCCCACATCGCTCACCCAATTCCTGCTTGCCGGCACGGCCGCAGCCATCCTCTCCGCCTGCGCCCCACCTGCCGAAGCCCCGGCAGCAGAGGCGCCCCCGCCCGCCGCCGAAACCGCAGAGGCAGCCGCCCCGGCGCTCTATGTCGATGTGCTCGATTGCGGCACCATCGCGATCTCCGATCTCGATGCCTTCTCTTCAGCGGGCGACTATGCCGGCCAGGCCGACGAGTTCACCAACACCTGCTATCTGGTCAACCACCCCGATGGCCGCCTGCTCTGGGACCTTGGCTTGCCCTCCCAGCTCGTCGGCCAGCCACCCTTCACCCAGCAGATCTTCACTGTCTCGGTCGATCGCTCGATCACGGATCAACTCGCTGATCTTGGAGTGGCGCCGTCAGAGCTCACCTATGTCTCGATCTCGCATGCCCATTTCGACCATATCGGGCAGGCTGATCAGGTCCAGGGCGCCACCTGGCTCGTGAACCAGACCGAGTATGACTACATGTTCCCGGCCGATGGCTCGCCCCCTGCAGACCCCTCACTGACGGCGAACTTCGCCCTATTCCAGGCGATGAACAAACAGATCATCAGCGACGGTCATGATGTCTTCGGCGATGGCAGCGTCGTGATCTTCGAAACACCCGGTCATACGCCGGGGCACACGTCCCTGCAGCTGACCCTGCCGGAAAGCGGGCCGGTGCTGCTGACGGGCGACCTCTATCACCGCTCCGAAAGCCGCGCGCTGGGCCGCGTGCCGCGCTTCAATTCCAATGAAGAGAACACGCTGGCCTCAATGGCCATCTTCGAAGCCCGCGCCACAGACCTTGGCGCCAAGGTGATCATCCAGCATGAGCCGGCGGACATCGACGCGCTCGGCGGCGTTATTCGCTAGGGCGCGGGCTCTTCCTCCGCAGGCAGAGCAGCGGGCCGGATGAAAATCCGGTCCTCCCGGGCGGCAAACTCGCCCCGCCGGAACTCGCCGGCGATGCTTGCCGTCAGGCCGGCCTCCTCCAGCACAGCGGTAATCCGCGCTGCGCGGCGATGCCCCAGCGCGCGCTCGTCAAAGGTCTGGGCGGCCAGCGCGTTCGGCAGATAGGCTACCACCTCCACCTGGCCCGCCCCCCAGCGCTGCAGGGCCCAGACCTGATCGGCCAGCATATCGGCAGCGCGCGGGGCGAGCGCATCGTCATTAGGCGCAAACGGAATGGGCAACAGCGCCAGCGGGGGTGGCACAACAGAGATCGTCCAATCGGCATAATTCCGCGTCAGCCCGTCCTCAAGGCTGCGCCAGGCCGGCAGGGTTACGCCTTCGGTCGGCGCAGCCGCGAACACGGCGGAACGCGCCTGCGCGTCGATGTCTGCGGCGGAGAGGTTGAAGGGAAAGGCCGCGCGCAGCTCCCGCTCGGTCCGGCGTTCCTGGGCCAGCGCTTCGAACTGGGACATCTGCGCCCGCAGCGGCGCGCCCAGCGAAGACTCCGCCGCCTGAAGGAACCGGGCTGTCGCCGTATTATTGTTGTCGTCCACCTGAATCTGGTCGATCGACACTTTCACCGTCCGGCGAAACCGCTCTGCCAGCCGCTCTGCCAGCGCCGCTTCGGCGCCCGCCACACGGTCATTTGTCAGCACGGTCGCCTGCAGCACGATCTGATGCTCCCCACGCCGGGGGAACGCCACATCCATATCGGAAAGCCGCGCTTCCCTCCCCTCGAACGGGAGCAGCACTATATCCCGCGCCACATCCCGCACGCGGGTCTCATAGGCAATATCGCGCAGGGCAAGGCCCAGCGGGATCGACAGGGCGACGAACACGCCGACGATCAGCCCCGTCTGCCAGAAATTGTGCTTTGGGCTATGGCGCTCGCCAAACCCGTAAAAGCGGGACAGGACCGTCACCGACAGCGCAATCGCCAGAAGGTTTGTCATGTAGAGAAAGAACGCGCCGCCCGCCAACTGGAACTGCGCCGTTGCAAGGCCATACCCCACCACGGCAAGCGGCGGCATCAGGGCGGTGGCAATCGCCACGCCCACAATCGTCTCGCCCTTGCGGTGGATCACGGCATAGCCCCCGGCCAGCCCCGAGAACACGGCAACCAGAAGATCAAAGAAATTCGGCCGCGTCCGCGCCAGGATCTCCGGCGTCACATCCGTCAACGGAGAAAGAAAGACGATCAGAAAGGACGTTCCCAGCGCCAGACCCGTACCGATAGCCAGCGACACAATCGCCTCGCGCAGCGCCTTCAGTTCCAGGATCGAGAGCGAGAAGCCCATCAGCATGATCGGCCCCATCAGGGGAGAGATCAGCATGGCGCCGATGATGACCGCCGGGGAGGACAGAAGCAGACCCAGAATGGCGATCCCGCAGGACATTGCCGTCATGAAGAGGTAACGCCCGGAGACGCCGCCTTCCTCATGGACGTGATCGACCACTTCCATATGATCGATGCGGCGGATGCCCCGCCAGCGGGCAACTCGCAGACGGCGATACCATTCCGGGCGCCGGGGCGGCTTGTGCTCAGCAGTATCGGTCATATCCCGTCCTCGTCAGAGAGTCCGCCCAGGCATGGTTTGCGCTAAGGCCGCCGGCACGCTCAGTGCGTGGCGGCAAAAGCAGGTTCAGTTGCCACCCTCGACCAGGCGGCGGGCGATGACCATCGCCTGCACTTCGCCCGCGCCCTCGAAGATGTTCAGAATACGTGCGTCCTGCAGAATGCGGCTGATCGTGTATTCCAGCGCAAAGCCGTTGCCGCCATGGATCTGCACGGCATTGTCCGCCGCCGCCCAGGCAACCCGCGCGGCCAGCAGTTTTGCCATACCGGCCTCAAGGTCACAGCGCTTGCCGTTATCCTTCTGGCGGGCGGAGAAATAGGTAAGCTGGCGCACGCCGACGAGTTCGGCCGCCATCATCACCAGCTTGTTGGAGACGCGCGGAAACTTGAAGATCGCCTGGCCAAACTGCTGCCGGTCCAGCGCATAGCGCAGGCCCGTCTCGAAGGCGTTCTGGGCCACGCCCACAGCGCGCGCGGCCGTCTGGATACGGGCGCTCTCGAAGGTGGCCATCAGATGCTTGAAGCCCTGCCCTTCAACGCCGCCCAGCAAATTCTCGGCCTTCACCTTGAACCCGTCAAAGCCGATCTCGTATTCCTTCATCCCGCGATAGCCGAGCACTTCGATCTCGCCGCCGGTCATCCCCTCCGCCGGGAACGGGTCGGCATCGGTGCCGCGCGGCTTTTCGGCCAGCAGCATCGAGAGGCCCGAGAAATTATTCGTCGCCGGATCAGTCCGCGCCAGCAGCGTCATCAGGTCGGCGCGCACAGGATGGGTAATCCAGGTCTTGTTGCCCGTGACGATATAGTCGGCGCCATCGGCAGACTTCACCGCGCGTGTGCGCAGCGAGCCAAGGTCAGACCCGGTATTGGGCTCGGTAAACACCGCCGTCGGCAGGATCTCGCCGCTGGCGATCTTCGGCAGCCATTTTTCTTTCTGCGCCGGCGTGCCCCCGATCAGGATCAGTTCAGCAGCAATTTCCGACCGCGTACCGAGCGAGCCTGTGCCGATATAGCCGCGCGAAAGTTCCTCGGAGACAACGCACATCGCCGTCTTGCCCATGCCAAGGCCGCCAAACTCTTCCGGAATCGTCAGCCCAAAGACGCCCAGCTCCGACATCTCCTCAACCACATCCATCGGGATATAATCGTTGCGCAGGTGCCAGCCATGGGCATGCGGCTTGATCCGGTCAGCGGCGAACTTCGCGAACTGATCGCGCACCATTTCCATCGTCTCGTCGAGACCGGTCGCCTCTACCGTATTGCGCGACAGGGCGTCGGGCAGCAGCGCCGCCGCCGCCGAGAGAACCGCCTGGCTCTTCCCCTCGATGATCAGCTTGCGGATGACGGGCACAGCGAACAGCGCGTCGGCCGCCTCCAGGCTGCCGAGTTCATGTGGGCGGATCGTCTCGCCCTGGTTCATCGGAATGCCGCCGATGATCTGGGCGCAATACTCGCTGAACAGGATCTGGGAGAGCAGCGCCTCGGCTTCGCCAAACTTGCCGTCTGCCTCCAGCCGCGCGGCCCATTCGGACACCTGGCGCAGCGTTTCCACATAGGTGACGAGCCAGGAGAGGCCATGGGCCAGGTGCTGGTTGCGCTCGAAGGCGCCGCGATCGGGTTTCCCGTCAGCGCCGGCCAGCAGGCCCCGCGCGCCAGCAATTGCGGCGGCCGCATAGGTGTCCAGCGCGGTGACCGCTTCGGCCAGCACGCCCACGAGCCCCCGAAAAACCGTGCCTTGGCCCTGTTCCAGCGTATCTGTTGCACCCATCGCGTCTCTCCCTCAAATCTGTTGCCGCCTCATGTCGCCGAATAGGATAGGGCGGCAAGCGCTTTCTGGCATATCCATGTTGTGCGGCGCAACATCGCGCCGGAGTCCATCTCCCGGCCTCAGCCTTCCAGTTTACGGTAGCGCGCGGTCTGGGAATGCGCCAAGGCCCGCCCTGCCGGCTCCGGCAGCAGGCGTGTCAGCGTCGCCACCGCCTTGTTGAACAGGCCGGGCACCACCACCGGCTGCCCCCGGTTGACGGCATCAATCCCGGCTTTCACTACAGGGGCGGCCTCCATCCACATCCATTTTGGCATCTTGTTGGTCGTCTCCCGCATGCCGTTCACATCGTGAAACTCACTCCAGGTGAAGCCGGGACACAGCGCCGTGCAATGGACATCCTTGTGCCCCAGCGTCTGGCATTCGGCCGCCACGCTTTCGGAAAACTTGATCATCGCGGCCTTCACGCTGCCGTATAGCGTGTGTCCGGCGCTGCCGGGCGCATACCCGGCGAGCGAGGCGACATTGATGATCCGCCCGAACCCGCGCGCCGCCATGCCCGGCAGTACCCGGTGCGTCAGCTCAACCGGCGCCAGATACAGAACCTGCAGGAAATCGGCCTGATCGGCCCATGTCGTGGAGAGAAACGTGCCGGGAAGTCCATAGCCGGCATTGTTCACCAGCGCGTCGATCTCCCGGCCCTGCAGCGCGGCAATGATCCGGGGCGGCGCGCCGGGATTGGACAGATCCTCCGGAATGACCTCCACCAGCACGCCGTAACGGGCATGCAGCTCGGCCGCCAGAACCTGCAACCGGTCCGCCCGCCGCGCCGTCAGCGCCAGATTCCAACCCAACGCTGCGTACTGCGTCGCAAACTCAGCACCTATGCCGGAAGACGCACCCGTGATGAGGCAAAGTCGCCTATTCATGCCCATTTTTAATGCTCGCCTCGTGAGTTGTGTCAGAAATGCAACAAAAGCATAACTAAAGCATGGCGTTAGCGCGGCCTGCTTGTTGATTCTGCGCCGCCCTCACCTTACGGTCAGTTCAGGTTTCCACAACCGCCCGCCGGCAAGCCGGCACACACGCACACGGAGTGACCAATCCCATGCAATTCAAAGCAGCTCTTTCGGCGGCCGTTGCCGTCCTCGCACTTTCCGCTGCTGCCGCGCCGGTCTGGGCGCAGGAGCAGGAAGGCGAATCCGCCCGCACCCTCGATACCGTCGTCACCGTCGGTACCCGCGTTGCCAACCGCTCAGCCCTCGACACCGCCTCCGCGGTAGACGTGGTGTCTGCAGAGACGATCCAGAATATTGGCGTCGGCGAGCTTAACCAGGCGCTCTCTGTCAACCTGCCTTCCTACAACTTCCCCCGCCCGGCCCTCACCGACGGCACCGACTCTGTCCGCCCCGCCGCCCTGCGCGGCCTGGCGCCCGACCAGACCCTCGTACTCGTCAATGGCAAGCGCCGTCACTCGGCCGCCCTCGTGAACGTCAACGGCTCGATCGGCCGCGGCGCTTCGGCGGTTGACCTCAACACGATCCCGTCGCTGGCTGTCGGCGGCGTGGAAGTTCTGCGCGACGGTGCCTCGGCCCTTTACGGCTCTGACGCGATTGCCGGCGTGGTCAACGTCCGCCTGCGCGAAGCCAATACCGGCGGCGCGATCCAGGCGAGCTATGGCTGGCGCGAAACCGAATACACCGTGCCCGTCATCGCCCCCACCGCTGCCGGCGTGCCCAACCCCGGCACCACCGCCACCCGCGAACGCTCGGACGGCCATGTGCTGACCGTCGCCGGCTGGA
Source organism: Hyphomonas sp. NPDC076881 (assembly GCF_050269995.1). NCBI lineage: Bacteria > Pseudomonadati > Pseudomonadota > Alphaproteobacteria > Hyphomonadales > Hyphomonadaceae > Hyphomonas > Hyphomonas sp. NPDC076881. The sequence goes on along the minus strand of NZ_JBNNJJ010000002.1, from coordinate 257,840 downwards.
AAGGCTACACCCTCGGCGAGGACGGCTTCCTCACCATCACCGGTGAATATAAAGACCAGAACCACACCGAGCGCTCCGGCTATGACAGCCGCCAGCAATATCCCACGGTGTTCCCGGAGGGTGAGGCGATCATCAATCGCTGGAATGGCTGGACCGGTGAGCCCGACCTCGAACAGCTGAGCTTCTTCGCCAATGCCGGCTACACGCTTGCCAATGGCGTCGAGCTTTATGGCTGGGGCAGCTTCCAGGACCGCGAAACGGTCTCCGCCGGCTTCTTCCGCCGCGCCAATGATGCCCGCAACGTCATCGAAATCTATCCGAACGGCTTCCTGCCCAAGATCAACCCGACGACTACGGACTATTCTGCTCTCGGCGGCGCCCGCTTCAACTGGGCTGGCTGGGATGTCGATGCCTCGCTCGGCTATGGCTCCAACAAGATGGAGTTCCAGATCATCGACACCCTGAACCGGTCCATCGGGCCTACATCGAAAACATCCTTTGATGCCGGTGGATTTGAGAGCTCACAGCTGGTTGGCAACATTGGCTTCGTCAAAGGCTTTGCCGTGGACGGCCTTGCCTCCGATCTCAACGTCGCCTGGGGTGTGGAAGCCCGCCGGGAAACCTATGAGATCTTTGCCGGCGAGCCCGACTCCTATCGCAATGGCGGCGTGCTGCTGAACGGCTCTCCGACGGCATCGGGCGCGCAGGTGTTCCCCGGCTTCCGCCCGGAAAACGAGCGCGATGAAGACCGCACCGCGGTCGGCGTCTATCTCGACCTTGAAGCCAACGTCACCGACAAGCTGCTCGTCTCCGGCGCCATGCGCGGCGAGTCCTATTCGGACTTCGGCGAAGCCCTCACCGGCAAGCTGGCCGCCCGTTATGATCTGACCGAAAGCTTCGCGGTCCGCGGCTCGATCCAGAACGGCTTCCGCGCCCCGTCGCTCCAGCAGCAATACTTCACGACCACATCGACCAACTTCATCAGCGGCGTGCCCTTCGACATCACCACCTTCACCGTGGACGATCCGGTGGCTGTGGCTCTGGGCGCAACCCCGCTCGACGCTGAAAAATCGGTCAACTATGCCCTCGGCTTCGTATTCCGGGCCGGCGCCTTCAACCTTACCGTCGATGGCTACCGGATTGATGTCGAAGACCGCATCGTGCTGTCGGAAAACCTCACCGCAACCAACGTCCAGGCTTACCTGCAGGGGCTCGGCTTCGTCGGTTCGGGCGGCGGCCGCTTCTTCCTGAACGGCGTCGATACCGAAACCACGGGCGTCGACATCATCGCCAACTATGCCTTCCCGGAAACAGAAATCGGCACCTTCCGCGGCACGCTCGGCGCCAACTTCAACAAGACCGAAGTGACGAAAGTTCCGGCCGTTCCGCAACTGGCGGCGCTTGATCCGGCACCCGTCCTCTTTGGCCGCGTCAACGTGCTGACGCTCGAAGAAGGCGCGCCGAAGGACAAGTTCACCGGCCAGCTGGACTGGGAACGCGGCCCGTTCGCCGCAACGCTCCGGGCGATCCGCTATGGGGAAGTGCTTGTTCCGGGCACCACGGCAGCAACCGATTACACGCTGGACCCGAAAACGGTTGTGGACCTGGAAGCCCGTTACAACTGGAACGACCGGGTCACCCTGGCCCTCGGCGCAGATAACATCTTCGACGAGTATCCGGATGCAGCGCCCGCTGCGCTCAACAGCACCGGCAACACGCCCTTCTCCACCTACTCGCCCTTCGGCTATTCGGGCCGCTTCGTCTACACGAAAGCCACCCTGAAGTTCTAAGGCGCGATCCTTCCGCTTACCAACAAACGCCGCCCTTCGGGGCGGCGTTTTTCATTGCCCTGAGGGCAGCGCTTGATCTCTTCAGGCCCGCCCCTACTGTCCGGCGCCAGCACACCAGTCTCGGGGGAAGACAGCATGGCCCGCATTCGCGCCAACGGCATTGAACTGGAATATGACACGCTGGGAAATCCCGCCGATCCGGCCATCCTCCTGATCATGGGCTTTGCCTTCCAGATGACACGCTGGCCCGATGCCTTCCGCCAGGGGCTTGCCGATGCCGGTTTTCACGTCATCCGCTTTGACAACCGGGATATTGGCCGTTCCCAGGAAATGGGCGGCTTTTCCAGCTACACCCTGAACGATCTTGCCGCCGATGCCGCCGGTCTGCTCGGGGCTCTCGGGATCGGCCGTGCGCATATTGTCGGCATGTCGATGGGCGGCATGATTGCCCAGCTGATGGCGCTCGACCATCCCCACAAGGTTTCCAAACTGGTCGCCATGATGACCTCCTCCGGCGCGCCCAACCTGCCCCCGCCCACGCAGGAAGCGCTCGCCGCGCTGACCGCCGTGCCCATGCAGCGCACCCCCGAGGCCATCGCCGACATTGCCGTAAAAGCCCAGCACGCCATCGGCTCGGCGCCCCACCTGCGCAACAGCGCAGACACCATCCGCCGCGCCGCGATTGAAGACTTCCACCGCTCAGACCGGCCCTTCGGCGTCATCCGCCAGTTCACGGCCATTCAGGCCCAGCCGCGCTGGCATGAGCGCCTCGGCGCCGTCTCCCACCCCACGCTCGTGCTGCATGGCGCGAACGATCCGCTGGTGCGGCCCGCTGCGGGCGAAGACATTGCCCGCCGCATTCCCGGCGCCCGGTTCAAGGCCCTGCCCGGTTGGGGCCATGATCTCGCCGACGCCATGTCGGAAACTCTCGCCGCCGAGATCACGGCCTTTCTGAAGGAATAATCCGTCAGCGGATGGCCACCGGATTGATGATCGCCTGCACCGCGCCTTCCAGGCGCGGCGTGCCCAGCGTGAAGAAAAACTCCGTCACGCCGTCTTCGGCCAGCTCATGCGTCACCATGTTTTCGAGGATGTAGACCCCGTTCTTGGCCAGCAGTGTCAGGTGAACATCAAACGGCCGGGCTTCCTTCTCGAACGGGATCACTTCCAGCGCCCAGGTGTCGGCCCCCACCGCCACCGCGCCCAGATCGGCCAGATATTGCGCGCCCTCCACTCCGGGGCCCGGCTCCACCGGAGAAAGCTCTGCAGAGCCTTCCTGCGATTTCATCGTGCCGGTATGGAAGAGGACCACATCCCCCTGCGTGATCGTAACGCCCGCAGCGGCCATCGCCGCATCAATCTCCGCCTTGTTGAAGGCCGTGCCCGCCGGCACCGGATTGCCAAACTGCTTGGTCATGTCCAGCAGCACGCCCCGCGTTGCCATCGGCGGCAGGTCATGCGTGCCGAACTGGGTGAGGCCGGCGGTGGTTACAAAGTCCGCCACCGGAACACCGTTATAATAGCGATGGTCGATGCCCATATGGCCAAGCCCGTCTATCTGGCTGCCGATGCCGATATAGGTGTTGACGAGATCATCATTGCCAACAGCCTTGTTCTCGCCCAGCGGCGTGCCCGAACCGTCCGACAGCTGAAGGATCGTCATGGAGAAGCTGCGCGGGCCATAGGCCGGTGTCTTGCGCCCGGTCACCTGCCCCAGGGCATAGGTCTTGCCCGTGGTGATCAGCTTGGCCGCCTCGGCCGTCTTCTCCGGCGAGAGAAGGTTCATCGCCCCGATCCGGTCCTCCGCGCCATAGCGGGAGGGATACCAGACTTCTTTCGCATCCGCCTGCGCGCCCGGCGCGGCCTCGTCCGCCGCCATATGCCCACACGCGGCCACCAACAGCACCGACGCCATCAGGAACTTCTTCATCGCTTCCTCCCGTTATGAAATCTTTGGGAGAAAGCCTAGCGCCGGATCGCGCCTGCGCAACCCGTATCAGGCCCGGCGCACCAGGAAGCCCGCCCGGGGGAAATGCACATGCGTTGTCTCGGTTTCCGGGGTCACACGCTGCAGGATCACGCGCTGGCTGTCAGCATGCACCAACTCGCCCTCCACCCAGTCCTGGCCATAATCGTCGGGCGCCACCGCCACCCGCTCGCCCGGCGCAAAGCCCTGCGGCTCGTTGCGCGTGGTTGCCGCCACAAGGCGCGGGGCGGCATCCTTGGCGATCGCCACGGCCTGGGCCGGCGTAATCGTCTCTGGCGTCTGCCCTTCCACTTCGGTCAGCCGGTCATACCAGGCCCGCGTCAGCGGCGCGCTCTCGAAACAGGCGTCGGCAAAGGCAGGCACGGCCTGCTTCATCCACCACACATTCATATACGCATGTACGTCCACAAAGCCGGGCTTGGCGCCGATCAGGTAAAGCCCGCCCCCTGCGCCCTTGGCGCCCGCCAGCCGCTCCTCCAGCAGCATCAGCCGCGCCCGCCACTGGTCGCGCATCATCGGCGCCACCGCCTGCATCGCCGGAATATTGAACGGCCGCCCGGAAAGCTGCTCCCGGTCCTTGATGAACGCCTCGGGCACATTGTCCCCGATCTCGCCGAAGATCACCGCCACGGAAGACTGGAACCAGCGCCCATCCGTCCACCCGGCCACCATCTGGGAGAGGCCCTCATGGCCCGGCAGTTTCAGCGCTACCATCGGATAGCGGATATCCAGCTCCCGCAAGATGATCGCCGTATCGCAATAGATATCCGCGCCGATCTGCAACACCGGAATGCGCCGGTATCCGCCCGTCAGCGGGATCAGGCCGGGCTTGGGCATGATCGAAGGCTGCTCAACCCGCGCATAGGCCAGGTTCTTGAGGCGAAGCGTCAGGCGCACCTTCTCGGCATAAGGCGATGCAGGATATTCGTGCAGGATAATGCTGCGGGCGTCCGCCATGATAACCGTTTGCCTCCCGAGGCTGTTTTTAGGGCGCACTCTGCGCGCGTTCCTGTTTACAGAAAAGTGTAAATTCCGCCCTTAACCCGGCGATAGGAATCGGCAAGAATCGGGTGGCGCCCCCGCCGCCCCTCCGTCAAACTCTCCGCCATGGCTGACACGCTCTCCCCCCTCGACGACCGCGCCCGCGCCTATGCCCGGATGGCCAAGGCCCTGGAATGGCTGGGCGATACCTGGCAGGATTGGCCGGGCCTTGACGCGGCTGCCCGCGCCATGGGCCTCTCCCCGCATCACTTCCAGCGCGAGTTTACCCGCTGGGCCGGCATCAGCCCCAAACAGTTCCAGGGCGCCCTTGCCCATGCCGCTGCCGGGGATCTCCTGCGCCAGGGCGCCAGCGTACTGGACGCAAGCCTTGAGGCTGGCCTCTCCGGCCCCGGCCGCCTGCACGATCTGTTCATTGCTCATGAGGGCCTCACTCCCGGCGAGGCCAAGGCCGGCGGCAAGGGCGCAGACCTCATCCTCGGCAAGGCGCCCACCCCCTTCGGCATGGGCGCCTGGCTGATCGGCCCGCGCGGCCTCATCGCGCTCGGCTTCATTGACGAGGACGCCGCCCCCCGCACCGGCTTTGAGCATCAGGGCCGGCGGGAAGAAGACGCCTTCGCCAATCTCGCCGGCCGCTACCCCGCCGCCTCGATCCGCCGGGATGATGCCACCGCCGAGCGGATGGCGCGCGACGTGTTCGAGGATGGCGCCCCCCTGCCCGTCTGCCTCTATGGCACGCCCTTCCGCCGCCAGGTCTGGCGCGCGCTGCTGGATATTCCGGCCGGCGAAACCTGCACCTATGGGCGCCTGGCCGCCGCCATCGAGGCGCCAAAGGCCTCACGCGCGGTCGGCGCAGCGGTCGGCGCCAACCCGATCAGCTGGTTCATCCCCTGTCACCGGGCCCTTGCAGCCGATGGCCGGCTACATAACTATCATTGGGGTGTGGCGCGAAAGCGCGCCATGCTGGTATACGAACGCGCCCATCTGGCCTGATCCTCAACGGGGCCAGCCAGCTTCGGGCGCCCAATTCTGGCCCTGAAGCGGACCTGACCCATGTGGCTCTACTTTCTTCTGATCTTTGCCATCCTGGCCTGGGGCGCCCACCTCGGCTGGCGGTGGAAACAGACGCGGGAATTTGCGCCCCAGCTGCTCGCCCTGCGCCAGCAATCGGGTGAGTTGCCCCCCGGCATTGACGAGAAAGAGTTCACCGATCTCTATCTCCGCGCCGAGGGCCCCCGCGCCGCCACCTATATCTATGTCTGCGCCGCGCTGCTGACCCTCGGCCTCGCCCCGCTGATCGCCGTATTCAACATGATCTGGGACACGTTCTGGCAGCTCTCAGGCACCTCCCCGGTCTTCGAGCGCGGCACTCTGATCCACACCTTCAGCACCTTCCTCGCCTTCATGGGAGTAACCGTGCTGCTCCTCGCCGCTGCCCTGCGCCGCTACTACACCCTGACACCGCCAAACCTCCGGCAGGTCATCCGTAATCTGAAGGACGCTTATTCATGAGCCCTGAATTCCTCCACACCATGATCCGCGTCGGCGACATTGACGCGGCCAAGCGCTTCTTCTGCGACGGGCTCGGCCTGACAGAGGTGACCCGCTACGACAATGAAGCAGGCCGGTTCACCCTCGTCTTCCTCGCCGCCCCGGCAGACATCGAGCGGGGTGGCGGCGTGCCCGAAGGCGCCTCGCCCACCTCGCTCAATATCCCGATGGTGGAACTCACCCATAACTGGGACGAAAAGGAATATTCCGGCGGGCGCAATTTCGGCCACCTCGCCTATCAGGTGGAGGACATCTACGCCGCCACCCAGCGCTTTGCCGATCTTGGCGTCACGATCAGCCGCCCGCCCAGAGATGGCCGCATGACGTTCATCCGCTCGCCCGACGGCATTTCCGTGGAACTGCTCCAGAAGGGCAAGCCGCTGGCCCCGCAGGAGCCCTGGGCCAGCGCGCCAAATATCGGGGCCTGGTAGCGCCCCCGAGGCCTATTCCGCAGCCGGAAGATCAAAGCTGTAGGCGTGACGCGCCAGCGGCTGCAGATTGCCCACCTCATAGGTGTCAACGACAACCCGGCCGCCTTCGGTCACCGTGAACACGCGGTACATCGGCGTATGGCGGGTTTCGTCCGGAATCTTGGTGCGCTCCAGGGCCGGAATGTGCAGATAGTGCACATGGCCGATCTGCTTTGAATGGTCCACGCGGTCCATATCCATATGCAGATCGCCGGAGATCACCGCCGCCAGGTTCGGCTCTGCCACCACCTCGGCAAAGCGGGGATTGGCGATGCCCTTGTCGGCATTTTCCGGGTACACACCCACTTGCGCGCCATGAACGATCAGCATCACCGGCTTGGGCGCTGCGGCCTGCACCGCCCCCAGCATCCAGTCGATGCCCTCATCGGTGAACTCCCGGCTGAAATCAGGCGAAGCGTAAACCATTACAACCGGCCCCTGATCCTGCACATAGCGGCGGCTGTCGAATGTGGCCTTGCCTTCGTTCCAGAGATTGGCAAATTCCAGGAAACGCTCTTCGGTCGAGCCGTATTCCTCATTCCCCATGATCGGATAGAAAGGCAGCGTCAGCGCCTGCAGCACGGGCGTGGCGGCCTCATACTGCAGCAGCGTTCCCTTATGCGCGATATCGCCCACGCCGACGACAAAATCCATCCGCTCACGGCCCGCCAGCGCGTTCACATCCGCCACCGCGCCCGCCATATTGGGAAACTCCGCCAGCGGCTTGGGCTCAGCATCCCCAAGCACCGCAAAGCGCAGCGCCACAGCCTCCTCTGCGGCCGGCACCGGCGTCGCGCAGGCGGCCACCAGTGACAGCGCCGCCATCTGCGCGGCGACAAGAAGATGCCTCAGGGGCTGCGTGCGGAATCGGATCATCAACTCTCTCCCGAAAGATTGGCCTGGCAGGCAGTGGGCCCACCCGGCAAACTTCAAACCCGTCCCATGCCCCATCGCGACGAAGGTTTTATGACATTTGCCGCCAATTAAGATGACGGTTTTGTGTCAATCCCATCCGCCCAGGGACAATCCCCTTCGCTCCCCCACGAGCGGGAGAGGCGGCGGAGGATCCGCGTTTGCCCCGCAAACGCCCGGCGCGGGCCATTGCGGAGCAATGGGAGGTGAGGGCCTGCAACATTGGATAAGCGCGCGCCCTATCCAACACGCCCCGCCCCCTCCGAGAGACCGCGCAGCGATTTGTACGTGCCTCTCACACCCCCCATGTCATCCCGGCCAAGGCCGCGCAGCGGCTGCAGAGCCGGGACCTTCTCTCCGCTCCTGCGCCATCCTCCCCAAGGTCCCGGACCGGCCCTGCGGGCCGTCCGGAATGACACGCGCGGAGAAAACTTATCCGCCCGGGTCCCCGCCTCCCCCACATTACACGCATCCTTCCCTTGAGGAGCCGCGCCGGTACCGTTCGGTTTGGGGGGAGGTCGCCCCGGAGGATGGGGAGTGTGGGAGTTTACGGCCCACGCTTCTCTAGGGACGTTGATCCAGGCAAGCCGGACCAAAAAGCCGGTAGAGAATCCCGACTGGCCCGCCTTGGTGTTTATCCAAGGTCACGAGAGTGAGGGTAAGTGGTCAAGGCCTGGCAGCGCCGAAGTCATCCCGAAAACTGCCCGAAACTCCGGGGGCAGTGCGCGGCGGGCGAGGTGCCCACACCGCAAACATCTTTTCTATCCGGGCGCCGCGGCGCCCGCCGCGCAGGCTCCACCTTGAGGGCCACCCGAACCACCCCAACCCCGGATGGCCCCGCCAGTCCGGATACAGACGTATGGAGTCAAGACCCCACATCCTGCCCCTTCGTCACCCTCGATGGCCTTCAGCCATCGAGGGTGACGAATCATAACCAGCGCCCAAGGCCAGACGCCCTCACAAGCAACGCGAAGGCGCAGGTGCCCCGGCCCGCAGGCCGGGATCAGCACCGAGCAATGAAAGAAGATGGTGATCCCGGCGCGATTCGAACGCACGGCCTACAGATTAGGAATCTGTCGCTCTATCCTGCTGAGCTACGGGACCAGCCGATGCCTCCCCTATCCGAAAATGCTGGCGCGTTGAAGCGGAAATGCGTGGGTCAGGCATGTTCCAGCGCCTGTTGCAGGTCAGCCAGAAGGTCATCCGGGGCCTCGATACCCACCGAAAAGCGGATGAGCCCGTCTGTAAAGCCGATCCGGGCGCGCACATCGGCGGGCACGGCCGAATGCGTGGTCGAGCCGGGATGGCACATCAGGCTCTCGGTGCCGCCCAGGCTGACCGCCAGCTTGATCAGCTTCAGATGGTCCAGAAGGCGGAAGGCCGCCTCCTTGCCGCCCTTCACATCGAAGGAAAAGGTCGCCCCGGCCGCCTCGCACTGCTCATCGAACACGCGCTTCTGGGGGTCGCCCGCCTCCAGGAAGCCCGGATACATCACCTGGGAAACCTTCGCATGACCCTTCAGATAGTCCGCGCAGACCCTGGCATTGGTGAAGGCCCGCTCCATGCGCAGCTGCACCGTCTCCAGAGACCGCGTCAGCAGCCAGCAGGTATGAGCGTCCAGCATCGTTCCGAGATAGTTCCGCATACGGCGGATCTTCGTCAGCATCTCCTCATTCCCGACAATCCCGCCGGCAATGAGATCGGAATGCCCGCCGACATATTTCGTCAGCGAATAGAGCGCCAGGTCTGCCCCATGCTTCAGGGGCTTATGGCCGATCGGGCCCATCATGGTGTTGTCGCACATCAGGATCGGGCGGCGGCCGGTCTCCGTTTCGAGGATACCTGCCACGCGGGCGCAGGCGGCGATGTCCACAAGCGCGTTTGTGGGATTGGCCGGAGACTCGGTGAAGATCACGGAGACGGGGCCATGCCGGCGCACTGCCTCGCGGGCCGTGGCCAGGATCTGTTCCTGCGTCGACCAGGCGTCAAACTCGGCCGATTGCACGCCCCACCCCGGCATGAAGCTCCGGACAAAGACTTCCGAAGCCCCGTAAAGCGGGCTGGAATGCAGGATCGTGGTTCCCGGTTCGGCGCAGGCAAACAGCGCCGTGGTGATGGCCGACATGCCGGACGAAAAGGACAGCGCCGCCTCCCCGCCATCATAGAGGGTCAGCCGGTCCTCCAGCACTTCCATATTGGGATTGTTGAAGCGGGTGTAGATGAGGTCGGCCTCCTCCGGGTCCCCCTCCTCCCACCGCCCGGCGAGCCGGCGGAACAGCGCCTCCCCATCGCGGGCAGATTTGAAGGCGAAGGTCGAGGTCATGAAGATCGGCGGCTTGATCGAACCTTCAGACATGAAAGGGTCATAGCCAAATCCCATCACCAGAGATTCCGGGCTCAGCGTGTGGCCGGCGATCTCCCGCTTGCGATAGGGCTTCAGGGGCTTTGACATGGGGTTCCTCCCGTATACTTATCGTAGGGGAAAGCTTACCGGCGAGAAGTCTGCCTTAGCAAGGCGAAGTCACTTGCCTCCCGCCTGCCTGCCGGGTGATAGTTGGCCGATGGACGAGGCAGGGCGACGGACGCCGATCCGCAATTTCGTGATCTTCGCCGCCGCGCTGATGGTGGCCGCTTGCGGCCGCGCGCCCTCTGATCCCCTCGACGGGCTGGCGGTGGGCGAGCGGGGCCGCGTCGTGCGGGTGATCGATGGCGACGCGCTGGTGCTCTCGACCGGGCAGAGCGTTCGCCTGATTGGCATCGAGGCGCCGGCCGGACCCAGCCGGGGCCGCGACGGCGAGGCGGGCTTTGAGGAGTCCAAACGGGTGCTGGAAGATCTGGCCCTCGGCCGTGAGGTGGAGCTGCGCTATGGCGGCCTCACCCGCGACCGGTATGACCGGGCCCTCGCGCATGTCGTCACCACAGATACGCTGGGGCCAAAATACTGGCTGAATGCGGAGATGGTGAAACGCGGCGCCGCGCGGGTGCGGGTCTATCCTGATACGGCGGCGGCAAACGACCTGCTCCTGCCGCTTGAAGTTGCTGCGCGCGAGGCGAAAGCCGGCCTCTGGAAAGCGCGCCTCTGGGCCATTATCGAGGCCGGCTCGCTGCCCGATACGTTCCAGGGCTTCCAGGTGGTAGAGGCGGTCACCAGCGGCATGCAGGGCTCCGATTTCCGGGGCGTTTCCTGCGACGTGCTGCTGGAACGCTCCCTGCTGGTGCTGGAAATAGAGAGCGCCGCCGCCGCGCTTTGCCAGATGGACCCGGAGACACGTATCCGCGCAAGAGGGTATGTCCGCAACCTCCGTATGGAGATCACTCATCCGCTGAATGTGGAAATACTGGAGGAACCCTGACAGGTCAGGCGTCGGGAACGAGACCGGCAGTTTCCGGATCGCCCGCAATCTCTTCCAGCGCGCGCTTCAGTTTCAGGAGAGCAGTATGCTCGATCTGGCGCACGCGCTCCTTGGAAACACCAATCTCCTCGCCCAGCGCCTCAAGCGTCATCGGCTCATCCGAGAGGCGCCGGCGCGTGATGATGTAGGTCTCGCGCGGCGTCAGCGTCTTCATGGCCTCATCGATCCAGCCATGCCGGCGCTCTGTGTCGCGGCTGCGCATCACGGCCTCTTCCGGCGGCAGACTTTCATCGGCGATCATGTCCTGCCACTGCGCGTCCCCGTCCATCGTCAGGGGCGCATTGAGAGAGCGGTCTGATCCCGAAAGGCGGGCGGACATTGTCTCCACATCCCGCAGCGGCACGCCCAGATGGCTGGCCACCCATTGGCGGTTCTCGGCCGTCATCGTCCCGTCGCCAAGATCGGAGATACGCGCCCGTAGCCGGCGCAGGTTGAAGAACAAGGATTTCTGCGCAGAAGTCGTCCCGGTGCGGACGATAGACCAGTTGCGCAGCACATAATCCTGAATGGAAGACCGGATCCACCAGCTGGCATAGGTGGAGAAGCGCACTTCGCGCTCGGGTTCAAACCGGGCCGCTGCCTGCATCAGGCCGACATTGCCCTCCGATACCAGATCGGCCATCGGCAGGCCGTAATGGCGAAACTTCGCGGCCATGGAGATGACGAGGCGCATATAGGCCGTGGTCAGCTCATGCAGCGCAGCCTCGTCTGCCCCTTCGCGCCAGCGCCGGGCGAGCGCAGCTTCATGCGCCGGATCGAGCAACGGTGCTTTCATCGCCGTCTTCACGAACTGCCGGTCCGCCGGGCTTGTCGATGAATATGCATTTGGCACGCGAAACCTCCTGCAGGCCGGATATGCTTCTCTCCCCGGCCTCTACGTCCCGCATTACCGGCTGGATCACTGGCGGGCCTTGATTTTCGCCCATTCCGCCCAAGCAGGCCTGCGGCCACCTCCGCTTGACGGCAAAACCCTGCCGGGCATAGGGTGCCCAAAAAGGAACAATACCGGAACGCGCCGCCATGGCCGATACCTCCAATGAAGAGCTGCCCCTGCGCCGCGCCGCCGAAATCTGCCGCGGCACGCTGCGGCTGATGGCGCAGCTGGGCTATTACGGCGTCACGGAGATGACCCTGGCCAACAATCGCCGGGCCGATATCGCCGCGATTGGCCCGGCCGGGGATATCTGGATGATCGAGATCAAATCCAGCGTTCAGGACTTCAAATCCGACGCCAAATGGCGGGAGTATATGGAGTATTGCGACCGGCTGACCTTCGCGGTTGGCGCAGACTTCCCCCAGGAGCTGATCCCGCCCGACACCGGCCTGATCATTGCCGATGCCTTCTATGGGGCGGTAATCCGGGAAGCACCGGAAACCCGCCTTGTGCCGGCCCGGCGCAAGGCGGTGACCCTGCGCTTTGCCCGTCTGGCCGCTGCCCGGCTGACCAGCGCCGCTGATACGGGCTGGACGCCGGGCGAGGACACGCTTACCTCGCCCGTGTCATGAGCCTTGCCTATCCCGTTGCCCGCTCCCTTGAAGATGCCCTGAAGCCTGGCGCGCCCACTGCGCGCAGCCGGCGGGAAGCAATGGTCCTGGCCAGAGGGCTCGCACTGGAGGGGCTGGAGACCAGCTGGCTGCACCTGGCCGAGGCCGAAGCCGATGCTCTGTTCAAGGCTATCGGCGCCGATGGCCCGGCCGGCCATCTGCAGCGCTATGAAGATACCTCCGGCCACACCGTCGTGGCGGTGAATTGGTGGAAGCTGGTGGACCCTAGCGATGTCCGCCCGGCGGAGAAGCGCGCCTTCGAGCCCTCCCCGCCGCCACCGGCGGAAGAAGATCACACCGACGACCTCTATTTCCGCCGCGGCCGCACCAAGACCCGCCGCCCCAAGCCAGCCGATCCCAATCAGCTGGACCTGTTCAGCAAGAATCTGAAGGGCTGATGGCTCAGGCCGCCGCCGGCACCGGGCCCCGATAGACAGAGCGCGGGCGCACCAGCCGCCCTTCTCCAATCTGCTCGCGCGCATGCGCCGTCCAGCCCAGCACCCGGCCGCAGGCAAAGACCGCCGTAAATGCTTCGCGGGGAAGGCCGAGCGCTTCCAGCAGCAGCGCCGTATAGAACTCCACATTCGTTTCCAGCCGCCGCTTGGGATATTTCGCTGCCAGCCGGCCAAGTATGGCCTGTTCAATATGTTCGGCAAATTCGAGCCGGCCAGTCGTTCCCGGCAGGCGCGCGACAGCCGCTTTGAGAGCATCCGCCCGGGGATCGCGCACCCGGTAAACCCGGTGGCCAAATCCCATGAGCCGGTCGCCGCGATTGAGCGCGCCCTCAATCCAGCGCTCCGCATTGGCCGGCGACCCGATGGCGTCTATCATGTCCAGCACCGGGCCCGGCGCGCCGCCATGCAGCGGGCCCTTGAGCGCCGAGATGCCGGCAACGGCAGCCGAGACAAGCCCGGCTCGCGTTGACGCGACAACGCGCGCCGCAAATGTAGACGCATTCAGCCCGTGATCGCAGACCGTCACAAGATAGGCATCCAGCGCGCGGGCCTCGGCCTGCCCGGCCTGATTTCCCGTCAGCATCCGGAGGAAATCGGCTGACTGGGACAAGCCTTTGTCTGGCGCGATAGCGCCTTCTCCCCTTCTCCGCCGGACCGCAGCGGCCGTCAGCACCGGCCCGGCGGCGGCCAGCCGGATGGCGGTTTCAAGGCTCTCATCGTCTGGCAATAGCGCCCATCCCGCGCGAAGATATGACACCACATCCAGACCAGCCGGAAGATCAGCCACCAGATCAAAAACCTCTTCGCGCGCAGCGCCAATCCGCGCGCCAAGTTCCGCAACATCCGGCAGATCGTCAAAGAACCCCTGCCACAACAGATGCGCCACATCTTCAAACGCCATGGACGCCGCGAGCATCTCAACCGGCCAGCCGCGAATGATCAGGCGACCGTTCTGTCCGTCCACATCTGACAGGACGGTCTCGGCCGCAACAATATTTTCAAGCCCGGAATCCATGACGGGATCTCCCTCTACATCTATAAACCCATTTCGGCAGGGATCTTGGCATCGTCAATCTTGATCAATATAATCAACATATCATGTGGATTGCACGCACGGACGCTCTGAGCCTTCTGGGGGTAAAGCCCCAGACCCTGTATGCCTATGTCAGCCGGGGTTTGATTGCGTCCAGGCCGGATGCGGATGATCCCCGCGCCAGCCTCTATTCTGCCGCCGATATAGAAACATTGCTGAAGCGCCGCCGCAGCGGACGGGGCCGCGAGGCCATTGCCCGCGCAGCGATTTCCTGGGGCGAACCGGTGATGGAGACGGCCATCACCACAGTGCGCAGAGGCAAGCTGATTTATCGTGGCCGCGACGCGGTGCGCCTCGCGGCAGAGGCAACACTTGAAGAAGCCGCCGCCCTTCTCTGGGATGCCGGCCCCCTGCCGGCCCAGCGCGCCGCAGAGACGCGGCCAGCAACCCTATGCGGAAAGGCCGGCGCGCTGGCATTTCTGGCGGCCCGCGCCGCCGCCGACCCACCGAGTTTTGGACGCGGCCCCGCAGCATTGGCCACTGAGGGCGCGGCGCTCCTCTCGGGTTTCTGCAACGCGATTACCGGCACAGGCGGGCGCGGCTTCTTCCATCAGCGGCTTGCCCGGCATTGGGGCCTCTCGCCGGGCGGGACGGACATGCTGCGGCGGGCTCTGGTGCTTGTCGCCGATCATGAGCTCAATCCGTCCACCTTCGCAGCGCGCGTTGCCGCCTCAACGGGCGCGCCGCTGGCTGCCTGCGCGCTCGCCGGCTGCGCCACCCTGACAGGGCCGCTGCATGGCGAAGCCTCCGCGCGCGCCCTTGCCTATCTGAAACGCGCCCTTGAAGCCGGGCCAGATGCTGCGCTCACGGATATTTCAGCACGCGGCCAGCATATCCCCGCCATGGGGCACGCCCTCTATCCGGAGGGAGATCCGCGCGCAGCCGCCCTGCTCCGATGGATGAAGCCGGCGGCGGAGCTTCGCCGCGCCATCCGCGCAGCCGAAGCCACAGCGGGCGACGCAGCCAATATCGACATGGCGCTGGCCGCGCTGACCGTTCATCTGGTCCTGCCGGATGACGCGCCGTTCCTGATCTTTGCCAGCGGCCGGATGGCCGGATGGATTGCGCATGCCATGGAGCAGCGCGCCAGCAATCGCATCATCCGCCCACGGGCAAATTATACCGGCGGCTAGATCAGAGACGCTCTTTGATCGCGGCGACGGCAGCTTCCGCCGTGATGCCGAAATGCTGGTAGAGTTTCTGGTAAGGGGCGCTCGCGCCGAAGCTGTCCATGCCGACAAAACCGCCCTCGGCGCCGATCCAGCGGTCCCAGCCGAAACGGACCCCTGCCTCGATGGCAACCTTCGGCAGATCCTTACCCAGCGTTTCGGCGCGGTAGGCGGCGTTCTGCAGGCCGAACAGCTCCATCGACGGCATCGAGACAACGCGCACGGCGATCCCCTCTTCGGCCAGCAGAGCCTGCGCCTTCAGCGCAATCTCGACTTCCGAGCCGGTCGCGATCAGCACGCCGCGTTCCTTGCCCTTACCGGCGGGCGACAGCACATAGCCACCCTTCGCGGAGAGATTCTCGTCCGTATGCGTCTTGCGGGCGGGGGCAACGTTCTGGCGGGTCAGCGCCATGGTCGAGGGGCCTTCATTGCGGTGCAGCGCCAGTTCCCAGCACTCGGCGGTCTCCACCCCATCGGCCGGGCGGAACACCACCATGTTCGGCATCGCGCGCAGCGAAGCAACATGCTCCACCGGCTGGTGCGTCGGGCCGTCTTCGCCAAGGCCGATGGAATCATGGGTCATCACATGGATGACCTGCGTGCCCATCAGCGCGCCGAGGCGGATGGCGGCGCGGCTGTAATCGGCAAAGACCAGGAAGGTGCCCGAATACGGAATGATGCCGCCATGCAGGGCCATGCCATTCATCGCTGCGGCCATCGCATGCTCACGCACGCCGTAGTGGATGTAGCGGCCATCCCAGCTTTTCGGCGTCATCGGCGCAGTGTGGCTGGTCTTGGTATTGTTGGAACCGGAAAGGTCTGCCGAACCGCCGACCATTTCCGGAACAAGGCCGGTGATCACTTCGAGCGCTTCACCGCTCCACACGCGGGTTGCCTTGGAGGCGCCGCCCTCGGCCACGGCCTTCTTGTGCTTGATCACGGCCTTGCCGAGATTCTTCGGCAGACGGCCTGTGATCGCGGCATTGAACTCGCCCTTGTGGGGGCTCGCCGTCAGGCGCTTCTTCCAGGCGGCATGGTCAGCCTGCGAGCGCTCGCCCGCTTTCGCCCAGGCTTTCTCGATCGCTTCAGGCACTTCAAACGGCGCATGCGGCCAGTTCAACGACTTGCGGATGCCGCCGATTTCGTCAGCGCCGTAAGGGCCGCCATGGGCCTTGCCGGTGCCGGCAAGCTTCGGCGCGCCGAAACCGATGATCGTTTTGACCGCCAGGAAAACCGGTTTCTTCTGCTTGGTGGCCCATTTCAGAGCCGCTTCGACGTCTTTCTCATCATGGCCGTCCACGCGGCGGCTGACCCAGCCGGAGGCTTCAAACCGGGCGCACTGGTCGGTGGAGTCCGACAGGTCGGTCGAGCCGTCGATGGTGACGGCATTGTCGTCAAACAGCACGATCAGCTTGTTCAGCTTCATATGGCCGGCCAGCGTGATCGCTTCCTGGCTGACGCCTTCCATCAGGCAGCCGTCCCCGGCAATCACCCAGGTGCGGTGATCGACCAGATCATTGCCAAACCGGGCGTTCAGGTGGCGCTCGGCAATGGCCATGCCGACGGCGGTGGCGATCCCCTGCCCCAGTGGGCCGGTGGTCGTCTCGACGCCGGGGGTGACGAAATTCTCCGGATGGCCCGGCGTATTGGCGCCCAGCTGGCGGAAATTGCGGATGTCATCGCGGCTGACCGAGGCGTAGCCCGTCAGGTGCAGCAGGGAATAGATCAGCATCGACCCGTGGCCGGCCGAAAGCACAAACCGGTCGCGATCTGCCCAATTGGGGTCTTTCGGATCAAACTTCAGGAATTTGCGGAAGAGGACGGTCGCAGCGTCCGCCATGCCCAGCGGCAGGCCGACATGGCCTGATTTGGCGGCTTCGACGGCGTCCATGGACAGGGCTCGCACGGCATTTGCCATGTCGCGATTGGTGACAGCCATTCTGCTGATCTCCCGAAGTTTTGAGTTCGAGGCTGCTAGGCCAGACTTGCTGGCCTCCGTCAAGGCGCTTGGCGGCGCAAACCAATGCAGATACTTCATAATCTGATGAATGACATGGACTCGGCAGCCACGCGCCTGGATGCGGCCCTGAAGCGCCTTGAAGTGGCGCTCGAAGCCCATTTGACCCGTGCTGGCGATCCAGCCGCCCTGAAAGCCGAGATAGCGGCCCTGGTTGAAGATCGCGCCCGTCTGGCCGAAGAACTCGACAGGACCCTGGCACGGGAGCAGGAACTTCAGACGCTCGCCGATGAGGCGAGTGACGCCCTCGGCGCCGCCATCCTGGAGGTGCGCGCCGCCCTCAGCCCGGAGGAAGAGGAGGCCGGCGATGGCCAAGGCTGACATCCGCATCCGGGGCCGCAGCTTCTCCATCGCCTGCACGCCCGGCCAGGAAATGCGGGTTCAGCGCCTGGCCGAACAACTTGATGTGCGGCTGGCCGGCATTTCCTCGGCGGTCGGCGATATCGGGGATGACCGCCTGCTCTTGATCGCGGCCCTCGCCTTGCTGGATGAGCTGGACGCAGCCCGCCAGGCGGCGCCATCTTCAGCCGCTGATGCACGGGCCGCAGGGTTGATTACCGCCATGGCGGCCAAGGTGGAGGCGCTGGCCGCCCGGCTTGAGAGTGGCGGCCCCCTATGACCCAGGATACCGCGACCCGATGCAGCAGGGCGCGCCCGCGCCAAGCGGACTAGTATCCATCCCACCTAGGATGAAAGGCGAAACGCCATGCAACAATTCCTGACCATCGGCTTCTATGCCGCCTTGATCGCCGTCGCCGTGGTTCTGGTAATCGGTGTCGCCAATCTTGCCCGCCGGGATGGCAATCAGGTGAGCCGGTCCAACAAGCTGATGCGGATGCGCGTCATCTTCCAGGCCATTGCCATTGCTTTCCTGGTCCTCATCGGTATCGCTGCCGGCGCCATCAAGTTCGGTTGAACAAGGAGAGCCAGGCCATGGTTCGCATCGACAAGATCTACACCCGCACCGGGGACAAGGGCGAAACCCGCCTTTCCACGGGCGAACCGGTTGCGAAATGGCACCCCCGCGTGGCCGCCTATGGCACCGTCGATGAGCTGAACGCCGCGCTGGGTGTTGCCGCGCTGGAAGCAGAAGGTGAGATGCTGGCGCGCCTGCGCCGCATACAGAACGATCTTTTCGACCTTGGCGCAGACCTTGCCGCGCCCGACCGGGGCCGCGTTCTGGAATGGACCCCGCTGCGCATCATCGCCACCCAGGTCACCCGGCTTGAAGAAGAGATTGACGCGATGAACGCCTCAATCGCCCCGCTCGACAGCTTCATCCTCCCGGGCGGCTCGCGCCTTGCTGCGCAGATGCATGTCGCCCGCACGCTCTGCCGCCGCGCCGAGCGCGCCATTGCCGAGCTCGGCAGCCTTGAAAACGAGCCGGTGAACCCTGAAGCCCTCGCCTTCATCAACCGGCTGTCGGACTGGCTGTTCGTGGCGGGCCGTGCCGCCAATAATGACGGCGCCGATGACGTCAAATGGGTGCCGGGCGCCAACCGCTAGGCGTCAACGCCGCTGCGCGTCCCGCACCTCCGCCATCAGGGCAAACAGGTCCATCACCGGTGTCACCTTGCCGTCGCCGCGATATTCCCGGTAGAGACTGTCCACATTGACCGCAATCCGCTCCGCGTCGCCCCAGCCGGCATAGTCGCCCAGCGCAATATCCAGCGCCGCTTCCCGTGCGCTCAGGCCCGCATCAAAACGCGCCCGCGCTTCGCGGTCCACATAGGCGAGGTACTCCGCCACGCGCCGCACACCCGCCTTGTCCGTTACCGGACCATGCCCCGGCACGATCACATCAACATCCATCGCAATGATTTCGTTACAGGCGCGGATCCAGTTTGCCACAGGCCCCGCCCACATCAGCGGCGTGCCATTGATGAAGAGAATGTCCCCGGTGAACACCGCCCTGTCTCCGGGCACATGCACCAGCACATCGCCGCCCGTATGCGCCGGGCCCACCTCGATCAGGCGAACCGCCTTGTCGCCCACCTTCAGTTCCATGGCGCCGGAGAAGGTTTGCGTGGGCCCACGCTCATCGACATTCTCGAAATCGAACGGGGCGAATATGTCTGCGAAATAAGCGCCGGCGGGCCCCAGCTGCGCGCCCATCTTCTTGATCTGCGCCAGCATGGCGGGCGGCACTTCTGCCATTTCCCGGGCACTCGCCTCACTCGCGATAATCTCCGCCTGCGGACAACAGCCATTGCCATGGCAATGATCGCCATTGGCGTGCGTGTTGACGATCGTGCCAATTTTCTCCGCGCCAATGCCCGTGGCATCAGCCATCGCGTCCAGCATCTCGCGCGTCAGCGCCATGTCGAACAGCGTATCGACCAGAAGCGAGGCCTCCCCATCCCGGATGAGCCCGGCATTCGACCAGCCCCAGCCCCCGTCCGGCTGCAGCCAGGCATAAAGCCCGTTGCCGATGTCCTTGAGACCCCTGGTATATTCCCAACGCGCCGCCATTGTATTTCCTCCCGGCCTTGTTTTGCCGGAAGCAGACCATGGCCGCCTCGCCGCGGCAAGCGCCCGATCAGAAACGCTCCAGCAGCCGGCGGAGATATTCGCGTTCTTCCTCATCCTCTGCCTCGCCATAGCGGCGGCGGAGTTCATCGAGAATATCCTTGGCGCGCTGACGTTCGGATTCGGACGGTATCTCGACGCCCTGCCCGTCATTGCCTGCGCCCGTCAGCGGCCGCCCCAGCGGGTCGTTGGAGTTTTGCCCCTGCTCGCCCCGCCTGTTTGCCCGCATCTGGTCAATCTGCTCGGCCATCTCGCGGGAGAGTTCCGAGAGCATCTGCGTGGCCCGTTCCTGATCCATCACCGCGCGGCCTTCATTGCCGCCCTGAAGGGCGCGCTCGGCGCGGCGCTGCGCTTCCAGAATTGCGCGCAAGGCGTCTTCATCCAGGCCCGCGCCGGGCTGGCCTGCCCCGTCTTCGCCCGTCTGGCCACTGTTCCCGCCGCGCCGGGCCAGTTCTTCCACCAGACGGCCAAGTTCAGCCTGACGCTCCGCCAGCGTGCCGCCCCGGCCAGCGCCGGGTGTGCCATTGCCTTGACCTGGGCCGCCATCCTGCTCCTGCCCTTCCCCTGTGCCTTCCCCCTGATCGGTGCCTTCGCCGGGCTGTTGCCCGCTCTGGCCCTGCTGCTCACCGCGCTGCTGGGCAAGGGTGTCATCATTGAGCTGACGTTGCTCGCGGAGGATTTCAGACAGGCGCCGCATGGCGTCGGTCAGTTCCTGTTCTTTAGGCGGAAGGTCGCTATCCTCGCCATCGGCCTGCTCGCCCGGCATCCCATCGCCCTGGCCTTGCCCCCGCTGGAATTCGAGATTTTCGAGCAGGTTGGTGATGTCGGAGAGAAGCTGGCGCGCTTGTTCGGCGGCGCCCGTTTCGGTCAGATCCTGCAGCGCATTCAGCATGTCCTCGAAATCCTGCCCGCCAAGGGAATCGCCGCCCGCCTGCGCCTGGCCATCCTGCTGCTGCTCCGGCGCGTCCAGCCCGCCAGCCATCGCCTCGGCCATCTTCGCGGCAAGATATTCGTTGGCGGCGTCGCGGAAGGCTTCCATCAGCCTGCGGATTTCCTCTTCCGGTGCCCCTTCCCGCAAGGCCCGCTCAAGCGCCGCGCGGGCTGCTTCCAGCCGCGCCCGCGCATCAGCCACACTGCCATGCTCCAGCTTCAGCGCGATAGCCCAGAGCAGCGGCTCCACCGCGTCTGCTTCCGCCTTCGTGCCGGCCGTCTGCAATGTGCCAAGCGCCATGCGCAGACCCATGAAGGCACCCAGGTCATTGATGAACATTTCGCCGCGATAGGTCACCGAATCCAGCATCAGCGCGGCCTGGCGCACGCCCTCCGGCGCCGCGTCCAGCCGCCCGGTGGCCGCCGTGTTGATCGCGCCATCGGTCAACGCCTGATCATTCCTGGGCATCTCGGCATATGGGCGGGGCTCGCGCAGCACGGTTACGCGCGCCTCCTGCGCCGCCTGCGCCAGCGGATCAAGGAACAGCTTCTCGGGCAGGATAAACGGCAGCGACTCGCTGAAACCCTCCTGCCCCGCCCCATCCCTGGCAACCAGCCGCACATCCACCGGCAGGCCCGCCCAGCGGTGACGGGTAAGATCCAGCTGCGCGGTAGCCGACAGCTCCCTGGCGCCCGGCGCGCCCGGCATCGGCACGGGCACACGGTCCTCCGCCTCCGGAGCAGCCGGGTGCGGCACGCGCAAGCGGATCGCCAGTTCCACAGCGGTCACGCCATAATCATCGCCCGCCTTCCATTTGAACTCCACCTGATCCCTCTGGCCGGGTGCAGGCGGGCTGTCGAAAGCGATCAGCGGAACTTCATCGGGCAGCACAATGAAATTCCACCGTGCCCGCTCGCCCCACCAGTTCACAGTCAGGCGCGTGTCACCTTCTATCCGGGCGCGGGCCTCGAAAGCGCCCTCCGGCGTCTGGGCAAAACGCATCGTCTTGCGCTTGTCGCCGCGCAGAATGAGTTTCGGCGCCGAGGGCGCCTGCGTGCGCAGCGTAATTTCAGAGCCGACCGGCACGCGCACATCCTTCATGCCCGCCTGCAGGAAGACCGGCGCCCGGCCTGTATGTTCGGGCGGCGTCACCCAGGCTTCTACAACCATTTTGTCGGCGCCCGCCAGCGCGCCAAGATCCGGGCTCAGCGCCCGTGAAATCCGCCCCGGCGCCGCCGGTCCCGCAACCAGTGCCAAGGCCACCACAACCACCGGCACGATATAGCGCACGCGGTAAGGATCGAGCGCCGCCCATTCCGCCGCCAGACGCGGCAGACGAAGATTTCCGATTTCCGCAACCAGCCGCGCCCGGTGCGCCCGCCAGAGGCTTGCCGGCCCCGCAGATGGGTCAGCTGGCCGGTCGGTCAGCGAGGAAACGGGCCGCAACTCAGACTGCCCGTCGAGCGCGCGGATCACCTCGGCCTCAGCCGGCCGCCGATACCGCCGCCAGGACATCCAGCAAAGACCAATGCCGGCAAGGATCAGAAGCGGCAGGATCACCGCCGCCAGAAAACTGCTCAGCTGGTCAAAGCCGCCCGCCAGCGCGATGGCCAGAAAGCCGGCAATAAAGACAAAGGCTGGCCACCAGGCGCGGCCCAGCGCCAGAAGCGTCAGCCGGCGGCGCGTCGCCGCCAGCTTCTTCCCCAGCGTGTTCAGGCCTTCGCCTTGATCCAATCGGGCACCTCTTCCAGCATCGTCATTTCGTCGAAATCCGGCCGCCGGCGCACCACGCTATAGTGATCGCCACTGACCAGAACTTCCGGAACCAATGGACGGGCATTGTAGGCCGAAGAGAGCACAGCGCCATAGGCGCCTGCAGACATGAACGCCAGCCGCTCGCCTGGCGCCACCTCCGGCAGGTTGCGGGCAGTGGCAAATTTGTCGGTCGACTCGCAGATCGGCCCCACCACGTCATAGGTCGTTTCCGCAGTCCCTGGTGCAGGTTCGGCCAGGGGGCGGATGTCGTGATGCGCCCCGTAGAGCGCCGGCCGGATCAGGTCGTTCATACCCGCATCAATGATCAGGAAAGTCCGGTCCGGGGCCTGCTTTTCATAGAGGGCGGTGGTCAGCAGCACGCCCGCATTCCCGGCAATCACCCGGCCCGGCTCCAGGATCACCTCAAAACCATGGCCTGCCGTGACGTCTGAAATCATCGCCGCATAGGCCGACGGCGCCGCCGGCGCGTCGGTTTCGCGGTAAGGGATGCCCAGCCCGCCGCCCACATCAATGCGGGCGATGTCATGCCCCTGCTCCCGCAGGCGCAGGGCGAGGCCAACAACTTTCTCGAACGCTGCCCGCATCGGGCCAAGCTCGCCGATCTGGCTGCCGATGTGCACGTCAACCCCGACCACACGAATGCCCGGCAGCTTGCCCGCTTCAGCATAAAGCGCTTCGGCCTCGCCCCAGGGCACACCGAACTTATCGCCGGATTTGCCCGTCGAAATATTCGGATGCCCGCCAGCCGCCACATCAGGGTTCACGCGCAGCGCAATCGGGGCCGTGCGCCCCAGATCACTCGCCACCTTCGACAGGAGGCGAAGTTCACCCGCGCTCTCGACATTGAACTGGTGAATGCCCGCTTCGAGCGCCAGCTTCATCTCAGCCGCCGTCTTGCCGACGCCGGAGAAGACGATGCGCGCGGCCGGAATGCCCGCCTTCATCGCCCGCTGCATCTCGCCGCCGCTGACCACATCGGCCCCGCAGCCTTCCGCCGCCAGCGTTGCCAGAACGGCCAGGTTGCCATTGGCCTTCACCGAATAGGCAATCAGCACTTTCTGACCGCTGAACGCCTCGGCGATCACCCGCGCATGGCGCTCCAGCGTGGCATTTGAGTAGACATAAACCGGTGTGCCCACCTCGTCCGCAATGCGGCCAAGATCGACGCCCTCACAGTGGAGGCGGCCTCCGGCATAATTGAAATGATGCATATAGGCTCCAGGTCAGGAGAGGTCGCCAAGTCCGCCTTCGTCGACATCCCCGGCAGGCTTGTTCTCGGGAACTTCGCCGCCCCACTCGTTCACGCGGGGCTCGTCTGGCGATGGCGGTGGCGGCACATCGACCACCGGCAGTTCCTCGGCAACCGGTTCGGGCTCAGGCGCGGCAGGCGCGGTCTGGCAGGCCGTCAGGAACGCGCCGGCGATTGCCGCCAGCAGGAATGCTCTGGTCTTCATCAGCCGCCTCCCGGCCCGCCGAGGAGTTCATCCTCTGCTTCAGGCGTCTGTTGCTGCGAAGGGCGGTCGGGCAGCTGCGGCAGGTCGCGCGTTTCCCCATCGGGAAGCGTGGCGGGGTCCATATCGCTGGAAGGATTTCCAATCAGCGGGCCGGGCCGCTGAAGCGGGCCCTGCAAGCCGCAGGCCGACAGGCTGGCCGTGAGAAGGGCAATCGCCGCGAGGGCAAGAATACGTTTCATGGGACTACTCCACTCGAAGTCTCTGTTTCCACTGTGCCACCTGTTCGGCCACGCGAACAGGGCTTGTGGCGCCATATGAGGTACGCGAAGCAGCTGACGCTTCCACGCTGAGCACGCTGAAGATTTCCTGCGTGATGGCACCATGCACCGCCTGCATCTCCTTCAGGGGCAGGTCGGCAAGATCAACCCCCTCTGCCTCGGCCCGCGCCACGATACGGCCGGTGACATGGTGCGCGTCGCGGAACGGCATCCCGAGTTCCCGCACCAGCCAGTCGGCCAGGTCCGTCGCCGTAGAAAAGCCCTTCGCCGCCGCCGCCCGCATCACATCGGGTTTGAAGCTGATGGTTTCGATCATGCCGGTCATTGCCCGGATGCACAGATTGAACGTGTCAAAGGCGTCGAAAGTGAGGCGTTTGTCGTCCTGCAGATCCTTGGCATAGGCCAGCGGCAGCGCCTTGATGGCACCCTGCAGCGCCGCATACTGGCCGGTGATCAGCGAGGCTTTTGCCCGGATCAGTTCGGCCGCGTCGGGATTGCGCTTCTGCGGCATGATCGAAGAGCCCGTCGACCACTGGTCGCTGAGGCGCGCAAAGCCGAATTGCGGGCTGGTCCAGAGCACAATTTCCTCGGCCAGGCGCGAGAGATGGGTTGCCGCGATCGACAGGCTCGCAAGGGCCTCCAGCGCGAAATCGCGCGCCGAAACGGCGTCCAGCGAGTTGGCCATCGGCCGGGCAAAGCCCAGCGCCTCGGCCGTCATGTCCCGGTCAATCGGAAACCCCGTCCCGGCCAGCGCCGCCGCCCCCAACGGGCATTCGTTGAGGCGCACCGCGCAATCATGCAGCCGCGACCGGTCCCGCTCCAGCATCTCGACATAAGCCAACAGGTGGTGGCCGAGCGTCACCGGCTGGGCCGTCTGCAGATGGGTGAAGCCGGGCATGACCGTGGCGGTGTTCTCATCCGCCCGGCGCACCAGCGCCGCCTGAAGCCCCGCCACCAGCTGCCCCGTCTCGTCCAGCGCCCGGCGCGTCCACAGGCGGAAGTCGGTGATCACCTGATCATTGCGGGAGCGCGCGGTATGCAACCGCCCGGCCGGCTCGCCGATCAGCTCCTTGAGGCGCGCTTCGACATTCATGTGAATGTCTTCCAGCTCGCGCCGGAAGGGGAACGTCCCTGCCCGCATCTCTTCCAACACCTGATCCAGCCCCGCCTGGATCGCCTCATTGTCGGCAACGCTCAGGATGCCCATTTCGGCCAGCATGTCGGCATGCGCGCGGCTGCCCGCCACATCCTCTTCCGCCATCCGCCGGTCGATATCCAGCGAGGCGTTGATCTCTTCCATGATGGCCGAAGGTGTCGCGGCAAATCGCCCGCCCCACATCATCTGGCCTTTGTCATCCGCCATTGCCATATCCTCGTATCTGTAACTGACGCCAGTGAGGGGCCCATCCCATGACCCGCTACGCCTATATCGGCCTCTTCTTGGTCGGCCTTGCAGCGATTGTCTACGTGCTGATGAGCGCTGCGACAGGAAAGCCTGCCGGAAACCCCTATCAGGGCTTCGCCAAAGGCGAGATGGCGAAGCTGGATTTCGGCAGCGCGGGCCAGCCAATCCCTGCCGGCACCTTCACCGATACCGACAATACGCAACAGACGCTCGAAATCTTCAAGGGCAAGACCATCCTGGTCAATTACTGGGCCACCTGGTGCCCGCCCTGCGAGAAGGAGATGCCCGCCCTCGGCGCGCTGCAGACCGCCCGCGCCGGTGACACGTTCGAAGTCGTCGCGCTCAGTGTCGATTCTCCCGAAGACGCCGAGTATGCCAAGCGCCGCCTGACAGAGCTTGGCGCTGCCAACATCGCCTTCCGGCACGCCCCGATGGATAATGGCGACGTGATCTATGGCGCCGGCGTTCGCGGCTTCCCCACCACGATCCTCTACGGCCCCGACGGGATCGAGATCGCCCGCCTGGCAGGCGATGCCGACTGGGCATCGGCTGAAGCCGTGCAGTTCATCGATGCGGCCATCAGGAACGCGGCCCGCTAGGGCAATACCGCCAAGGCGACTTTCACCCGCGCAAACTGCTCGGACATCCGCACCTCCGGCGGCGGCGTGCGCCCGGGCAGCGGGCCAACGGCGGGCCACATCAGCACCAGAATATCGAGCTCCAGCCGCAGATCGCCATACACCGTCTCATCCAGCGGCGAGATCAGGTCTCGCGCGGCCAGCGCATAGCCATAGGCGGCCTGATAGGCCTCCAGGTCGATGATCTCACCATATTTCACACCGGCCTCATACGCCTCCGCAGAAAGCCGCATCAGAAAGGTGACGGTCTCCTTCGGCGCCACGCCAGACACCTCGATCACGCCGGCAAGATTGGATTCTGCCCCGGCAAACAGCGGCGTGATTTCCTCCTCCGGCAGATCAAGATCCAGCGCGCCCTGGATTGCCTCGATCCGTGCGGGCTCAAATCCCAGCGACTGCAGCGCGCCGGAATCAAGCGCCGCCATCTGCTGTCTGAGATCGCCAAGCTGCATCTTGGCTGCGTCCCGCTCTCCGGCCCGGAACACCCTGTCGGCGGCGATCAGGCGCCCCGCCAGGAACGCGGCCTGCTGCGGCGGCGACCAGCCTGCCGCCTCATCGGCCTTCACCGCCTTTTGGGTGGCCGGATTGGCCACCATCGGATCGAAAGCCGCAGGCCTGCCTTGCGGCGGTTGCTCGTCACACGCCACAACCATCAATGCCAGCCCGGCCCCTGCCGTCAGCCTCAGCAAACCTTGAATCATTCGGTGCCTCGTCCTTGCAACCGCCTGCGAGGCTAATCGCGGGCCCGGTGTTTACAAGTGCCTTGAGAAAAGTTCACGGAGCCGCGCCGCTACCCCGCCCGCCACACCAGTCGGGCTTGGGCGCGCCGCCATCATAATCCCAGGCTTTGTGGGTCCCGCTCGCCACCAGCAGCCTGGCAAGGTCTTCGCCGTCCAGCGAAAGGGTCACCACATTGCGCCCATACCTGTCCCGGCCCATGATCCGGCTGACGCTCACCGCCCGCCCGCGCGTCAGTTCCACAGCCGCCGCCTTGGCATCGTAGCCAAGCTCCCGCTCGGCTTCGCATTTCGCTCCACCTCGCTGTTTCATGGAACCTGTCTCCGGCGCGTCCACGCCGTGCAGGCGGAACTTCGTGCCGTCTGAAAGGCGTCCGGAATCTCCATCCGACCAATAGACCGTTCCGCCAAGCTCGGTGGCGGCCTGCGCATTCTCGGACGCAAACCGCGCCCCGAGCAGCGCCATCAGGATGAACACCATCGCCCCGGCAATCGGCACAATACGTGTGCGGACAAACATAACTCAGCCTCCGGAATACCCGAAGCAGAGCCTGCCGAAAGGATGTTAACCGGACGTTTAGAAACCTGTCCGGAAAGCTGGGATCTCTAACAAAAACGGTTAATCTGGTAACCAGATCTACCGGCTGGGCACCGGGGCATCGCCCGAATAGTCATAGAAGCCTTTGCCGGACTTCTTGCCAAGCCAGCCTGCTTCCACGAACTTCACCAGCAGCGGGCACGGGCGATACTTCGTATCGGCAAGCCCGTCATGCAGCACCTGCATGATCGACAGGCAGGTATCGAGGCCGATGAAGTCCGCCAGTTGCAGCGGGCCCATCGGATGGTTGGCGCCCAGCTTCATCGCCGTATCGATGGACGCCACCGAGCCCACCCCTTCATACAGCGTATAGACCGCCTCGTTGATCATCGGCATCAGGATGCGGTTCACGATGAAGGCCGGATAGTCTTCGGCATTGGTCGTCGTCTTGCCGATGGTCTTGGTGTAACCGATCACGGCTTCATAGGTGTTCTGCTCGGTGTTCAGGCCACGGATCACCTCGACCAGCTTCATCAGCGGCACGGGGTTCATGAAGTGCAGGCCGATGAACCGCTCCGGGCGATCCGTCACGGAAGCCAGGCGGGTGATGGAGATCGAGGAGGTGTTCGTCGCCAGTAGCGCATGGGCAGGCACCACCTCGCAGAGCGCGCGGAAGATCTGCTCCTTCACTTCCCGCTTCTCGGTGGCCGCCTCGATCACCAGGTCAGAGGCTTCATGGGCTTTCACCGAAGCCGACGGGCGAATGCGTTTCAGCGCCGTCTGCATCTGGTCCAGGGTGATCATCTCGCGCGCCACCTGGCGCGACATGTTGCGCTCGATGGTCTCCATCCCGGCTTTCAGCGCCGTTTCGGAAACATCGCTCAGCACGACATCATAGCCTGCAAGCGCGCTCACATGGGCAATCCCGTTGCCCATCTGGCCTGCGCCGATCACGCCGACTGTCCGAATCTCTGTCATATCCTGCTGCATCCCTGATTTTGATTTTTGCGAATGGTTATACCCCATTGTGCAGTGCGTCAAAGTCTGCACGCAGACTTGGCATTCCGCGCAAACTCTACAGGGTCAGCCTTCGGCGGGCGGAGCGGAGGGGGTATTGGGCTCCCCTGCCCCGTCTGCTGGCACTTTGATGCGGCTCTGTACCAGAAATACCAGCGGGCCGATCAGCATGAACAGGAAGCCAGCAGCCGGCCCCGCGGGGGTCAGCCATGCGACAGCTCCGGTAAGAACCGCCACACCCGCCTGACATCCATAATGCCAGATCGACTGCCGGGTTATCACCTTCTCCAGCTCCGAAAGGCCTAGTTGAGGGGCGCGGGAGAGCGCATGGAAATACATCAGGCTGATAATGACGAAGATCAGCCCGTATCCGAACGCGAAGTAGGACATCAAGCGGCCCGCTTCGTGAAACCCTATTCCCGCGGCCTGAAGCGCGCTCCAGTCGCCCGACAGGCTCAGCAGGAAGCCGAAGAGGCTGTCGAAGACGAACCGCAGAGGATAGGCAACAAACAGAACCAGAAGAAGCAGAACACAATTCAAGAAGATGATCCTGCCATCTGCCACCCCGTACCGCCGGAAAAAGGTAAAATGGGCATTCCAGATCAGCACGAGTAACGCAAAACCCGCCGCAACGGGGATGATCGTCAGGAGATGCGCCGAAACCTCGGAGAAGGTCGTCGGCCGGGTTGCGGTCGACACAAGCATCCCGAAGGCCAGCGCAAAAACGATATCCGACAGGTTTTCGATCCGGGTGACCGGGCCGCCGCGCCAGCGAAACCTCGGATCATGGTCCAGATCCCTCCCAACAAGTTCCCGGATCATCAGGCGCCCTCCAAGATTACCGGGAGAGTGAGGCAGAACTCTGGAACGATCAATGGCCGCCTGCCCAAAGAAAACGCCCCGGACCATCAGGCCAGGGGCGTTTGCATTTGTCTGGGCCTGCTCGAGGCCGGATCAGAGCGCGTTGGTCAGTTCCGGAACGAGGGTGAAGAGATCGCCCACCAGGCCATAATCGGCCACCTGGAAGATCGGGGCT
The DNA here is from genome assembly GCF_050269995.1 of Hyphomonas sp. NPDC076881. NCBI lineage: Bacteria > Pseudomonadati > Pseudomonadota > Alphaproteobacteria > Hyphomonadales > Hyphomonadaceae > Hyphomonas > Hyphomonas sp. NPDC076881. The sequence continues at coordinate 228,100 of NZ_JBNNJJ010000002.1, read as the reverse complement.
TCTTCGTCCTTGTTGATCGCCACGATGATCTTGGAGTCCTTCATGCCAGCAAGGTGCTGGATGGCGCCCGAGATACCGACGGCAATGTAGAGTTCCGGGGCAACGATCTTGCCGGTCTGGCCGACCTGATAGTCGTTGGGCGCATAGCCCGCGTCCACAGCCGCGCGCGAAGCGCCAACAGCGGCGCCCAGCTTGTCGGCCAGCGGGAAGATGACTTCCTGGAATTTCTCGGACGAGCCGAGCGCGCGGCCACCGGAGACGACGCGCTTGGCACCGGCGAGTTCCGGACGATCCGACTTGACCATCTCTTCGGAGACGAACTCGGATTTGAACGGGCCAGCCGGGGCGGCCACGTCTTCCACCGAAGCCGAGCCATCATTGCCGGCCGCCGGGAAAGCTGTGCCGCGCACGGTGATGACTTTCTTGGCGTCGGCCGATTTCACGGTCTGGATGGCGTTACCGGCATAGATCGGACGCACAAAGGTCGAGGCGTCTTCGATGCCGATGATCTCGGAGATCTGCATCACGTCGAGTTTCGCGGCGATGCGCGGGGCGACGTTCTTGCCCGTGGTGGTCGCGGCCAGGAACACGGCGTCATAGCCCGCCATCAGCGGCACAACGAGGGCTTCCATCGCTTCGGCGGTCTGCTTGCGCAGGCTCTCGCCTTCGGCTTTCAGCACCTTGCGCACGCCGGAAATCTTGGCGGCTTCCGGGGCAACGGCGCCGGCGTTTTCACCGGCCACCAGCACGTCCACATCGCCGCCGAACTTGGCAGCGGCGGTGACAACCTTGTGCGTCGCGTCGGACAGCGCGCCATGGCTATGTTCTGCAATTACGAGGACGGCCATTACACAGCTCCCGCAGTCTTGAGTTTCGAAACCAGCGTTGCGACGTCTTCAACCTTGATACCGGCGCTGCGCACCGGCGGCTCGGACACTTTCACAACCGTGAGGCGCGGCGAGATATCGACGCCGTAAGCGTCCGGCGCTTTTTCGTCGATCGGCTTCTTCTTCGCCTTCATGATGTTGGGCAGCGACGCATAGCGCGGCTCGTTGAGGCGCAGGTCAACGGTGACAACTGCCGGCAGGGTGAGTTTCACGGTCTGCAGGCCGCCATCGACTTCGCGGGTCACTTTCAGCGCGTCGCCGTCTTTCTCGACCTTGAACGCGAAGGTGCCCTGCGGCCAGTCGAGCAGCGCGGCCAGCATCTGGCCGGTCTGGTTGGAATCGTCGTCGATCGCCTGCTTGCCGACCAGAACGAGGTCAGGCTTTTCTTCTTCGGCGACCTTGGCCAGCAGCTTGGCAACGGCCAGCGGCTCAACCGTGGCGTCGGTCTTGATCAGGATGCCGCGGTCAGCGCCCATGGCGAGGGCGGTGCGGATCGTTTCCTGTGCCTGCTGGGGCCCGATGGAGACAACCACGATCTCGGTGGCAACGCCTGCTTCTTTCAGGCGAACAGCCTCCTCGACGGAGATTTCGTCGAAGGGGTTCATGGACATCTTGACGTTGGCGAGATCGACCCCGGTCTGGTCCGGCTTCACGCGGACCTTCACGTTATAATCAATCACGCGCTTGACGGGCACGAGGACCTTCATGCGGGCGCTCCCAGGTTGGCTACGGTTCTTGGCACTTTAAAGTGCGCTGTCCCTACATATAGGGCGCCCTCGGCGCAAGGCTTGACGCTTACGTCAGGGTCAAATTGGCGCGGCCGCATAGGGGTGAGTCGTCATGACTCATTGACATTGGTCGCCTGAGTTGAACTTGAGCGCGAATCATTCCACCCTACCCTTACGTAAATGGAGGCCAACATGGCAAAGAATACTGGAAGCGGGCATCGCAAAGGGGCCGTCACCGCAAGAACACAGTACCAACGGCCAGACGGACAATGGCAAAAACGCGACGAGCGAACAGGCCATTTTATGGAAACGAAAAGTTCCGAGGGTCCATTCAAAGGCGTCGCCAAGGAACCAGATGGGCGCGACACGCCCAACTCGTAGTTAGATGCCTTACCTCAATTCCACTGCCATAAGACACGTCTCTTACAACGCTCAATTGAGGCGAATGACAATTACATTCACCTCGGGAAGTTCCTACGACTATTGTGGCGTGCCAGAGCAAATCTATCTCGGTCTGATAAGTGCAGCATCAGCCGGGCGATATTTTAATGACCACATTGATGGTCGCTATCACTGTTAGCTGCCCTACTCCGGCGCTTCCCCATTCGCGCCGAGCACTTCGCCCGCCAGGTAGAGCGAGCCGCAGATCAGCACGCGGTCTGCCCCGCTTGCGCCGGCGGCGCGCAGGGCGTCTTCAAGGCTCGCGCAGGCAGTCACCTTCAGCCCCGCTTTTGAGGCGGCCTGCGCCAGTTCGGCGGGCGGCGAGGCCTGGTGCCCTGGCGCGTTCGGGCAGGTGAAAACGTCCACCCCCAGCGGCGCAAACGGCACGAAAAATCCCGCCGAATCCTTGCTCGCCAGCATCGCCGTCACCAGCGCGGTCTTGCCGCCCAGAGCGGAGAGATAAGCCGCAATCGCCCGCGCCGCATGCGGATTGTGCCCGCCATCGAGCCACACGGGCCGCCCGCCGGCCAGCGCCGTCACCGGCCCATCCTTCAGCCGCTGCATCCGCGCGGGCCAAACCGCCTTGCGCGCACCCTCAAAGATCGCCGCCTGGCTGATCCGCGTGGAATTCCCGAAAAGCTGCATCGCCATCGCCGCCAGCGCGGCATTGGCCCGCTGGTGGGGCCCGGTCAGCGCAATGTCTTCCGGCATCGCGTCAATAAAGTAGGGCTGCAGCCGGTAAAGCGGCGCGCCCACTTCGGCGGCCCGCGCGGCAATCACGGCGCCGGCCACATCCTGCTGGATCGCCGTCAGCGCCGGGCGGCCCGCCTTGATGATGCCCGCTTTCTCCCCCGCGATCCCGGCAAGGTCGGTTCCCAGGAAGGCGGCATGATCATAGTCCACCGGCGTAATCACCGAGAGCGCCGGCGCGCCGATCACATTCGTCGCGTCAAACTTCCCGCCCAGCCCTACTTCCAGGATCAGCAGGTCTGCCGGCACTTCGGAAAAAGCGAGCAGCGCGGCCGCCGTCGTCGCCTCGAAATGCGTGATCTCTCCGCCCTCGATCGCCGCATAGGTCCGGTCCAGCCAGCCGATCAGCGCCGCGTCCTCAACCAGCTTTCCCGCCAGCCGGATGCGCTCATTGAACCGCACCAGATGCGGCGAAGTGAACACATGCACGCTCAGGCCAGCGGCTTCCGCCATCGCGCGCATAAAGGCGCAGGTGGACCCCTTCCCGTTCGTGCCCGCCACATGGATCACCGGCGGCAGGCGGTCCTGCGGACGGCCCAGCCGCTCAAGCGCACGTTCAATGCGCCCGAGCGAGAGCTCGATAACATCTGGATAAAGGCCTTCGAACCGCTTCAGGGCCGCGTCGAGGGCCGGCGAATTGCCGCTCAATCAGCTTTGCCCTTTGCCTCGGGCGGCTTTTCCGCATGCGTGCGCGGCGGTGTCAGCTGCAGGGCCGAGCGATCCTCCCGGCGGCGCGACATCGGCAGCAGATGGCCCAGCACGCGCGCCACAGTCGCCTTCAGCTTGCGCCGGTCGACCACGATATCCACCTGGCCTTTTTCGCGCAGGAACTCCGACCGCTGGAAGCCCTTGGGCAGGCTCTCGCGGATCGTCTGCTCAATCACGCGCGGCCCGGAAAATGCAATCATCGCGCCCGGCTCGGCAATGTGCACATCGCCCAGCATCGCATAGGAGGCCGACACGCCGCCCGAAGTCGGGTCCGTCAGGATCACGACATAGGGCAGTTTCGCATCGGCCAGATCATTGATCGCCAGCGTGGTGCGCGGCATCTGCATCAGGCTCAGCGTGCCTTCCTGCATCCGCGCCCCGCCCGAAGCGGTACACACGACAAAGGCCGACTTGCGCGCCAGGGCGAGCTGCGCCGCAGTGATGAAGGCCTCACCGGCCGCCATGCCGAGCGATCCGCCCATGAAGTCAAAATCCTGCACCAGCACGACCGCGGGCACGCCGCCAATCTTGCCATAGGCGGCCACCATGCAGTCTTCCTGCAGCAGCGGCGCCCCGCCCTCTTCGGTTTCCTTCAGGTCTCGATTCTGGACTTTGGCCTTGGCCGCCTTCAGGCGCGCGGGATAGGGCTTGTCATCCTTGAATTTCAGCGGGTCCAGCGGCACAGGCGGCAGCGAGATCGGCTCCCAGCGCTCATCATCAAACAGGATACGGAAGCGCATGCGCGGCGAAATGCGCAGATGCGCGCCCGCCGGCGTCACATACCAGCTCTGCTCAAGATCGCTGCGATAGATCAGCTCGCCCGATGCGGGACATTTAACCCACAGATCGTCCGGCGTGTCCTTCTTGGACATCATCGTCTTGAGGCCGGGCGGCGTTACCTTGTTGATCCAGTTCATCTGAAGATGTCTCCCGATTTCCCGGCGGTATCAGCCTTTGGCCACGCTCGCGAGCGCTTGGCGCAGTTCTCCGGCAAGCTCGCCCATTGCGGGCGCTGCCGTCTCAAACTTTCCAGTTTCATGCGCATCCTGCGCCTTTTCCACAAAAGCCGAACCAACCACCACCCCGTCGGCGATCTTAGCCATTTCTGCGGCTTGCGCACCATTTTTTACACCGAAGCCGACACAAACCGGCAATCCGGAAACCCGGCGCACCATGGCCACCTTCCCTGCAATCGCTGCAGGATCGGCGCTTCCAGCCCCGGTCACGCCGGTGACGGCAACAAAGTAAATGAAGCCCGAGGCACCGTCGGCCACCTTCGCGGCGCGGCCCTCATCGGTCGTCGGCGTCGCCAGGCGGATCACCGAGAGGCCGAGGCGTCCATAGATTTCCCGCAGGCTGGCATCCTCTTCCGGCGGCAGGTCGACAATGATCGTGCCATCGATGCCGGCTTCTGCGGCCGCCTTGGCAAAAGCCTCATAGCCCATTGAATGGATCGGGTTGGCATAGCCCATCAGGATCAGCGGGGTCGTCTGATCATCCTTCCGGAAGCGCGCAGCCAGCGCCAGCACATCGGTCAGCTTCGTTCCATTCGCCAGGGCGCGCAGCCCGGCCCGCTGGATCGCGGGGCCATCCGCCATCGGATCAGTGAAGGGCGCGCCCAGCTCGATGATATCGGCGCCCTTGTCGCGCAGCGCGCAGAGCGCCTTGAAGCTCTCCTCAAGGCTCGGGTCGCCCGCCATCAGATAGGTGACAAGCGCAGCGCGGTTTTCGCCCTTCGCCCGTGCGAAGGCGGCTTCAATTCTTTCCCGGCCCATGGTCAGCTTTCCGTATTCTCAATCGCCCACGCTTCGTAGGCGGAACTTACATGTGACAGCGGCATCGCCACGATGGCCGGCACATCATAGGGGTGCAGGCGCTGGACCATATCGTCGATCTTCGCCCAATTGGCTTCTGGCGCCTTGAGCCAGAGGATGAATTCGAAAGACTGCTCGATCACGCCCTTCCAGCGATAGGAGGACGTAACCGGCCCCTCCAGGTTTGCGCAGGCCGCCAGGCGCGCCTCAAGCGCTGCATCGGCAATATCCTCCGCCACACGCCGGGAAGGACAGGTAATCCGGATAAGGAGCAGCTTGCTCATACATCCACCCCCAGCGCCTTCGCCACGGAGAACACATCCTTGTCGCCACGCCCGCACATATTGAGGATCAAGAGGCCATCCTTGCCCAGCTCTTTCGCCACCTCGCCCACGCGCGCAATCGCGTGCGAGGGCTCCAGGGCCGGAATGATGCCCTCAAGCCGCGTGCAGAGCTGGAACGCGGCAAGCGCCTCATCATCCGTGCACGACAGGTATTCTGCCCGGCCCATATCGCGCAGGAAAGCATGCTCCGGCCCGATGCCGGGATAGTCGAGGCCCGCAGAGATCGAATGCGCATCAATGATCTGGCCGTCATCAGTCTGCAGCAGGTAAGTGCGGTTGCCATGCAGGATGCCCGGCTTGCCGCCATTGAGGGCCGCAGCGTGTTCGCCCGTCTCGATGCCATGGCCAGCCGCTTCCACGCCGATCAGGCGCACGCCTTCATCCTCAATGAAGGGATGGAACAGGCCAATGGCGTTGGACCCGCCCCCAATGCACGCCATCACGGCGTCCGGCAGGCGCCCTTCCCGCTCCAGGATTTGTGCGCGCGCTTCCTTGCCGATGATCGACTGGAAGTCGCGCACCATCTCCGGATAGGGGTGGGGACCAGCGGCCGTGCCGATGCAGTAGAAGGTGTCGTCCACATTCGTCACCCAGTCACGCAGGGCTTCGTTCATCGCGTCCTTGAGGGTGCCCGTTCCGGAAGACACCGGAACAATTTGCGCGCCCAGAAGGCGCATGCGGAACACGTTGGGCTTCTGACGCTCAACGTCCGTCTCGCCCATGAACACCACGCAGTCGAGGCCAAAGCGGGCGCAGATGGTCGCCGTCGCCACGCCGTGCTGGCCCGCGCCCGTCTCGGCAATGATCCGCTTCTTGCCCATCCGCCGCGCCAGCAACACCTGCCCCAGGCAGTTATTGATCTTGTGCGCCCCGGTGTGGTTCAGCTCATCGCGTTTGAAATAGATCTTCGCCCCGCCGAAATGCCCGGTCAGGCGCTCCGCGAAGTAGAGCGGTGATGGGCGGCCCACATAATGGGTCCACAGGTCGTCCATCTCTGCCTTGAAGGCCGGGTCCTGCTTGGCCGCGCGATATTCCCGCTCCAGGTCGAGGATCAGCGGCATCAGCGTCTCGGCCACATACCGCCCGCCAAACTCGCCAAACCGGCCATTTGCATCCGGCCATTGATCCCAGGTATTGCGCAGGTCCATCACTCTATCCTTTGATCCCCGCTGCGCGATGGATCGCGCTCAGGGCATTCCGCTTTTGGTCCCCCGCTGCGCGATGGGACGCGCTCAGGGCTGTTCCGGTAGTCCCTTCGCCGCGCGGATGAACGCGCGGACGAGTTCCCTGTCCTTTAGCCCCCGGATACGTTCAACACCAGAGGACACATCAACGCCCGGCGCCCCGGTCTGCCGAATGGCTTCGGCAACGTTGTCAGGCGTCAGGCCGCCCGCCAGCAGCCAGGGCTTCGGCGCCGTCCAGCCCTTGAGGATCGACCAGTCGAACGCCTGTCCATGGCCGCCGCCAAAAGCGGCCCCGTCTGGCGCCTTGGCGTCCACAAGCAGTCCGTCAATGTCCGGAAATGTCCCGATCTGTCCAAGATCTGACCGCGCGCGCACCCCGAACGCCTTCCAGATGTCCCGTCCCGTCAGGCTTTTGATCTCTTTTGCCCGCTCCGGCGTTTCCTGCCCGTGCAATTGCAGGATCGGGAAGCCCAGCTTGGCAATCTGCATCACCAGCGCGTCATCGGGATCCGCCATCAGCGCCACCGGCACCGCCCTCCCCAGCCGCAGCATCAGCGTCGCTGCCGCCTCCGGCGTCACATAACGCGGGCTTTGCGGCACGAAGTTGAACCCGATCCAGTCCGCCCCCTCGCGGGCCGCGAACGCCACCATATCCGGGTCCCGAAGCCCGCAGATCTTCACCGTCACCATAAGAGCCCGTTACGCCAGCGCGCGCCTCCCGTCCACGGGCCTCTACGCCGCCCCGCCTTACTTATGCCCGAGATATGTCAGCGCGCGCTGCACTTGGTCAGCCCGCAGCAAAGCCCTGACATGGCTCACCCCTAGGCCTTTCCCTGCTGGCCTTATCCCCAACGGAAGCCAGATCACATGGCCACATTCCCGGCCCAGACTGACAGGAGTTATCCCCATGCTGACACGCCGTCTCAGCGCCCGCCTCGCGGCCAGCACCCTGGCCGCCCTCATCGCCTTCAGCGCCGTTGCCCATGCCCAGCCCGCTCAGCCTCCCGAAGGGCCACGTTACATCAAGTCGGAAAAGGTCAATGTTCGCGGTGGCCCCGGCACCGGCAATTCGGTTATCGAAGTCCTGCCGCTCGGCGCCGAAGTCCAGATTTATGCCGTCACCGGCGACTGGGCCCGCATCTCCCCGCCCGGCAAGCCGGAGAAATGGGTTTACTCCCCCCTTCTTCAGCCGGAGAAACCCCAGCCGAAGCCCCAGAAAGGCCAGCCCCAGCCGGAAAAGGCCAAGATGGGACCCGACCAGAAGGAACAGTCCGGCCCCAAGGGCCAATCCAAACCCAAACAGGACGAACCTTCCAAGGACTCCAAGGATCAGCCCTCAAAACCGCGCTGATCCCCCCAATACGGGGAGGCAGACCGCAACACGGCGCGTCTGCCTCCCTCTTGCCTGACACAGATCTCTTTCCAGCACCGGCACGCAATCTGCGCTCTCATCTGGACCTGGCCGCAGGGCCGGCTCAGAAGAAGAGCCGCAAAATCAATCCGCACAGCGGAAGACCGGGGGATAAATCGATCATGCAGTACAGGATGCAGGAAGGACCGCTTCTGGACGCGCGAGGCCATCTGGCCGAATGCGGCTGGGCCACAAGCGAAGTGCGCCGCTATGACCGCGCCGCGATCCGGGCCAGCCGCCTGCGCATCAAGGAATGGGACTATTACTGCATCCTCACCCCCGATTACGGCCTTGCGCTGACCGTCGCCGACAATGGCTATCTCGGTTTCCTCGGCGTTTCCTGGATGGACCTGAAAGCGGGCACGGCTGTCAATGAAGCCGGCGTGATCCCCTGGCCGCTGGGCCGCATGCGCATGCCGGCCAGCGCCGATGCAGGCGACATTCTCCAGCAGACCGCTGCCGTCAAACTCGCCTTCCGGCATGAACCCGGCCGGCGGCGGCTAACGGTAGACGCTCCGAAATTCGGCGGCGGCGCGAGCCTGAAGGGAGAGCTCTGGCTGGACCAGCCCCCGATGGACCGGATGGTCATCGCCACGCCTTTTCCCAAAGCGCCCAAAGCCTTCTATTATAACCAGAAGATCAACTGCCTGCCCGCCACGGGCGACATCACAATCGGCGGCAAGGCCTACCGCTTCGAACCGGAAACCGCCTTTGGCTTGCTCGACTGGGGCCGCGGCGTGTGGACCTACAGCAATACCTGGTATTGGGGCTCAGCCTCCGGCAACGCAGGCGGGCGCACAGTCGGTTTCAATATCGGCTATGGTTTCGGCGACACCTCGGCCGCTTCGGAGAATATGCTGTTCGTGGACGGAGTGGCCCACAAGCTGGACCAGGTGACCTTTCACATGCCCCCCGGCGCGCCTGACTCCGGGCCCTGGACCTTCACCAGCAATGATGGCCGCTTCACGATGGACTTCCAGCCCATCGTCAACCGCCATCACACCACTGATCTCGGCCTCTTCAAGACCGCTCAGGATCAGGTGTTCGGCCTGTTCTCCGGCCAGGCCATCCTCGACGATGGGTCCGTCCTGCGGATCGACGCCCTGCCCGGCTTTGCCGAAGAAGTACGCAATCGCTGGTAAGCGGGCGCGCCCGCCACGAACGCATGCATCTCACCCTGAAGAATGAAACGACAAAGCCGGCCGCCGCCAATCATCTCCAGCAGCAGGACCGCTTCGATCACTTCATCCAGGAGTTCAACACCGAACGGCCCCATAAAGGGCTCGCCATGGCTTGACCGGCGAGCGTCTAAACCCCGTCGCCGCGCCCCTTTAAAGGCCCGCCTGACATCGGCTACCCATTCCACGATCACGATGCGATGATCACTGCCTGCGGACGCCTCTGCATGCACCGGAAGAAGATCAACATCTCCTCCGTCCTCGCCGGTCAGCGCGTCGGCCTGAAAGAAGTCGAGGACGGCATCTGGCTCGTCTCGTTCATGCAATACGACCTCGGATACGTTGATCTCGAGGCAAGGACACTACAAACTGTAGACAACCCGTTCGGGGCGAGAGTGTAACCTATCTCTCCGGAACGGTCTGTTACCGATGTCTCCGGGTCGGACACAAATAGCTGGCGGTGCTGTCAGACAAACTCGAACCGGTCTCCGGAATTCGCGCGAGCGGGTGTCAAGCAACAAGGAGATTCCGGCATTCACTCAGCGCGGCATCACGGCGGGCCTTGAAGTTTTTCCGGCAGTAAAGGTACCTTTCGAGGTTGAAGTGATTGTGTGCGGAGGAATGAGCAGCGGCGAATTTCTGCAGACTTCGCATTCGCCGGAACCGCGACATCGCGCGCTCGCGTCGTCGGATTGGAAGGTGTGAGTTCTCGGCGCGGTTGTTCAGGTGCCGGCCTTTCTCCTAACGATCGGAGTTGCCGATCTCCTTCATGGCAGCGCCATAGGATCGTAGCTTGTCAGTAACAATCGCTTCAGGATTTCCATACCGCTTCATCGCTTTTCTTAGGAATTTCAGAGCCGCGACCTTGTCACGCTTCTTTGTAACGTAGGCTTCAAGCGCCTCGCCCTCATGGTCCACAGCGCGCCACAGGTAGTGCGTCTCGCCCCGGATTTTGACGAAGACCTCGTCCAGAGGCCACCGCCATTGCCGCACCTGACACATGGCTTCAGATCTCCGCCTGCGGATCGTCCGGGCGAAATATGTTCCGAACCTGTCGACCCAGAGGCGCACACTTTCGTGGCAGACGTCGATCCCGCGCTCGTGAAGCAGGTCTTCGACATTCCGCAGCGAAAGCGGAAATCGAACGTACATCATCACTGCAAGCTGGATGACTTCGGGCGAGGTCTCGAGGTAGCGGAAAGAGGATCTGGCCATTTTCAAAGGCTACGCCTCGAAATGCCCCTCCTCAACCCCCGTTCCTTTGACAACAATACCACGCGGGCTGTTACCGCTAGTCTGACGGGGCTGACGCGTCCTCGCGGGACCGTAATTTGCGGGGTTCTTCGTCCGGTGGTGCGGGGACCGGATCAAAGGATTGCGCCGCCGCCGGCGGTGTCTTGCCGCTCCTTAGGGGTTCAGGGCAGACAGGTATGGGGTACAAGTGCGCCTCGGGTGAGCGGGCGAGACGCTTGTTATCAGCAGTAAACTTAGGGACCGGAACGCTTGATGGCATGTAGGCTTGGAAACGGTGGGCGGCGTCGCGTTCGGTCGCGGGGAGACTGCCTTCAAAAATTATTCCAGCTTCGCCTAGGGTGCCGGGGGCGGGAAGCCAGAAATCGAGGGCGGATAGGATATCTATAACCCGCTCGCCGCTGACACTATGCGTGCCGCGGGGACGAGTGCAGATCGTATCAATACGGACCTGAGGCTCGTAGAGCAGGCTGAAGCCCACACCCTTAGTGAGATAGAGCTGCCATTCGCGGCTGGCCCGGGCAAGAATGGGCGCGAAGCCGGAGGGTGCGTCATCGTCCAGTGATCGCAGGCCGAGTAAGGCCGCGGAAGATGCGGTATTGTGAAAGCCCAGAATGCCCGCGCTGGTCACAACTCGCCGGTTGCCGGCGATGAAGACGAAGGCGGCGCAACCCGAAAAGCACGGACCAACGACCTCAACGTCCAGCCCACGTGCGGCAACAAGTTCGGCGAGGCGAACCGGGGAATCAAGCTCTCCGCCGAAGCTCGTGATGACAAGCGCGATATCCGTATCGCTGATCAGGTCTTCGACCGCGCGCACACCGGCCGCATTGATCTGGCCACAGTATCGAAGCGCGGACTCATGGCCGCGATGCAGACGGGTCACAATAGGCGCGCCGTCCGGCGGGCATTCTTCGCCTGGCATCAGGGGGCGGACGGGCGGCGGCGGTAGTTTCTCCGGTCCGGGCTGCGTGGGCGCCGGAGGAGAAGGTTCTGCGGTATCGCCCCTATATTCTATGGGAGGCGCCTTCGCTGCTGCGGCCGGCACGCACAAGGCCGCGAGGCAGAGAGCAGCGAAGACCCTCTTCATGCAACTACATCAGATCTGGGCGACAACCATGACTTCATTGGCCTTGGCCCAGTCGCCGGCGTCATTCCGGCACCAGATCTCTTCCATCGTCTCCGAGTTGCCGGCAACCGTGGCGGTCGTGGAAACCGGACGGCAGATGCGTGGTGCCGGTGCGCCCGTCTCGCTGGAGGCGGCTGCCGGAACATAGGACGTCTCGGTGGACGGAACGACAGTGACCGTACGCGGACGATTGTCATCGCCGATCCAGGTGTCGGTATAGGTTTGGTTTTGCTGGATTGCGGCGAGCTGCGCTTCTGCCATACGCCGCTTGTCCTTTTCATTCTCGAAAGCGAGCCAGACCGCACAGGTAGCGCCACCTGCAGCAGCCCCCCAGGCGGCTCCGCGGCCAGCATCACCACTGCCTGTATTGTTGCCCACCACAGCACCGATCAGCGCGCCGGCGGCAATGGTTGCCACACAGCCTGCGATCTTCTGCTCTGTCGTCAGCGGCGTGTTCGAATTCATGGTTGCGCATCCGCTCACAGTGAGCGTTGCGGCCATTACGACAGATGTCAGTGCCATCCCCAGTCTCATGTCTTGCACTCCTCTTGCGTTGACATTCTTCAGAAGTTTGCGTCCGCCTGCAGGCGGGCGTCGAGTTTGATGGAATCCATCTCCGATCCCGGCGGGCCGATGCGATCGACCGAGGGATCAAACAGTTTGCCCTCAAGTGTGTCGGGGCCCGCCGTAAATTCGAAATCGCGCAAGCCCGAGAAAGGCATGTCGGGATGAAATTCCGGCTCGCCGCCGGGAGACAGAGACCAGAATTGCGAGAACCCGCCCTCATCGCTACGGATGACGCAGGTCTGCGGCGTCTCGCACAGCGCGCTGCCTGTCATCGGCACCGACTTGTCGGGGCGGCCACGCAGGATAAGCCAGGAATTCACCAGCCGGCCGCTGCGGTCCATTGCGACGCGGATCTGCACGGTGTCTTCGCCGTTCGGATAGGAGGCTGTGCCGACATAGCGGGCGATACGGCTCGGTGCCGTGGGCAAGGCGCCGACACGTTCGTTGCCCCAGTAGACCAGCTTGCCATGCTGGGCGAGCAGGAAGGCATCGATGTACTCGCGCTGGTTCTCGTTGCCCCCGTTGGACTGAACCACGACGACGTCTGCGCGGCTGAAATCAAGTGCCGCATCGCTTCCGGCCGCGAACGCGGCTTCGCGCAGCTTGTCTCGGCCTTCGGCTTCGGGGAGCTGTGTCGAGGAAAGGTCCGTGACCAGGACGACACGCGGCACGCCCAGGTCGGAATTAATGACCCGGCCGGAGGCGCGGATGCTCTGGAAGGCGCTTATCTCGTTGACCTTGCCGGTCTGCGGACTGGCCGGACCTTTTGCCGAGCGGGCAGCATTCTGCAATGAGCCGACGAGCTTGGCTATGAAGTCCTCTGAATCATTTCGTATCTGTTGCTGGACACCGCCGGTGAAGAAGTCATTCACGGCCGAGCCCTGTTTGCGTGAGTCAATCAGTTCCTGTGGTGAGAGGCCGGGGATGCAACCGGAGAAGACCCTGTAACTGGCCGAGCCGTCGGTGGGCAGGATGTGGATCGAAATGCGCTCGCGATAGTCGCTGGTGCCGGAGGAAAGCGCACGGTCGGGATCGGCGAAGGTGAGCACCACGTCGCGAATACGCCCGTTCAGACCGACGAAGTCTGCCGGCGTCTCGGTCTTTGACAGGACTTTCTCGTCGATCATCACATAAGTATGACGCAGCGCCGGGTCGAGACCATCGACGGCGCAGAAGGTTTCGGCCCTGAGTTCGCTACCTGCCGAGAGACCGGAGGCGGAAGGCGCTGACGGCGCACCGCACGCGGAGGCGATGAGGCAGGTTGCCAGTGCGGTTGGGATTATCTGCCGTGTCCGGATCATTTATCGCTCCACAGAAGCTGAGGATTCATCGAAGCATAGCTTGAGAGTTTGACATTCTCGGAGTCGATGGACGCCCCGGCGACAGAATGCCGTTTCTCGAACGCGAAGTTAGGCTGGCGCTTTGCAATCGTATCGATCAGGGCTTGCTTGTACTGACTGAGGACGCCTGCAACTTCGCTGTCCTTGCCTTCAATCGCCTTGATATTGCTCCGCAGGTTGGCGTGGCCGGGCAGGTTGGACATCTGCGATGTGATGCGCTGGACATCCTCCTCTTTTTCCTTCTTGCTGCGATCAAGATCAGCAAGTTTGGCGACCACTTCGCGCTTGTTCAGCGCGTCCCACTTGTCCTGAAGCTTCTTCAGCCTACGCGCCTTGTCGGAGAAATCCGGGTTGGGATCGTGCAGCAGGAATGTCAGGCCGACACCGATCAGGAACACAACCATGTTCCCCCCCAGGAGGCCGCCGGTCTGCGCGAGAATGTTCGGCGGCGACCGGCCAAGGATGATCGCCTGTTCGGCCAGCGGCAGGAGGTATTGGTAACGGGCATAGGCGACAACGCCGAGCGCAACCATGAGAAGGACAGAGCCGATGGACCAGAGGGGCCAGCCGGCGCGGTTGGAGCGCTCATCGTCAGACCGCATAAAAAAGCTGAACTGCCGGATGAAGCGTCCGATCAGATGCGCCGCAATGGCGATACCGATACCGACGATGATGGTCACGCCGAGAGCCTGGAAATCTGACTGGATGATCGGTGCGCGGCGGAAGCTCTCGAAGTTCAGCAGACCTTCCGGGATCATGATCAGTGGCAGCAGGAGGCCCCACTCGATGTAGTGGTTGGGCACTTTCGCATCACGACCGCCTTCGCGGACGCGCAGACGATCATGTTCCGTTTCGACCTGATCAAGGCTTTTGATGAGGGGTCCGTGCTTGGAGCGGAAGGCGGAATGGATTTCAGCCTGCCGGCGGGCTCGATGGCGCTTGCCCTCGTCAAGTTTGACACGCTCGACAATACCGGGTGTTCCCTTGCCGACAGTGATGTCGCTGGCAATGTTTTCACAGGCCGAAATCGCGGCGGAGCGGCGGGAAGCGATGTGGGATTGGTACCAGGAGAGCATGGCCGGCGTGAGGTTCGCTGACGGCGCTTCGCTGTCGGCCTCTGTCGTGATCGCGATCTCACGCAGAGCGCCTTCATGCTGGGCCCGGTCCATGAGGGACTGTGTCAGCTGAGGCAAATCCAACTCGGCATAGGCCTGAACTGCAGGATCAAGATTAATTTCCGCCACCGTCTATGCTCCGCTTTTCAATTCTGAATTCAGTTGGATTCGATTTCGCCAACCCGCCGGTTGGCAGGATCAATGAAGATCTTGCGCTGTGGCTTGATCTGGATCGTGGTTTTTGTGTTGCCGGTTTCGACGCCGCTGCTGTCCTTTCCGGGATCAATTGCCGTCTTGGTACCAGCTGTGCCATCAACACCGTTCTTGTCGTCTGTCGGGAAGACCGTTTGTTTACCCACTACGACTTCGACGGCCTCGTAGCCCTTCTTGAAGTCGAGCTGCTTCTTGCATTTGCTTGTTTCTTTGGCCGTCTTGCCCTGACAGAGCATTTCGACCTGCTGGTCGGCGAGCCACACGGCTACAGGCTCAGGCTTGGCGGCGAATAGGAATTCGATGCGGCGGTTCTGTCCCCAGGCGACCTCGTTGGAGCCGGCAGCGAGCGGCATGTCCTCCCCAAAACCGATGCGCCAGACGCTTGCAACATTCACACCATAGCCGAGGATCGCTTCAGCGAGCGCGTTGGCGCGGTCAATCGAGAGGTTCTGATTGTAAGCGCTCTCGCCGCGTTCATCAGCATGGCCGGCCACGAAGACGACGACATCCGGCAGCTCATGCTGAAGGTTTTCGGCGACGATGCGGGCGACCCCCCAAGCTTCGGGGCGCAGCCTGCTGGAGTCCGTGTCAAAAAACACGCGCTCGGGAAACACGACGCGCAGCAAGGGGATGCGTACGCCGATATTCTGGGGCAGACGGTCAGCAGCGATCGTGGCGTCGTAGAATTGCGGCTCGGCGCCGAGCGTCAATTCGCTGATACGTTGTAGGCGTTTGATACGGTCGCAATGCTCAACCTCAACCATGTCGCGCCAGTCCATCAGCCCCGATGAGCTGGCAGCGTTCAGGTATTCAAGGCAGTCGGCAGGGGCGTAGGCGCGCCGCATCGGCTCAGCAACTCCGGCTTGCGCCGAAATTCCAAACACAAGCGCAAGCAAACCCAGCAATCGAAACGCCATCGATTTTCCCCTACAGGTAAGGTTAACTGCCCGGGCGTGATCGTGCAAGTTGCTTTTGCCCACCGGGTGCATTGGGGTCTACGCAGCGCGCTGCGGTCACGGCGAGCCTAAGCATTTCGCTTGCACCATCCACTGGCCTCCGATGTGTCACACGCGACGGTAACTCCAAAAGCGCGGGGGAGCATTTTATCTAAAAATAACAACGATATAACAGTGTCGTTCAATATATGGCGGTGCTGTCAGACAAACTCGAACCGGTCTCCGGAAATCGCGGGCGAGCCGGCGTCAGGCAATAAGAAGCTCTCGCCATTCGCTATCTCCCTCCTCAACCGGGGTTCCTTTGACAATATCCTGCGCGGCGAGGCCGCCTCCATCAGCGACCCGAAGAATGTAATCCTTTCAGGATCCAGTCGCGTGTGTCTTTCGGGTCAATAACGGCATCGATTTCCAGAAGCGACGCAACGTTCAGCGCGCTCCCGGCTTCGTATGCCTTCTGCACAAGCTTATCGACTAGGATCTGACGCGCGGCGAAGTTTGGTTCAGCATCGAGCTCTTTCTTGTAGCCCAGCTCGACGCTGCCCTCGAGGCCCATGGCACCGAATTCGCCGGTCGGCCAGGCAATCGAGAACAATGGTGCCGCGAAGCTCCCGCCTGCCATGGCCTGTGACCCGATACCATAGCCCTTGCGCAAGCAAACAAAGAAGATCGGGGTCTGAATATTTGCCCCGGCGGCCATGAACCGGCATGCCTGACGAACACCCCCATCCCGTTCACTCTCGGGCCCGACCATAAAGCCCGGTGTGTCGCAGAGTGATAGAACAGGCAAATTAAACCGTCCACAGAGGGTGAAAAAGTCCGCCCCCTTCTCTGAAGCGCGAGCATCGATGGCTCCACCGAGATGCATTGGATTGTTGGCGATCAGCCCCATGGCGCGCCCTCCCACGCGCAGAAATCCCGCTACGAGCCCGGCCGCAAAGTCTCGTCTGATTTCGAGGAAACTCCCTTCATCTGCGATGAGTCTAATTACGGACCTTATATCATAGACACGCTTACGGTTCTCGGGAATTGCATGACGCAGAAGACGCTGATCGCCTGCGCGCCCACTGTCAAGTTCGCCTTGAAAATAAGACAGAATCTGCCGAGCTTTCAGGGTCGCGTCTACTTCATCATCGGCAAGGACATCGACCAGTCCGTTTTTCGCTTGGACAGACGCAGGACCTAGTTCTTTGGGACTAAAAGTCCCCAAGCCGCCCGCTTCCACCATGGCTGGCCCACCCAAGCCGATCCATGAATTGCGCGCTGCGATGCGGATGTCGCAGGTACCGTAGATCGCCGCATTGCCGGCGAAACAGAAGCCCGAATTCACGCCAATGCGCGGTGCATGTAGCTTTGCAAATTCGTTGAATGTCGTAATGTTAAGAGCGCTACTGACGATGTGCGCAAAATCATCGTCATTCGGACGTCCACCGCCACCTTCGGTATAATAGACTACCGGAAGGTCTTGTTCGTGTGCGACCTCGATGAGACGGTCAGATTTCTTGTGGCCAAAGATGCCCTGCGTTCCCGCCATGACAGTGGCGTCGTAGGCCAGCACTGCGACGCGAGCGCGCTCACCGAACTTATCGCCATTGACGGTGCCGATGCCCGTCACAATCCCATCAGCTGGTGAGCTGCCGACGAGATCGTCAACACCACGTTTGCGCCGCTGACCGGCGATAACCAGCTGGCCATATTCAACGAAGGAACCGGGATCGCAAAGATCAGCAACATTTTCCCGTGCTGTACGTTGTCCGCGTGAACGACGGCGCTCTACAGCCTCAGGACGAGCTTCATCCAGTGTCAGCGAGATGCGGTCACGCAACGCCGAAAGATCGGGACGAATATAATCTGGGTCGACCGCAGACTTCTCAGTTCCGCCTGTACCCGTACCTTCGCATTCTTCCACTAGCAAAACGGGCTGGTGAGCCCCGACGACCTCGCCAGCACTTACCAGCACACGGAGAATTCGGCCGGCGGTGGCGGCACGCACTTCGTGCTGCATCTTCATCGCCTCAATGACCGCCAATTCGTCGCCGACATCATAGGTATCACCTTCAGCAACCGCTATGGATGTGACCAATGCCTGAATCGGTGCCAGGATCGGAACCGCCCCCTCCGGGAAATCCTCCTGTTCGTGACGATCCTCACCCTGAGAGGACGCAACGTCAGCAAAGAATCGTTTTCGCAGAACGGCGCCGTCAGAAGACAACTCACGTATTAGCTCGCCAATGCTGCGGATGGAAAAGCTCCACTCGCGAACTTCCGGTGAGCCCAGCAAGCCGCTCAGAAGGCTGATGTTCGTTCCGAAACCGGAGACATGGAATTCTTCAAGTGCGCGGCATGCCTTTTCAAGGACGGGACGCAGCTCCCCACCCCTGGAGTGAACAATGAGTTTTGCAAGCAGCGAGTCGAAATTGGGGTTTGTCCGGTAGCCCGTATATCCGTAGGTGTCGACCCGGACGCCAGGACCGCCAGGAGGCTGAAAGACCGACAGAACCCCGCCGGTTGGTACAATATCGCCGGCCTCCGAAACTGTCTCAGCATTGATCCTCAATTGCACGGCATAGCCTGCCGGCGAGCCGATGGTCGCCTGATCGAGCCCCAGTTCCCGCAGCGTCTCGCCACCAGCAATACGTAATTGCAACTCGACGAGATCGAGGCCGGTAATTTCCTCGGTGATCGTATGCTCAACCTGGATACGTGGGTTGGTCTCGATAAAGTAGTAGCCTTCATTCCCATGCGCGCCGACATCCACAAGGAACTCGACAGTTCCGAGTCCCTTGTAGCCGCTCGCTTTACCGATCCGCACGGCCGCAGCCAGCAAGCTCTGGCGCACTTCCTCATCCAGGTGCGGCGCTGGAGCCAGCTCTATGATTTTCTGATTACGACGCTGGATCGAGCAATCACGTTCCCAAAGATGAATAACATCGTCGCCATCGCCGAGAATTTGGACTTCGATGTGCCGGACCGAAGGCAGGTATTGTTCCGCATAAAGCGCGTCCTCGCCGAATGCTGCGAGTGCCTCAGCCTTGCAGTGAGCGAATGCGCTTTCAACGCCCGATTCCTCGTGCACAATGCGCATTCCGCGCCCGCCGCCACCATTGACGGACTTGATCATGATTGGACCGCCACCCGCGGCCCGGAAGAATTTTTTTGCTGCAGCAGCGGATTTCAGCTCGTCGATACCACTGATGATGGGCACGCCCGATCGAACGGCAAGGGCACGCGCCGCAACCTTGTCGCCCTGCATCGACATGGTGCCAACACCGGGGCCGATGAATACGAGGCCGCTGGCCTCGCAAGCCGACACGAAGTCCGTACGCTCACTGAGCAAGCCATACCCGGGGTGTATCCCGTCGCAACCGGTTTCCAGTGCAATCCTGACGATCTGGTCGATGTCGAGATAGGCCCGCACGCCGGTACCTTTCAGTTCGACGGCTTCGCTAGCATGGCGAACATGAAGGCATTGCGCGTCATCTGGCGAATGGATCGCAACGGTCTCAATCCCGAGGTCCGACGCGGTACGCGCGATACGGATGGCAATTTCGCCACGGTTGGCGATGAGTATTTTTTTAAGAGTGGAAGGCATGGAGATCAATTGGGCTCGATGAGGTCGGATGCCGTCTGGCGCAGGACTGGTTTCAGAACCTTACCGGTAGCGTTTCTCGGCAACGCCTCGACGGTCAGCAGGTGAGCGGGGATCTTGTACTTTGCCAATTTCGACTGGCAAAATGCATGAAGTTCCTCAAGCGTCAGGGTTTCTTGTGATTTAAGCGCGACGATGGCACACCCAACCTCGCCCCATTTGCTGTCTGGAACACCGATCACGGCAACCTCTGAAATCGTCTCGATGTCGTACAAAATATTCTCAACTTCAGCCGGGTACACATTTTCACCTCCCGAAATATACATGTCCTTCAGGCGGTCTTCGATATAAATGAAGCCCTCCTCATCGATCTTGCCTATGTCTCCCGACCTGAGCCAACCATCGACGAACGCATCTTCATTTGCATCCGGACGGTTCCAATAACCAGGCGTCACATTTGGGCCGCGCCACCAGAGCTCGCCAAGTTCTCCCGGCTCTGCCTGCTGACCATCAACTCGCATTACACGCACTTCGGTGTGCAGTGTCGGCTTGCCTGCAGAACCGATCTTTCTCGGAACGTCACTTTTAGGAAGAAGGCAGCAGCAAGGCGCCTCGGTCATGCCGTACCCTTCCTGGAGGCGCACACCTCTTTCGAACCAGGCAAGCACGAGAGGATCGGGCACTGTCTCCGCCCCGGTTACAGCAAGTTCAAGCCGGGAAAAGTCCGTGGTCTCCATTTGCGGATGCACCAATAGCGCATTGAAAATAGCCGGCACGCCAAGGAAATGCGTTACAGAAATATTGCGATCATTGAATACACGTAGGGTTTCGCCTGCATCGAAGGTGCGTTGTATAATATTGAGGCCACCCGCATATGTTACCGGGAATGTGAATGTATTGATCGCCCCGATGTGAAAGAGCGGCATGGACGCAAGAAAAGTGCTCCGGCTCGTCAGTGCAGCGGCAATACCTGCATTGATCGCAGCAAACAGCATGACTTCATGCGTGATGACGACTCCCTTAGGCCGACCCGTCGTCCCCGATGAGTACATCAACATGCACATATCGCTTACAGACTGGCGCACCCCTTTCTTCAGAAGTGGACTGGCGTCGGCAAGCGCCCGCTCATAGGGCGTATCACCGCCGAGACCATCCGTAATCAGCCAGTGTGATACGTCAGTGATCTCACGCAACTCCTCGACGACACCGGAGAACTCCTGATCGGCAATAATCACATCTGCGCCGGCATCACCGATGATGAATGCCAGCTCCTGCGCCGTCAGCCGATAATTGAGTGCGAGACTGACAGCGCCAAGCCGCCATGTCCCAAATATCATTTCGGTCACATCTGTGGAGTTCATCGCAAGATACCCCACCCTGTCACCGGGCTTTAAACCGAGTTTCGCAAGGTGGGCCGCAACGCGGCCCACCCTTTCATTCATTTCCGTATACGTATAACGGCGTCCACTGGCGAGATCGATCTGCGCGATTGCTTCCGGCGAGATCAGGGCATGACGCTCGATCCAGTCGATCGCTTCCAGTTGTCCTTTACGCCGGATGGCCGGCGCCCCGGAATCCTGCATTGTCGTCTTTGCGGCATCGGCTTCCGGCATGTTTGACTTACGGTTGAACATGTTCACGATCTCTCTGCATTGTCCGCACTAATACTCGTAGGAAATTTCAAGACCGATCCGGCGCCCCTTAGACAAAGGCGAGAACGTACCTGCAGCCGGATAAGCACCAAACGGTTGATTGACGCCATTGCTCAGCGGACCACCGAAGGGCACTTGGGTGTCTCCACCCGCAGTCACCTCATCAAGAAGATTTTTGCCATAGAGCGATACCGACAGACCGTCATACGGCGTGTTCCAGGTGATGTTTGCATCCACCATATCCGCAGCCTGGATCCATCCAAAATTGTTGTCGGAGTATGCAAACTCGTCACGATGCTGGAAGTTGGCACGGCTCACCAGCGATCCCCTGTCTCCCAGGTCGACATCCCAGATAAAGCCGATCCCCCATGTCGTTTCGGGCACACGCGGAAGGGCGAGGGCCTTGTCTGCTGCATCCACCTGACCATCGCCCGAAATATCGAACCTCACCTTGTCATATTGCGCATCGATCAGGCCGATGTTGGCGGTGACAAGGAAATGCTCGGTGAAAGCATAGCGTCCCTCGATCTCCAGCCCAGTGATCCCGGCATCGGCCGTGTTCAGAATAGTCTGCACCACGCCGGCAGCCGGATCGGAGAGGTTGAGCTCTCGCTGCATGTCTTTGATCGAAGTATAGAACAGGGCCCCATTGATTTGTGCCCGGCCATCCTGCGTCTGATGCTTTACGCCGACTTCATAGCTGTCGACCGTTTCCTGATCGAAGGAGCGCGGCTTGTCTGACGGAAAAATTACCTCAAACGCGGCTGGTGCCGTAATGCGGAAGTTATAACCGCCCGAACGGAAGCCACGCGTATAATTCCCGTAAATCTGTGTCGCATCAGCAGGCGTGTACTGAAAACCGACTTTAGGGGTCCAGTTGGACCAGCTGTCGGAATCCGTGAATCCATTATTCTCCGTGGGAATATAAGGGTTCTTTCCGGTCGCCAGACAGGTTCCATCCACAACGGAACACTCTGGGCGTGGACGGATATAGGTAACGGCAACGTCTTTCTCTTCATTCGCATAGCGCAGGCCGAAAATGCCGGTCAACTTGTCGGTCAGGGCGTATTCTATCTGCCCGAAAATACCGTACACGGTATGGTCTTGCGATCCACCACCATAGAATGTGAGCGGGCTGAGCGGCGGAAGGTCACGCACCTCATCATAAGCAACATCCTGATTGAAATAGTAGACGCCGGTCGTAACAGCGGCGCGGCCGAAAGTCCCCGAATAGCGTAGCTCGTTCGATATCTGATCCTGGTTCGTTGCCGCTCCCGCATGGAAGCCAAAGAAAGGCAGTGAATCGATATCGCTCAGAGCTGTGCTTACAAAATCACGGTATCCCAGAATGTTCGTGATCGTCCCGTTGCCAAAATCGACGTCGAGATCGGTGCGCAGCGTCGCAAACCAGGATTCCGTATCCGAATAGCCAGGCGCATCAAGTGCAAGATCAAAACTGTCGCGCTCAAAAAGGCCGCGATTCTGCGCGGCCGGGCCATCGCTGCGGGAGTTGAAATACTCGACTTTGCCGATCATTGTGAACTGATCGGAAGGCAACCATTCTAAGGCCCCTCGCAGGATCGTCGTCTGCGCTTCGCCTTGATTGTCGCCATTGTAGAGGTTCTTAAAATAACCGTCGTCGGTGTTGTAATAGGCACCGAGCTTGCCATTCAGCTTGCCTTCGACGATTGGGCCGGTGACGACTCCCTGCACCGTGGAGTTCGGGCCGCCACGACCATCATCGACAGGCGTCTCGACCGATGCTTTCAGTTTGTATCCGAACTCGTCCCGAGGATTGCCGGTGTTGATCAGGACGGCGCCGCCCGTCGTGTTCCGGCCGAACAGGAGTCCTTGGGGGCCCCTCAGGACTTCGATACTGTCCATATCGAACAGGTCGAAGATAACGCCGTTGTTGATGCCCAGATAAACGCCATCCACAAAAACACCGACGGCAGGATCGATTGACGGAATGGAGGAGTTAATCCCTAGGCCGCGGATCGCGAAATTGGCTGTCCCGCGTGTGGTTCCGACATCGTCCATCGAGACATTGGGTATACTGTAAGATAGATTGGTTAGGTCGCGTGCTTTCAACGCTTCGATCGAGTCCGAGTTAAAGGCCGTGACGGATAGGGGCACATCCTGAATGTTCTCGGCATCCGCCTTTTTGGTCGCCGTGACCGTAACGGTCTGAAGAACGCGCGAAACCGCGTTCTTTTCGTTGTCGCCAGCTTCCTGAGCTGTCGCAGGCATTGCGACAACCAGCACGCTCACGCACGCACATCCACACAGCAGAGATTTAAGAACCATATTTTCCTCCCGGTGTTGACCTCTCGAGGCGATGCCGGAACGGCACCTTTGAACGGGGTCACTATTCCAAAAGGTCTGAACATTTTCTATTTGGTCTGTCAATTGACCCTTTGTTCAAATCCATTGACATTCGGTCGATGTTGACAAAAGTGTCGGTCATGAACGAACTCAGCGCCTTTCCTACCCAAGCCGAATTGTGGGAGATGAAACGCAACGAGATCCTGCGCTGTGCGGCGAGGATCTTCAGCGAGAAAGGCTATGAAGGCACATCCCTGTCCGCCATCGCCTCCGAGCTCGGCGTGACCAAGACCGCGCTCTATCATTATGTGTCGAACAAGAAGCAGTTGCTGGTTGACTGCTACCGCCAGAGCATGGACCGGGCACTGGCAACGACTAACGAAGCTGAAACACGAAATGTCCCCGCCCTCGATAAGCTGAAATATGTGTTGAGGGGCTATGCCATGATGGCGACGTCCGGAGGCTACCAATATCTCTGGCGTGACGTCAGGATCGTACTTGAGAATGACAAGGAAAATTTCCTTCAGGCAGAACGCGACGAAATTGACCGTCGCTTCCGCAGCATTCTGAAAGCCTGCATCGACGAAGGGTCCTTGCGAAAGGATACCGATCCGAAGCTGGCCTATCTTCACATCATCGGCGCTGTAAACTGGATGGCCGTATGGTTCGATCCATCTGGCCCATGGAGCGCTGAATTCGCGTCGGACCAAATGGTCGAGAACGTTCTCCGGGGCTATCTCGCGGACTGAAGGTGGAGGGCGGTAGTCTCAGGCCAGTACAAACCGGTCTCCGGAGTTCGCGGCCGAGTAAGTGTTAAGCGAACCCAGCGTGAACGGAGTACGACATGAGGGAAAGCAGCAGCAACTCATATGTCATGGAGCATGGTCAGCAGTTCTCTGATAATCTGCTCCGCTCTCCTGATGCGGATTGCGTTTGAAAGTCCCTCTCGCCCCGAAAGCTCCAAAACAGCCTGCAGCACATCGTCCGAGTGTCGCATCAGCCCGACGAGATGCTCCCCGCTCGGCCCATACTTTCCCGAAAACCAATTCTTGACTGTCCGCTCGTTGGCGCCGCTCCAGCCCGCCGCGACTTTGATGCGCGCCCGGCTCGTACCGAGCGAACGTTGCAACGCCTCTGTGTTGATTTCTGCTGAGAACTGACCCGGGATTTCCATCGAGAAGTGACCCGCCTTTTGACTATCTTTCGGGTTTCATTTCCGGGTCAAGATGATGCCTTCTCCTTTTTCGATTTCGGTTTCTGCGCCGAGCTGTTCTTGAACCGGAAGCTGTCATTGCCGGTTTCGAGGATGTGGCAGTGATGGGTGAGGCGATCGAGCAGCGCGGTTGTCATTTTCGCATCGCCGAACACGCTGGCCCATTCGCTGAAGCTCAGATTGGTCGTGATGACGACGCTGGTGCGCTCGTAGAGTTTGCTCAGCAGATGGAACAGGAGCGCACCGCCTGATGGGCTGAACGGCAGGTAGCCCAGCTCGTCGAGGATCACGAGATCAGAGTGGATCAGGCGGTTCGCGATCTGACCGGTTCTCCCTTGAGCCTTTTCCTGTTCGAGCGCGTTGACCAGTTCAACGGTTGAGAAGAACCGGACGCGGCGCCGATAGTGCTCGATCGCATGCACGCCGAGCGCCGTTGCGATATGCGTCTTGCCGGTGCCCGGCCCGCCGACCAGGACGATATTGTCGGCCACATCGATAAAGTCACACCGATGAAGCTGGCGGACGAGGGCTTCATTGATCTCGCTGCTGGCAAAGTCGAAGCCCGCAAGGTCGCGGTAAGCGGGGAACCGGGCGCTCTTAAGCTGGTAGGCCACGGACCGCACCTCGCGCTCCGCTGTTTCGGCTTTCAGGAGCTGGGACAGCATCGGGATTGCGGACTCGAACGCGGGCGAGCCCTGAGCCATGAGATCACTGACGGCCTGCGCCATTCCGTGCATCTTCAGACCGCGCAACATGACGACGATCGCGCCGCTGGCTGGATCATGACGCATGACGGGTCTCCCCGGCCGCACGCAGCGTGTCGTAACGATCAACGTTGGCCTGCGGCTCACTGGCCAGGCGCAACGCCTGCGGCGCCGTCACAGGCGGTGTACTGATGGGTTTGCCATCGACCAGCCTGTGCAGCAGATTCAGGATATGGGTCTTGGTCGCAACGCCCGCTTCCAGCGCCATCGACACGGCCGTCAGAACCGCGTCCTCGTCGTGCTGCAGCACCAGCGCCAGGATCTCGACCATTTCCCGGTCACCGCCCGGCGTGCGCAGAAGTTGCTGCTGAAGCCGCCGGAAGTCGTCTGGCAGCTCCAGGAACGGCGCGCCATTGCGCAGCGCCACTATCTTGCGCTGGACCACCGCAAGATAGTGGCGCCAGTCGTAGATTGTTCGCCCGGGACCATCGTGAGATCGCTCAATGACGCGCCGGTGTTCGCACACGACCTGGCCCTCGGCGGCGACGACGAAGTGATCCGGATAGACCCGCAGGCTCACAGGACGATTGGCGAACGACGCCGGGACACTGTAGCGATTGCGTTCCAGATGCACGAGGCAGGTGGGAGAGACCCGCTTGCCATACTCCACGAAGCCATCGAACGGCCGGCCCGCCGGCATCAGGCTGCCCGCTTCATCAGCCCAGGCATCAGCAACAGAACCGGGCTGGGTGCCATGCGGGATGTCCTGCCACAGCGCACGGCATCTCTCCTCAAGCCAGAGGTTCAGGGCGTCCAGACTCTCCGCATGCGGTATAGGCTGCCAGAGTCGATGGCGTGCATCCTGAACGTTCTTTTCGACTTGGCCGCTCGCCAATGGTGCTCGAACCATTGGCGCACCAAGGCGAGCCCCAACCGGCCGCCGGATTGCAGAACTCGGCCTCGAACATGTAATGGCTGACCATCGCCGCAAACCGCGCGTTGACGGTCCGGACCTTGCCGCGTCCGACCTTGTCGATCGCCGTACGCATATTGTCGTAGATCCCGCGCCGCGGCGCGCCGCCCAGCACACGGAACGCATGGTTGTGCGCGTCGAACAGCATCTCATGGGTCTGAAGGATATAGGCGCGCACGAAGAAGGCGCGGCTGTAGCTGAGCTTGAAGTGCGCGACCTGAAGCTTGGTGCAAACACCGTCAATGATCGCCCAGTCCTCGCTCCAGTCGAACTGGAACGCCTCGCCCGGCGCGAACGAGAGCGGCACAAATGTTCCGCGTCCGCTCGTCTGCTGCTGGACGCGGTACTCGTCTTGCCAGGCTCGTGCAAACGCCGCCACACGGCCATACGAGCCGTCATATCCAAGGCTCACCAGATCGGCATGCAACTGCTTGATCGTGCGCTTCTGCTTACGCCGCCGTGTCATCTCCCGCCTCAATCAAGCCGACAGCCGGTCCGCGTAAGGATCTAGCTTGCTCGGCCGGTCCG
Organism: Hyphomonas sp. NPDC076881; assembly: GCF_050269995.1. Lineage (NCBI taxonomy): Bacteria > Pseudomonadati > Pseudomonadota > Alphaproteobacteria > Hyphomonadales > Hyphomonadaceae > Hyphomonas > Hyphomonas sp. NPDC076881. The sequence goes on along the minus strand of NZ_JBNNJJ010000002.1, from coordinate 201,103 downwards.
GCGTCCGGAAACGCGGTTCGACCACTTCGGATCGCAGGTACTTGCGTAGCGTGTTTCTTGAAAGGCCCGTCCGCCGGGAAATCTCCCGGATCGACATCTGGTCGCGGTGATACCACAGCCGGATAACGCTCAATAATGCCATGTCCAACACTCCATGGTCCCCCGCTCGCCAAAGCTCGGGACCGGTTCAAACATGGGTCATTTCTCAGTGGAAATTTGTGCCCTCCCAGGGTCAATTCTCAACGGTAATCAACAACGCGACACGGCTGCGAAAGCCCGCACATCGCGGGGGTTCTTGCTGAAAAGCTGACCTCTGCTCCGGGTGGGAAAATAGCTGGCGGAGAGACAGGGATTCGAACCCTGGAGACGTTGCCGTCTACACACTTTCCAGGCGTGCGCCTTCGACCACTCGGCCACCTCTCCATTCCGCCCGTAAGACGGAAGCGAGCCAGATAACGGATGACCCGCCGCCCCGCAAGCGTGTGATTGCCAGAAAACGCATCAATCCCCATATCCGGGGCCAGAGAAGGAACCCGGCCCATGTTCTTCATGAAGAAAAACCTCGACCTGCCGACCGCCGAAACTGCCCTGAAGGGCCGCGCGGCCGCCATTCCCACGGCAGAGACGCATTTCGTTTCCGGCCGCCCGCTGACGGCTGCGCCGCCTGAAGGCTTTGAAACGGCAATCTTCGGGCTGGGCTGTTTCTGGGGTGCCGAGCGAATCTTCTGGAAAACCCCCGGCGTATGGCTGACCCGTGTGGGCTATGCGGGCGGCGTCACCCCCAACCCCACCTATGAAGAAGTCTGCTCCGGCCGCACCGGCCATACCGAGATCGTGGAGGTGCAGTTCGACCCCAAAGAGGTCAGCTTTGCCGCCCTCGTCAAACTCTTCCTGGAAAACCACGACCCCACCCAAGGCATGCGTCAGGGCAATGACATCGGCACGCAATACCGCTCGGCGATCTACGTCCTCTCCCCCGAGCAGGAGGCGACCGCCAGGGAGATGATTGCCGAATATGAAAAAGCCCTCGCCGTTGCGGGCCACCGGGAAAAGGTCACCAGCGAGGTCAAACCGCTCGATACTGTCTATTTGGCCGAGGACTATCACCAGCAATATCTGGCGAAGAACCCCAACGGCTATTGCGGCATTGGCGGCACTGGCGTCAGCTGTCCCCTGCCCCAGAGGGCCTGACCCTGCACCTTTGAAGTTTCAGATCAGGAGCCGAAGTTCAGTGAGAAACGCTTGCGCGACTCGATCATCGACTGGGCCTTGAACAGGGCGTCAGACGCTGATTGAGCGCGCAGGATCATCGGATCGGCCCGCAGGCCCTCAACCGCCTGAGACAGCTGGGCGATCGCCTCGCGCACGATGTTCTGGTCGAACTGCTTCTCGGCCCGCACGATCAGGGCGCGGCCCAGTTCCAGCCGGGCCTGGATCACCCGGCCGGTATCGGCCGTCTCGCTGGCCGCTTCCAGATGCTTGCGGCGCATGACGATCACCTTGTCGAGGGCCGTCACATCGCCCAGCTCCTCGGCCACGCGCACACCGGAGGCGCAGAAATCTGCCTCGATCTCGGCCCGCAGCGTTGGCGAAATCGGCGGCTCGCCGCCAAGAAGGCTATCCAGATCATTCGCAAGCTGGCGGATCTTCTCGGCGCGGAAGGCCTGCGGATCACTCAGCGCAGGCTGCAATTGCTTGGCAATCAGATAGGCGGCCGCGCGGGCGAGATCATCGTCGCGAACCTTGCGGGCGCCCGGAAGGGCTATGGTAAAGAGGCGGGCTTCCGCCGGAGAGAGACCGCCGCCACGGCTGAGGCCATGCAGTTCCAGCCCCCGCTCACCATTCCCGGCGCGGCTGGCCCAGAGGAACATGTCAGCGTCAGCGGTGGCCATGCGCTTGCGGGCGCGGGCAACCGACCGGCTTTCAAGGCCGCCCTTGATCGGGCCCATCGCCACCAGGCTGAACGGCGCCCCAAAACTGAAAGTGGGCAGATATTGCGACAGGGCCGCCTGCAACCATTTGCCGGCCGTGCGGTCCTTGACGGGCGGGGCAATCAGGATGCGGAAACCCGGCGCCTTGCTGAGGCGCGCGGCGCGGGCCTTGCCCTCATTCGAGAGTGTGTTGATGGCGCGGCTTGCCAGCCGCAATACCCAGGCGAGCACAAGCAAGGCAGTTACAACGGCCATGGCCGCGCCAAACAGCATTAACCAGTCGGCGCCCGGCACATGCGTCATGAGCCAGGTTTCTGCAGATTTCGCCCACGCTGAGATCGACATCAGAGTTTACCTCATCTGGTTCAAGGCGATACGTTTCCTGCCAGTTTCTTGCAACAGGGAAACACCGCTACAAGCCGCCGATGCCCGACTATATCACGCGATTTGCCCCCTCGCCCACTGGCCGCCTTCATCTTGGGCATGCCGTGTCGGCTTTCAATGTCTGGGCTGCTGCAGCCGAGGCAGGCGGCAAGGTTTATCTCAGAATTGAGGACATTGACCAAACCCGCTGCCGGCCCGAATACGAAGCTGGCATCCTGGAAGACCTCTCCTGGCTGGGCCTTGACTGGGAGGGGCCGGTGCGGCGGCAATCGGATCATTTTTCCGGCTACCGTGCCGATCTGGACACACTTCAGGCCCGCGGCCTCATCTATCGCTGCTTCCGCACCCGGCGCGAAATTGCCGCCAGCCTGCCCGCCGGGGCAGACCCGGACGAGGCGGGCTTTGTCAGCCGCCCGCTTTCGCCGTTTGATGAGGCCGAACGGCTCTCCCACAACGCGGCTTTCGCCTGGCGCCTGTCTCTGGAAGCGGCGCGATCTGCCCTGGGCGCGCGCTGGGAGACGCTCTCCTACCGGGAACAGACCGCCGGGGGCATAAGGCACGTACCCGCCGACCCGTCGCGTTTCGGAGATGTCGTGCTCGCCCGCAAGGATACCCCGGCCAGCTACCACCTCGCCTGCTGCCATGATGACGCCCTGCAGGGCATCAGCCATGTCATCCGGGGGGAGGACCTGCGCGAAGTAACGGCCGTTCACGCCCTGCTTCAGGCCCTCATGGGTTGGCCTCAGCCTGTCTACCGCTTCCACCCGCTGCTTCTGGGCGCGGACGGAAAGAAGCTTTCCAAGCGCAATGCTGATAAAAGTCTGGCCGAGTACCGCGCCGAGGGGATGACGCCGGAAGATATTCGGGCCATGACAGCGCCCGCATGACACAAACTCCTCTGGCCGCTGCGCCCACTCCCGTTTCCCTGCCCCCTGCGCGCAGCTGGCTTGGCCCGCTTATGGTGCTTGGCGGTGGCGTTGCCATCGGCTTTGCGCCCATCGGCCTGCGCATCGGCATCCAGGAATTCGGCAACGAGCTTGGCCCCCAGGCCATCGCCATGTGGCGCTATATCTTTGCCACGCCGATCCTGTTCGCCCTGGTGCTGCTGATCCACCGCCGCCTGCCCCGGCCCCCGAACACCTTCATCCTGCTGGCGGGCACCTTCTTCGCCATCGACATCGCCCTGTGGCACTGGGCCCTGACGATGACGAGCGTTTCCAACGCCACCTTCATCGTCAATCTGGGCAATATTGGCGTCGGGGTGGTTGCCTGGCTGTTCCTGAAGGAGCGCCCCGGCATGCACTGGTTTGTCGCCGCAGCGCTGGCCATTGCCGGAGCCGCGGCCCTCTCCCTTGGCGGCAAGGCGCTGCACACTGGCGGCCTCAAGGGCGATCTCTTTGCGCTCGGCGCAGCCTGTTTCGTCGCCGGCTACATGATGTTTTCCAAGCTTGGCCGCCGCAATCTCAGCGGCATCGAAGCCATCTTCTGGCTGAGCGTGGTGGAATCGGTTGTCGCCTTCCTGATTGTGAACCTGGCGGGCGAGCGGGTGCTGCCGGTGACCGCAAATGGCTTCATCGTGCCGCTGGTCCTCGCCCTCGTCGCACATGTCATGGGTCAGGGCCTGATCGTGTCCGGGCTCGGCTGGACCAATACCGCCGTTGCGGGAATCCTCGTGCTGGCCCAGCCCGTAGTCGCCGCGGCGATCGCCTGGAGGCTGTTTGATGAGCCGCTGACAGCGCTGCAGGCGGCAGGCGCAGCCACGATCCTCGTCGCCGTCTGGCTGGCGCAGCGCGAAAGAACGCCGCGCCCGGCATAACATCTCGCAACTGTCATATGTTTGGGCTAAGCGCGAGGAATGTGATCATCGCCTGAAGGAGCCGCTCATGCGCCTCGCCATTGTTGCCCTTGTCTCCACACTTGCCCTCGCCGCCGCCTGCGCTGCTGCGGTCGCCACCAGCGCCGCACCGTCCACCCGCGCCTCTTCCGGAAACAAGCCGATCCTGCCCATCCAGGCCGATGACGGGTATTACAAATCCGCCGCCACCACCGTTGACACCCGCATCGCCGAGCGCGGCCTCAAGCCGGCCAGGAATGTGATTCTCTTCATTGGCGATGGCATGGGCATCTCCACCATCACGGCCGCGCGCATCTATGCCGGCCAGTCTGCCGGTGTGGATGGGGAAAGCTTCCACCTCGCGATGGAAACCCTGCCCTGGTCGGCGCTCTCCAAGACCTACAGCCACGACTATCAGGTGGCGGACTCGGCGGCGACCGCCACCGCGATGAGCTCCGGCCTGAAAACCAAATCCGGCTTCCTGGGCGTCTCCAGCGCCGCCAACTATGGCAATTGCGCCAGCGTGCCGGGCACCGAAGCCGATACGCTGTTCGAGATCGCCCAGCGCTCAGGCCTGGCCACCGGCCTCATCTCTACCGCCCGCATCACCCACGCCACGCCGGGCGCTGCCTATGCCAAGGTGCCCCATCGCAACTGGGAAGCCGACAGCGACATGCGCGGAGCGTCTTCCGACACCTGCAAGGATATTGCCCGCCAGTTGATCGAAGGCGCGGCCAGCGACTTTGACGTGATCCTCGGCGGCGGCCGCTCCAAATTCCTGCCCAAGGAAACGCCCGACCCGGAATATACCGACCAGACCGGCGACCGCGCCGATGGCCGCAACCTTATGGAAGAATGGGCCGCCAAAGGCGGCGCGCGCGTGACAATGGTTGACCGCGCCGGCTTTGACGCGGCGGACTTCACCTCCAATGTCAAAGTGCTTGGCCTCTTCGAGCCCTCCCACATGCAATACGAACTCGACCGCGAGCAGGACAAGGCCGGCGAGCCTTCGCTCGAGGAAATGACCCGCGCCGCCATCACCCGCCTTTCTCAGAACCCGGACGGTTTCGTGATGATGGTGGAAGGCGGCCGCATCGACCATGCCCACCATGCGGGCAATGCCATCCGCGCGCTGGAAGATACCCTCGCCTTTGATGCGGCCATCGCTGCCGCGCTGGAAATGACCAGCCGCGAAGACACGCTGATCATCGTCACCGCTGACCATTCCCACACCCTGACGATCAACGGTTATCCCCAGCGCGGCAATCCGATCCTCGGGCTCGTCACCGCAGGCACATCGGCCGAAGGCGGATCGCTCGGCGCAGACGGGATGCCCTACACCACCCTCTCCTACGCCAACGGCCCCGGCGCCTGCCGCGAAACCGGCACCGATGCCGAGGGCAAGCCGGTCTTTGATTGCAAGCGCTATGACCTCACCAATGTCGACACGATGGCCGCGGACTTCCGCCAGCAATCCCTCGTGCCGCTGTATTCGGAAACCCATGGCGGGGAAGACGTTGCCGCCTTTGCCTCGGGCCCCGGCGCAAACCTTGTCTCCGGCGTGATCGAGCAGAACGAACTCTTCCACATCATGGGCCGCGCCATCGGCCTGATCCCGGCGCCGGACGCAGACTAAATCCGGCCCGCAGAAGACAAATAGAACGAGCAGAAACCCCATGCCGTCTCCTCAGTCTCTGGCTATTCTGTTTGCGCCCATCCTCCTGCTCCTTCTCTCCTGCGCCAGCCGTGAGACCGGCGCACGGGCGGCGCCAGCGCTCCACCCAGTTACCCGCGACTATACCGATCCCACCAATAACCGGCTCATTCCCACCGTGCTGTTTGGCACCGGGGCCGGAGATCCGAAGCCTCTTGCCATCCTTGCACACGGCTATGGGAATCTGGGCACTGACTATTCATTCCTCACGGGCGAGTTGGTCAGCATGGGATATGTGGTCGCCGCGCCGCAGTTTGATCTGCCGGACGACCCTCCCCTTGCTCGCGATGGAGACATCGTAGCAGGCCGTATGCCTGCCTGGGAACGTGGAGCCTCTGGTATTCTTCAAGTGGCACAGGCTCTGCGGCAGGAGGGGGTTGCAAGTGAAACGCCCATCCTCCTGGTGGGACATTCCAATGGCGGGGATATCGCCATGCTCCTGGTGAAACGACACCCGGAGGCCGCCGCCGCTGTGTTCACCCTCGACAACCGGCGGATGGCCCTCCCCCGGACCGCTCTGACGCGCGTCTGTTCCCTTAGGTCTTCGGATTTCCCTGCTGAGCCCGGCGTGCTGCCCACTGCTGCAGAGCAGACCGAGTTCAACATGCTGATCCGGAAGGCGGACAATCTGCGCCATGATGAAATGTGGGATGGCGCAAACGCCGCTCAAAAAGCGATGATGATTGGCACACTGCGCGATTGTCTCGACCGTTGATCAACCCGCCCCTCAGCGGCCAGCGGGGCGCAGGGCGCCGCTGGCCAGCACGGGTACCAGATATGCCAGGGCCAGCGCCGTGCGGGCGCCCGCCAAATATGGAGGGCTGATCCCCTCCCCTCGCGTCACTCTGGCCAAAACGCCTGCCTTGCGCGACACTTGGCACAAACAAGAAGACCGGGAGGAAACCAGACCATGAAAGCCGCCGTGATGCGGGCGCCGAAAGCGCCATTGTCGATTGAAGACGTGACGATCTCCAAGCCGGGACCGCGCGAAGTGCTGGTCCGGCTGAAGGCCATCGGCGTTTGCCATTCTGACGTTCACTTCTGGGACGGCGCCTTCCCGGCCGAACTACCCGTGATCCTCGGCCATGAAAGCGCCGGCGTGGTCGAACAGGTCGGCTCGATGGTCACGGCCGTCAAACCCGGCGACCATGTAATCTCGATTCTCTCGCCCTTCTGCGGCACCTGCGAGTATTGCCTCACCGGGCATATGTCCGTCTGCCACACGGTGAACCGCGAGCTGTTCCAGCGCAGCGTCACCGAACATCCGCGCCTCTCCATCGGCGGGGAAAAGGTCGGCCAGTTCCTGAACCTCTCCTCCTTTGCCGAACAGATCCTGGTGCATGAGAACACCCTTTGCGCCATCGACAAGGACATGCCGATGGACCGCGCCTGCCTGATCGGCTGCGGCGTGATCACCGGGGTGGGCTCGGTCTTCCATTCGGCCCAGGTGGAGCCGGGCTCGACCGTCGCCGTGATCGGTTGCGGCGGGGTTGGCCTTGCCGCCATCAACGGCGCCGCGATTGCCGGGGCCAGCCGCATCATCGCGGTGGATCTGTCGGACCAGAAACTCCAGCTCGCCACGCGCTTTGGCGCAACGGATGTGGTCAACCCCTCCAAGGGCAACGCCATCGAGGCAGTGAAGGAGCTGACCAAAGGCGGCGTCCACTATTCCTTCGAATGCGTCGGCGCCAAGCAGACCGCCGAGATGGCCTATCACATGCTGCGCCCGCGCGGCGTCGCCACCGTGATCGGCATGATCCCGCCCGGCGTGAACATCGAGATCCCCGGCATCGAGCTTCTCGTCACCGAGAAACGCATTCAGGGCGCCGTGATGGGGTCCAACCGCTTTCGGGTGGACTTCCCGCGCCTCATCGACCTCTACAAGCAGGGCAAGCTCCACCTCGATGACCTGATCTCCGACCGCATCGGCCTTGAGGGTATCACCGGGGCGATGCAGAATCTTCTGGACAACAAGGGTTCGGTCGCCCGCCAGGTGGTTGTCCTGAACTGATCCGTATACTCATGGCGCCATCAGGAAGATAAAATCCTGCGGCGATCCGTCTTTATACGGAAACATTGAACAGCCCCCATACCACTCTCTACGTTGGGGGCTGGTTAGCCGCGCAGAACTGCACGCTAGAGATCTTTCCCCACAGCATCGGCAATGGCGGAGAAACCATCTTCGGCCAGGCAATGGGAAAGCTCCCGCGCAACGCGGGCCGCAATGCCGGGACCATCATACACCATCAGGGAATAAAGCTGCACCGCTGACGCGCCGGCGCGGATCTTGGCATAGGCGTCCCGCCCTGTTGCAATACCGCCCGCGCCAATCAGATCGAACGCGCCTTCCAGCTTGCGGGCAAACTTCAACAAAACTTCCGTAGACGGCTGAAGCAGGGGCGCGCCGGAAAGACCGCCCGCTTCGGACTTGTCTTCACTGCGCAGGCTCGGCGGCCGTGCCAGGGTGGTGTTGGAGATGATGAGGCCGGAAAGCCAGCCCCCTTCGGCGTTCAGCACGCTGCAGATATCGGCGATTGCCTCGCTATCCAGATCCGGCGCCACCTTCAGGAAAACCGGCAGTTCCTTCCGGTCCGCAGCGCCACACCGCGTCAATAGCTGGATCAGAGAAGCGCGGTCCTGCAGGCCGCGCAGGCCCGGCGTGTTGGGCGAGGAGATATTGATGGTGATATAATCGGCATACGGCGCAACTGCCTCAATGCCGGCCACATAGTCGCCAATCCGGTCTTCACTGTCCTTGTTGGCACCCACATTGGCACCAATCGGCACGGCATGGGAGTATTTCTCCAGCCGGCGGACAAAATAATCGAGTCCGAAATTGTTGAACCCCATCCGGTTGATCACGGCGCGGTCTTCACTGAGACGGAAAAGCCGCGGCTTCGGATTTCCCGGTTGGGGCTTTGGGGTGACCGTTCCGCATTCGACAAAACCGAAGCCGAACTTCGCCATCGCCTCGGGAACTTCGCAATTCTTGTCAAAGCCTGCCGCCAACCCGACCGGCGAGCAGAGCCGTAGGCCAGACTTCGGCAACTCCACCCGCGTGGAGACCGGAAGCTGTGGCGCATGCAAGGGAACGCCCGCGCCATATGTCAGCATCCGGAGGGTCAGCGTATGCGCCGTTTCCGGCGGCAACATGCGGGCGATGCGGGCACCGGCTGATGCAATCATTCAGATGTCCTCCGGCAGAAGCGGCGCGCCGTCCGGCCCGGGCTCAAGCCACCAGGCCGCCTGCGCGCGCGCGATTTCAAGGGGCGCATAGAGATGCGGAAAGAGATCGCCGCCCCGGCTTGGCTCCCAGCGCAGCGGCGCAAGCGCCCCGCTGTCAAACTGCAGCAGCTTGACCCGCCCCTTCCCTGAAAAATGCCGCGCGGCCGTTTCCGGCAGCTGCGCGCGCGTGGAAAGATGCACATAGCCATCGGCAATATCGATCGCGCTGACGGTATGGCCGGCCGCTTCGGCGGCACGCCAGTCTTCTTCCGTCAGCAATTTATACACCGGGACATTCTGCATGATGTCTGCTTTTGCAGGCTTTCCGCCGGCAGGCAACCGCCCCGTCAGGCGCCCTGTCCAACAGATGGATCACCCGTCCGGGCGAGCATCCAATGTCCGTCTGCGCCCCGGCAGGCAGAGAAGCGGCCGCGTTCCTGGCCCGGAATGGCGTAAGCCACATCCCGGCACATGACCGAGACATTCACCACCGGCTGCTCGGCATAGCCGCGCGTCACAGGCGCCGCGTCATCGGCCGCGTAACCAATCGTCCGCACGTTTGCGGCGCCAGCCTCTACCAGCTGGGTACGTTCAAACGTGATCTCGATCTGGCGCCCATCCGGCGCTGCCATCTGATGGGCGGCGCCGTCCGGACTGACGGCGACAAGGCGCACAAACTCCGCCTGAAGGCCGGACATGGCCTCGACACTGATCGTCTCTCCGGATGTCAGCGCCACGCGCTCGGCAACGAATACGTCTGCGCCGCGCCGCGCGTCTGCGGGGCCGGCAATGAACGGCCGCACTTCCGGGGCGCGCGCCGTAAGGATTGCGGGCGCCTGGCGGGTGATCGGCGCCGGTTCCGGCGTCGCCAGCGGCTGGATGCTGGCACGGTCCGGTTTCAGCGACGCCGGCCGGGGCGGCGCCACCGGTTTGACAACGGCCGGTGCGGGCGGCGCGACAACGGCCGCGGCCAGCGTGATGGCCGACTCTTCGGCTTTGCGCGCCGCGAGCCTCTGGGCTTCGATATCTGCCAGACGCTGGGCTTCCAGATCCGCCAGGCGGCGGGCCTCGGCAGCAGCAGCCGTTCGTTTGGCGTCCAGCGCAGCCAGACGGCGCGCTTCCTCTTCGGCCGCGCGTCTTGCTGCCAGATCGGCAAGGCGCTGTTGTTCGGCCTGCGCGGCGGCGCGCTGCGCCTCCAACTCGGCCAGGCGCTTGGCTTCCGCTTCAGCGGCCACCCGGCGGGATTCGATTTCGGCGAGGCGCTTTGCCTCGGCAGCGGCGGCGCGTTCGGCCTCCAGCTCAGCCACGCGGCGCTGCTCGGCCAGCGCGGCAGCAGCTCGCTCAGCCTCCAGCTTTGCCAAACGGTCTGCCTCAGCCCTGGCGGCGGCATCTGCCTCTGCCTGGGCGGCCAGACGGGCAGCTTCCTCATTTGCGATCCGCTCGGCCTCTTCGCGTGCCAGGCGCTGGCGCTCTGCGTCGATGGCAGCGTCACGGGCGGCCAGCGCGTCGGCCTCAGCCTGAGCCGCAGCCGCCAGACGGCCAGCTTCGGCGTCCGCAATCGCGGCAGAAGCCAGGCGCTGGGCTTCTTCCTGCTGGCGGCGGGCGGCGTCGCGCTCAGAGGCTTCAAACGCATCGACACGTGTTTTCAGATAATCGGCAACGCCGCGATAGTCGAACCAGGGCTGGGGCTCAGCGCCAAGCGGGGTGGCCGCTTCCTGCACCGCAACGGCAGAGACGGAGGCAGGCAATACGGCCGGGCCGGTATCAGCCGCAGACCGGCGGGCGGCGTCATCGCCCTCTTCCGGCGCGCCAGGCTTGCCCTTCAGCGAATGGTCGATCGCCAGCAGCGACAAGCCAGCCAGGCCGAGCACAGCGAGACCGGCAAAGGCGAGCTGTGAATATTCGCTCAGCCAGCCGAGGCCGGCGGCGCGCTCTTCCTTTTTACCTGCATCCGTGGCGGGCTCTGCCGTCTCTTCAGCCGGCGGCACGATGACCAGCGGCGGGCGGCGGATTTCCTGGCGGGGAGGCGCTGGCTCGGGCCGCGCGGGCGGGGCCCAGGCTTCCGGCCGGCCAGCCGGCGGAACACGGCGCGGTTCAGGCCGGGTCTGCGCCACTGGGGCGGTCACCGCGACAGGGCGCGGGCGGCGCGGCGCGATGGCGGCCAGTTCAGCCGTTTCGCCATCCTTGGGCTCATACCCCGCCAGGATCGCCAGCGTCGATTGCGGCCGGCGGCCATCGCGCGCGCGCAGGCGGGCACGAAAAGGCGCATCGGCGGCCTCGGTCGGTTTCAGCGGCTCCTGCAGCATCAGCCCATCCTCCTGAGCGCAAAAGGTTAACAAGCGCCCTGTCCAGCGTTTACTATAACCAACCTATGCGGCGGAAACCATAAAATTCCCTGTAAGCCGCCGCCTTGTCAGGGCGGGTGCGGGACTTTAAGGCAACAGTTTCCCGTTTGCGCCCCAGAAAGACGACGTAAATCCCATGTCCAAAGCTGCTTCTGCCCCGAAAAAGGTTGTTCTTGCCTATTCCGGCGGCCTCGACACTTCGATCATCCTGAAATGGCTGCAGGTTGAGTTCGGCTGCGAGGTTGTCACCTTCACCGCCGATCTTGGCCAGGGTGAGGAGCTGGAGCCGGCGCGCAAGAAGGCGCTGGCCGCAGGGGTGAAACCGGAGAACATCTTCATCGAGGATGTGCGCGAAGAGTTCGTGCGCGATTTCGTCTTCCCGATGTTCCGGGCGAACGCCGTTTATGAGGGCGTCTACCTGCTGGGCACCTCGATTGCCCGGCCGCTTATCGCCAAGCGCCAGATCGAGATTGCCGATATGGTCGGCGCCGACGCCGTTTGCCATGGCGCCACCGGCAAGGGGAATGATCAGGTCCGCTTTGAGCTGGGCTATTATGGCCTCAACCCGGACATCAAGGTGATCGCGCCCTGGCGCGACTGGGCGTTCAAGAGCCGGACCGACCTTCTGAAATTTGCCGAGGAACACGGCATCGAGATCGCCAAGGACAAGCGCGGCGACGCGCCTTTCTCGGTGGATGCGAACCTGCTCCACTCCTCCTCCGAGGGCAAGGTTCTGGAAAACCCGGCCGAGCCGGCGCCCGAATTTGTCCATATGCGGACGATCAGCCCGGAAGAAGCGCCCGACCAGGCCGAAGTGATCACCATCGGCTTTGAGAAGGGCGATGCCGTTTCGATCAATGGCGAGGCGCTGTCCCCGGCAACGCTGCTGACCAGGCTCAACGAATACGGCAAGAAGCACGGCATTGGCCGGCTCGACCTTCTGGAGAACCGCTTCGTCGGCATGAAATCGCGCGGCATTTACGAGACGCCGGGCGGCACGATCCTGCTGGTGGCCCATCGCGGCGTTGAGCAGGCAACGCTCGACCGGGGCGCCGCGCACCTGAAAGACGAGCTGATGCCGCGCTATGCCGAGCTCATCTATAACGGCTTCTGGTGGAGCCCCGAGCGCGAGATGCTGCAGGCCGCCATCGACCATTCGCAGCGCTTTGTGACCGGCGAAGTGACGATCAAGCTCTATAAGGGCAACGCCTATCTGATCGGCCGCTCATCTCCCTACAGTCTGTACTCGGAGAAGATCGTGACCTTCGAGGACGATCACGGCGCCTATGACCAGAAAGATGCCGCCGGCTTCATCAAGCTGAACGCGCTGCGTCTGCGCCTGCTGGCCGGGCGGGACCGGAAGTTCGGGAAGAACTGACGCCAGCGCCCCTATCCTCCCCCGGCATCAGCGGGGGAGGCGCAGGCCCGTTTCACCCGCAGAGAACGGGTGGGCCCTGGGCGGTGATCCCCGCCCAGGACTCTGGCCGCGCGGCCTCATCGAGGCGGCAGAGCAGCGCGTCGATCCAGGGCGGGAGGCGGCGGAGGATGTGGCCGGGGACGGGCAGATCCTTCAGGACACGGCCTTTCCGCCTGCGGAGCATGCGGGCGAGACGCAGGGCGTGTTTTTCCGGATGGTTCAGCACCAGCGCAAGGCGCCGGGCGGCCTCCATCATCAGCGCCCATTGCACGAAGGGGGTGTCGGCCCCGTCTGATTTTGCGGCGTGGCGGGCGGGGCGTGTCTCCTCGATGAGGCAGAAGAGGGCCTCGCGGCGGCGTTGGATTTTTCCTGGAGTTTCGTTGGAGAGCTTGCGAGAAACGCCAACGGGGCGCGGCTCAGGCAGGGTAATTTCGCCGGCGAGCGCATGGATATAGCGGCGGACGAGCGCGGTGGCGGTGATGAGCTGGAGGCGGGCCCCGGCGGCGATGCTGGCGAAGTGTTCCGGCACCGCCTGACGCAGCAGGGTCCGCAGCGCGCCGAGCAGGGCGGCGATGCGGGTCCAGAGTTCCGGGCGGGGCGCGGTGATGTCCATGGCGCCGAGAATGGGGGCGGCGGGAACCAGGGCGGATAAGGGGTTAGAACTCCGTGTCATCCCGGACAGCGCGCAGCGGTGATCCGGGAGCTTCTGGCGGCTGGCGCAAGAACCGTGAGAAGGTCCCGGCTCTGCAGCGGCTGCGCCGCTTTGGCCGGGATGACACGGGGGGGGGTGATTGAGCTTTCTGGGGCCAGGAGACTTGCTTGGCCAGTTCTGGGGCGACCATCCGGGTTCGCTGGAGTGTTGGATAGGCTGGCGCTTATCCACTTATGTTGCTGCCCTCACCTCCCATTGCTTCGCAATGGGCCCCTCCTCTCCTGCACGCGGGAGAGGGATGAGTTGCATCCCGCCTTGCGGGACCATGAGATGGCGCTGTGAAACCCCTCTCCCTCTGGGAGAGGAGGGGCCCGCGGCCGCAGGCCGTGGGAGGTGAGGGATCTGGGGCATGCCGGAAGAGGCTCAGCTCTTCTTCTTCACATCCTGCAGCGTGGTCGTCTTCACGTCCCTGCCCGTGCTGACTTTGCGGCCGTAGCTGGGTGCTCCGGCGGAGGCGCCGCTGACGGCGCCGCGGACGGTGCGGTCCGTGAGCGGAGGGATGGCCATGGCTTTGGGGTTGGGCTCGTTCTCGTCGAAGAGGGAGGCGAGTTGTTCGGTCATCGCGCCGCCGAGCTGTTCGGCGTCCACAATCGTTACCGCGCGCTTGTAATAGCGGGTCACGTCATGGCCAATGCCGATGGCGATCAGTTCCACCGGCGAGCGGTTTTCGATCTCGTCGATCACCTGGCGCAGATGGCGTTCGAGGTAGTTGCCGACGTTTACGTTCAGCGTGGAATCGTCGACCGGGGCGCCGTCTGAGATCACCATCAGGATCTTGCGCTGCTCCGGCCGGCCGAGCAGGCGGTCATGCGCCCAGAGCAGCGCTTCGCCGTCGATATTCTCCTTGAGCAGACCTTCGCGCATCATCAAGCCGAGATTGCGGCGCGCGCGGCGATACGGCGCGTCGGCCTGCTTGTAGATGATGTGGCGGATGTCATTCAGGCGGCCGGGCGCCTGGGGCTTGCCCGCCTTCATCCAGTCTTCGCGGGAGAGGCCGCCTTTCCACGCCTTGGTGGTGAAGCCGAGGATTTCGGTTTTCACCGCGCAGCGCTCCAGCGTGCGGGCGAGAATATCCGCGCACAGAGCGGCCACCATGATGGGCCGCCCGCGCATCGAACCGGAATTATCCAGAAGCAGGGTGACGACCGTATCGCGGAACTTGGTATCGTCTTCCTGCTTGAAGGAGAGCGGCGAGGTGGGGTCTGTGATGACGCGCGTAAGGCGGGCGGTGTCCAGCACGCCCTCTTCCAGATCAAAGCTCCAGGTGCGGTTCTGCTGGGCCATCAGGCGGCGCTGCAGCTTGTTGGCAAGCTTGGCGACCGCGCCCTGCAGGCCCTGAAGCTGGTGGTCGAGATAGGCGCGCAGGCGCGTCAGCTCTTCGGCGTCGCACAGGTCTGGCGCATTGGCGACCTCATCATGGGCGCGGGTGAAGATCTGATAGTTGAAGCGGTCCTTGTCGTCGCCCGCCTGGAAATTGGGGCGCAGCGGCTTGGTGCCTTCGTCTTCCTCGTCCGGCGTATCGTCCGCATCCAGATCAGCGTCCTGGTCAACGGAGACGTTGGCCTCCTCCCCTTCCAGGTCTTCGGTGTCGCCCGCTTCCATCTGCTCGGCAGAGGCGCCCATTTCCTCTTCGGTGGAGGTGTCGTCCTCACCGGTCTGGTTCTGCTGTTCTTCCTGCTCCTCGGAGGGCGCTTCGTCTTCGGCCTCGGCCTCATCGCCGGGCAGATCAGACGCTGTCAGATCCCGGATGATCGAGCGGACGGTGCGGGCAAAACCCGCCTGGTCGTGGAGCTGGCCGGTGAGCATTTCGAGCGCGTCGCTGGCGTTTTTCTCAACCTTCTCGCGCCAGACATCGGCGACACGCTGCGCGCTTTCGGGCAGCGGGCGGCCGGTCAGCTTCTCGCGCAGCAGGAATTCCAGCGCCGGGGCAAGCACAGCCTCGGGATCTTCCGAGCCGAGGCCGAAATTGGTGGACCGGCAGCGGAAATCGAGCACGGCTTCGAGATTTCCGGCGGTGCCTTCCATCGCATTGGCGCCGAGGCTTTCGATACGGGCAGTTTCAGCCGCTTCATAGACCCGGCGGGGAAGATCCCCCTGCGGACGGTTGGCGATATGGGCGGCGGCGTCATGATGGGCGCGGCGCAGGGCGAGCGCGTCCGCCTCGCCCCGGATGCGGGCGGCCAGTTCCGGCGACACCTCAACCGGCGGCGGGCGCAGCACCAGGCGCGTGCCCTGATCGCCAACATCGGGGCCGAAACCGACCTCGATCTCGCGCTCACCGCTCATCGCCTTGGTGGTCGCGGCAAGCGCGGCCTTAAAAAGTTCCTGAGGGGTCGTGTCCTTTGCCATCCGTTGACCGCGCGGGCGGCGCCTTTCCTATGCCACCTTCACCATCAGCGGGCTTTCGGGCAGTTCGACGCCGAAGCAGCGCTGATACATTTCCGCGACCAGCGGACGCTCCAGCTCGTCGCACTTGTTGAGGAAGGTCATGCGGAAGGCATGGCCGAGATCGCCGAAGATGGCGAAGTTTTCCGCCCAGGTGATGACGGTCCGCGGGCTCATCACGGTGGAGAGGTCTCCGGCCATGAAGGCGTTCCGCGTCAGGTCTGCCAGGGTGACCATCTTGGCGATGGTGGCTTCGTCCACGCCCGTGGCCTTCGCCTTGATGATTTCGACTTCGGCGTCATGGGTGAGATAGTTCAGTGTGGTGACGATGCTCCACCGGTCCATCTGGCCCTGGTTGAGCTGCTGGGTGCCGTGATAGAGGCCGGTCGTATCGCCGAGGCCGACGGTGTTGGTCGTCGCGAAGAGGCGAAAATACGGGTTGGGCGCGATCACGCGGTTCTGGTCGAGCAGGGTGAGCTTGCCGCTGGCTTCCAGCACGCGCTGGATCACGAACATCACGTCCGGGCGGCCGGCGTCATACTCGTCGAACACGATGGCGACGGGGCGTTGCAGCGCCCAGGGGAGGATGCCTTCGCGGAATTCGGTGACCTGAACGCCATCCTTCAGGACGATGGCGTCCTTGCCGACCATGTCGATCCGGCTGACATGGCTGTCGAGGTTTACCCGGATCATCGGCCAGTTGAGACGGGCGGCGACCTGCTCGATATGGGTGGACTTGCCCGTGCCGTGATAGCCCTGGACCATGACGCGGCGGTTGTGCTCGAAACCGGCCAGGATGGCGAGCGTCGTCTGCGGATCGAAACGGTAGGACGGGTCGATCTCCGGCACATATTCGGTGCGCGTCTTGAAGCCGTGGACGATCATGTTGGTGTCGAGGCCGAACACCTTTTTGACATTCACTTTTTCGGTCGGCTTCAGGCCTTCGAGGGCATCGGTGTCGGACATAACGGTCATGGGGTATCAGCTCGCCAGCGGGAGAAATCAGGTCAGACTCTGGGTTCTAGCACGGGATGGCCGCGCGCCTAGTGCGACGCAACGTAAATGGAAGATTTCGCATATAGCTTGCCCCCCCATTCCGTTAGAAAGGCTCTTTGGATGATCCTGATATGAACTAGCTAAGTTTTATGGCGCTCAGTGGTGAGCTTATCCGTGAGCGTCCATTACAGCCGTAGCTACTTGATTGACGAGCACCAAAAGGAGAAACAAAGCAGCAACAAAAATTAGATAAGTGGCTAACCCCTTAAGAAGCCGGGCCTGGAAAAGTTTGCTCATGGAATCGAAAGAATGCTGAAAGGAAACTGCCGAGTCATATGTTTCCAGAACTAGCTGCTTCTTCGTGATCTCTAAATCGTGGTTTTCGATTGTTTTTCGTCGGCGCCCAAACTCAAACCAGCTTAGAGTGGTATCCCACTTATCGCCAAGACGAAGAATAATCACCAACGGATAGGAAAACGCCAATGCGCTTACGCTCACTAAGAGCGCCATGATGGCCGATCTCATTATGGTGCGATAAGTAATGATCCGCTTTCCAAGACTTTCAACAAAGCTCTTCTCGGTCTCCGAAAGCGTCAGGCCAGCGTTAGATACCTTTTGCTCGATACTGGCGGGCACTCTGGCCAGCACACCCTTCCCCACCGTGTAGTCAAGGATGTTTGTTTTTATGTACTGGATTAGCGAGCCGAGTGTCGCTGATCCGATAGCTGAATTTGCGCTCGAAAGACCCCATAACAATGCAACGCTGAAGATCGCGTTCAAAGTCATGTGATCAGATACCCAGGGCGGCAAATCCAAATCAAAAAACTGGAACAAATTTCCCCACAATAAATCCCGAATAGAGCGGTACGAGTCCACCATTTCCTTAATGAAACCGACCCACCGAATAATGGTTTCAGCAATGCTGGCCAGGGAGAGAATCGCAAGAATAGTTGAAATAAAAATCCAGCCCTTAACGAGCAAAGACATGGGATTGCTTTTGTTCGGTTGCATCGCTTCTTCAAGCTTTGGCTAGTGTCGCATCCCCCCAAACATTACTTAAGATTGTGTTTTTTACAATCCAAAATTAATAGAAAGACCTTTGAGGTCAAGGCCGGGTGAAGATCAGGATGGCCTGGTCGGTCTTGCCGCGGATGGCGGGGTCGAAGACGTTGGTGAGGCCGTCATCCTCCGGATTGCGCAGGAGATCAGCGCTCTCGCGGAAAGTGAGACCGGCGCCTTCTGCCAGCTGGCGGATGATCGCCGGGTCGATGCGGTGGGTATCGCCGCCCGTGCTGGGCGGGGCGCCTTCCGGGGCAACATGGTCGATGGCGACAAAGACTCCGCCCGGCTTCAGCACGCGGGCAATCTCGGCAAAGCTCGCCTCCGGATCGCCAAAGCCTTCCGGGGCGCCTTCGGGGCGATACCAGAGCTCGTGAGGGCCCTGAAACCAGGTGACGATATCGGCGGAAGCGTCCGGCAGGCCGAAACTGTCGAAATCGGATTTCACATAGGTGACGTTGGTGAGGCGGCCCTCAAGGCGTTTGGGAACGGAATCGCCGAGGAACGCATCAAAGGCGGCCGGGTTCTGCATGTAGACTTTGCCTTCCGGACCGACAGAGCGGGAAAGAAGCTCTGTGAAATAGCCCCCGCCTGCCTCGATCTCGAGAACCGTGTCGCCCGCCTTTGGCGCCACCAGCGCGAGCACGGCGGTGGGCTGGCGGTTGATGTCGTTTTCGCGGTCCGCCTCGGGGCGGCCGGCGCTGGCGACCACCGCGGAGTAATCAGCAGCCACCGGCGCGGCGGTCTCAGCATCCAGGGTTCCGGTGGGCGGGGTGTCCGCAGGCGCCGAGCAGGCTGCCAGAAGGAGCCCGAGCGCCAGAACGCTGCTGCTGAACCCATACTTCGCGCGGATCATGATCACGCCCCCCTCATGCTTCTTTGAGCTGCTGAAGGCGGAAGTATAGGCGAAACCGGCAGGCTTGTCGCGGCCTCGGCCAGCCTATTCCTGCCAGACCTTCTTCAGCGTCTCCTCGCGCCGGCTGCCCTTCTTGTAGGCCTCGTAGCGTTCGGGCTCCTTCAGGTAATAGTCCTGATGATACTCTTCTGCCGGGTAGAAGGCGGTGGCGGGCAGGACCGCCGTGACGATGGGCTGTTTCAGGCGTTTGGCATTGGCCTCGAGCGACTGTGTGGCCGCCGCTTTCTGAGCCTCATCGAGCACGAAGATGGCTGTGCGATACTGGCTGCCCCGGTCGTAGAACTGGCCGCCTTCATCGGTGGGGTCGATGTTCGACCAGAAGACTTCCAGAAGCTGCTCATAGCTGACCTTGGCCGGGTCAAAGATCACTTCGACGGCTTCGGCATGGTCGCCCATATGGCGGTAGGTGGGGTCTGGCGCGGTGCCGCCGGTATAGCCGGAGAGGACGGTGCGCACGCCGGGCACTTCTTCAAGCTCTGCCTCGATGCACCAGAAGCAGCCTCCGGCGAAGATCGCGATCTCTTCATGCGCAGCGGCCTCGGGCCGCTCAATGGGGGCAGCTTTGGCGCTGGCCGGCAAGGCCGCGTTGCTGCAGGCGGCGAGGCCGAGGGCAAGAGCCGCTGTCAGGGCAAGGCGCATGGCGGGTGTTCCTTCCGTTATTCCTGTCTCCGGAAAGTATGGGCGCGCGGGCGAAGGTCCACCCCTCCCCGCTTTCACAATGCGGGGAGGAAGCGGAGCGTTACCACTCCGCCTGCCAAACCACCTCTCCGCCCACCACAGTCATCACCGGCCGGGCTTTCAGGATCTGCTGTTCGGGGATCGTCATGAGATCAGCATCAAACACCGTAAAATCGGCGATTTTCCCGGCTGCGATGGTGCCGAGGTCGTTTTCCTGGAAGGCGGCATAGGCGGGGCCTGTGGTGAAGAGGGCAAGCGCCTGCTGGCGCGTGAGCGCTTCTTCTGGATGCCAGCCCTCGCCGGAAAAACCCGCCAGATCCTTGCGCGCCACGGCGGCATAGAATTCGATTGTTGGCGAGCCGACTTCCACCGGCGCGTCGGAGCCCCCGGCAATCATCGCGCCTGCCCTCAGGAGGCTGGCCCAGGCATAGGCGCCGCGCAAGCGGTCGATGCCCACACGGGCCGGGGCAAAATGCAGGTCGCCGATGGCATGGCTGGGCTGCATGGAGGCGATGAGGCCGCTTCTGGCAACGCGGTCGATATCATCCGGGTGCAGCATCTGGGTGTGTTCGATGCGCCAGCGCAGGTCTGCGCCATAGCCTAGCTCTTCGAACTTCTCGAGGATACGGCGGTTGGCAAGATCCCCGATGGCATGGATTGTCAACTGTACGCCCTCTTTCTGAGCGTCCATCATCAGATTGTGCAGCTGTTCGGGCTCCAGCAGGGCCAGACCGGAGGTTTCGGGCTGGTCGGCATAGGGCGCAATCAGAAGGGCGCCCCTGCTGCCGAGGGCGCCGTCCATATAGAGCTTCACGGCGCGGTTGGTGATGCGGGCGGTTTCAAATTCGCGGCGTTTGGCAATATCGAAGCCGCGCTCGTCAAAGGCGTTATAGACGCGCAGCGGCAGGCGGCCCTCCTCATCGAGCGCCTTCAGAAGGCGGGCATGATCGGTGGCCGCGCTCATATTGTGGATGCCGGTCCAGCCCCGGCGGGCATAGGTCTGCGCGCCAACCTCGAGGGCTTTGCTCATATCGTCATAGGTCGGGTTCTCGATCAGGGCGAGGACGGGCATCATGGCATTGTCGATGACGATGCCGGTGGCCTTGAAATTCCCGTCGCGCTCCGTGCGGCCGCCGGGCGGATCGGCCGCGATATCGTAGATCCCGGCGGCTTTCAGCGCCGCCGTATTGGCCACCAGCGCATGCCCGTCAGAACGCACCAGGATGACGGGATTATCCGGGCTGACGGCATCGAGATCCGCCGCCGAGGGCATGCGGCCTTCCGGCCAGCCAGTTTCGATCCAGCCCCGGCCAAACAGGATGGCGCCGGGGGCAAGGCCCTGCAGCTCGGCTTCGATGCGGGTGACGAGTTCATCAATGGAGGCGGTGCCTTCCAGGTTGAGGATCAGCTCCCGCTCGCCAATGCCCTGCAGGTGGGCGTGGGCGTCTGTGAAGCCGGGGAACATGACCGCGCCGGCCAGGTCTATGATCTCCACCTCATCCTCGCTCCAGTCCTGCGACAGGGGCGGGGCGGTGCCGATGATCCGGCCATCGGGGCCAACGATGACTGCCTCCACCGTGGCGGGGTCAGCCAGGCCCGTATAGATGGTGCCGCCGGTGAAGACGCGGATCTTGCCTTCCGGGACAGGCGGCGCCTCAGGCGCCGGGTCTGTGCAGGCCGTCAGGGCGGCAATGGCCAG
Organism: Hyphomonas sp. NPDC076881; assembly: GCF_050269995.1. NCBI lineage: Bacteria > Pseudomonadati > Pseudomonadota > Alphaproteobacteria > Hyphomonadales > Hyphomonadaceae > Hyphomonas > Hyphomonas sp. NPDC076881. Next base: position 179,808 of record NZ_JBNNJJ010000002.1, on the reverse strand, counting down.
CGCGGCGATGGCGATGAGACGCATGGGGTTCCCCTTCCCTCTGTTGCGCCCTGTCATGAACCGGTTCCGGGGCTCTGGCCAGTCCCGAGAGAGGGGGCGCGCCAACTCCGAACAAGCGAAAACGCCGGACCTGCGGGAGGTCCGGCGTGAACTTTTGTCTGCGGCGGGAGCCAGAGAAAGAGGCCGCTTAGGCGACAGCTTTCTTCGCGATGTCGCGCTTGATCTTGAGGGCCTTGTCGGAGAGGCCGTCTTCCTTCGCCTTGGCGAGGAAAGCGTCGAGGCCGCCGAGCTTATCGACCGTGCGCAGGGCTTTGGCCGCGATGCGCAGTTTGAAGTCCTGGTTCAGGGCTTCAGAGTGCAGCGTAACCTGCACGAGGTTCGGCAGATAACGACGCTTGGTCTTGATCTGCGAGTGGCTGACGATATGGCCAACCATCGGCTTGGTGCCAGTGAGTTCACATTCGCGGGACATGGGCCTCGCTCCGAAAAAGAGGTGTTCTTTGATCTGAAGGCGCGCGTCTACAGTCTGCGGGGGCGCCCTGTCAACCGCCGCAATCAGGCTTGCGGGCGGAGAATTGCGCTCCCATGTCACGCTCTGTCACTTTATGTCAGTGGGCGAGGCCTGAAGAATGCGGCATCCTGGGGGCCGGTTCGTTCAGGCGGCGTTGGGACAAGGCGACTATATATACCCGCTAAGCAGGCGTTTGCGCCCGCCCGACCAGAAGGATCGACCCCTCCCATGAAGCGCCTCCTCCTTGCCGCCGCTGCGACATTTGCCCTTGCCGGCCTCTCAACAGCCGATACGGCCCCCGCCGCGCCGAAAACCAATCTCCTGGCCAATGTGAAGGCGGGAGAGCCCATGCGCATGGTGTATGAGCTGGACGCGCGGGCAATGATCCTGATCATCCCAGCTACCGGCCGGGCGAGTTTCGATGTGGAACTGAAGCCCAACACCTACACGATCAAATCCAGGGTGCGCACGACGGGGCTGGCCGATGTGTTCGTCAACTACAATATGGAGCTGGCCTCTTCCGGCTTTGTCCGCGCTAAGGAATTGAAGACCTCCGGCTATGTCTCGCAGAACCGCGACGGGAAGAAGAACCGCCGCGTGGAACTGTCGATGAAGAAGGACGGCTTCACCATGACGGCCAATCCGCGCTTTGGCGATCTGGGCGACCCGGCCGCCACGCAGGAACAGGCGATCCTGGCGAATGACCCGCTGACCGCGCTGATCACCTTCGCGCTGGAACCGCGCGCCAAGGGCGCCGATCCGTGCGGCGGGCCGATCCGCGTGTTCGACGGCAAGCAGCTGACCTATCTGCACCTGGAGAACAAGGGCACCGCGAATGTCAAAAGCCCGGCCTGGAGCGGCCAGGCCATTGAATGCCATGTGACCATGGACAAGATCGCCGGCTACAAGGCGGGCGAAGTGAACAAGGACACGCTGACCGGTATTGATGGCCCGCTGCGCATGTATCTGGCGCCGCTGGAAAATGGCAGCCATGTGCCGGTGCGGATCGTCGCCGACACCGACAAGATCGGCAAGGTGACCCTGCAGGCCCGCACCCTGCGGTTTGAGCCGTTGCAGACGGCCTCTGCGCAGGCCGGCGCGGGCGGCGGGAAATAGGGGTGCTTCCAGTCTATGTACCTGTGCGTCCGGGGAGAACCGGGATAGGACACGTTGGCGAAACAAGGACAGGAAACAGTACACATGAAAATCTGGGGGAGAATAAACTCCACCAATGTCCGTAAGGTTCTCTGGGCCGCGGAAGAACTTGGTATTTCTTATCAGCAGATAGATGCCGGCGGTGCATTTGGCGTGGTTTCAGAACCTGGCTATCTTGCGCAGAATCCCAATGGTCTGGTGCCATGCATTGACGATGACGGGTTCATTCTCTGGGAATCCAACTCAATCGTCCGCTATCTGATAAACACGTATGGTGCACAGCCCTTCCGCATAACCGATGGCAGGGATTTGGCCCTTGCCGACAAATGGATGGACTGGGCCTCGCTTTCCTTTGCGGCGCCTTTCCGTAACTTGTTCTGGAACCTGGTCCGGCAACGACCTGAACTGCGGAATGAGGACGAGATCGCTCTCGGGAAAGCAGGTTGCGAACACCTAATGCACATTGCGGATACAGCGCTGAAAGATTCGCCATTCCTCTCAGGCGAGCATCTCGGCATGGGGGACATTCCCCTCGGCTGTATCGCCTATGCCTGGTTTTCCCTGCCCATAGAGCGCCCTGACTTACCAAACCTGTCGGCCTGGTATGAACGCCTTCAACTGCGTCCTGCCTATCAGAAAGCCGTAATGACCCCTTTGACATAACACACAGTGACCATGCCGGTGCCTAATCCACCGGCAGCTTGCGCAGGGCGGTGATGAGCCCGGCCATGTCTTCCGGAAGGGGCTGCTCGAAGCGGAGGGTTTCGCCGGTGATCGGGTGGACGAAGCCGAGCACGGCGGCGTGCAGCGCCTGGCGCGGAAAGGCCCGCGCCGCCGCAAGCGCGGCGTCATAGTCTGCCTCCGGCGCGGCGGGCGATTTCCACGCCATGATGCCGGACTGGCGGCCATAGACCGGATCACCGATGAGCGGGGCGCCTACATGCGTCATATGGACCCGGATCTGATGCGTGCGGCCGGTTTCGAGGCGGCATTCGATCATCGCGGCAGCGGGCAGGCGCGTGGCGCGGTCTTTATAGCCATAGGTTTCGATGGCCCGGTAATGGGTGACCGCATGGCGGGCGGCGGGGCTGTCGGGGTTCTTGTGAACCGACATTTTCTTGCGGTCATTTTCAGAGCGCGCGATGGGCGCGTCGATGGTGCCCGACAGGGGCCGCGGAGCGCCGCGCGTGATGGCGCGGTAGAGCCGGTCGATGTCGTGCCGCTCGAAAAGAGCGGCGAGCCCGGTATGGGCCGCTTCTGTCTTGGCAGCGACCATGACACCGCTGGTCAGCTTGTCGAGCCGGTGAACAATGCCGGGACGCTCTACCCCGCCAATGCCGGAAAGCTGGCCCTTGCAATGATAGAGGAGGGCGTTGACCAGCGTGCCGGTTTCACTGCCGGGCGCGGGATGGACGGCGAGGCCCGCCGGCTTGTTGAGGATCAGCAGGTGAGCGTCCTCGAACAGGATCTCCAGTGGGATATTCTCCGCCTGAGGCGTGGCGGGCACCGGCGCGGGCAGCGCCACAGCATAGACCAGGCCCGCCTTTACCGGCGCGCGGGGATTTGTTTCCACGGCGCCGCCAACCGTGACCGCACCCTCCTCGATCAGGGCTTTGGCCCGCGAGCGGGAAATGCCCTCGGCGCGGGCGCCCAGAAACGCATCGAGGCGCTGGCCGGCATCGGCTGCCTCAGAAGTAATCACAATCATGCTCATCGCCGCCTTATAGACGAAGCTTTCAGCGCGCGTCATGCTGGTGTCGCAAATTCGCGCCATGAGAGCGCCACGCAACTGGGGAGTTCCAGACAAGATGACACAGGTTACACGGCGCGGCCTGCTGGGCGGCGCAGCATTGGGCACGGTGGCTTTGGCCGCCTGCGGCCAGACGGGTCCACAAACCTATAAGGGCGAGGTGGCCTTCCAGCACGGGGTTGCCTCTGGCGATCCCCTGCCTGACAGGATCATCCTCTGGACGCGCGTGACGCCCCTTTCGGGCGCCGGCGCCATCCCCGTGCGCTGGGAAGTGCTGCGCGCGGGCCAGGAAAGCCCGGTTGCCGCTGGTGTGACCGAAGCAAGCGAAGCGCGCGACTACTGCGTGAAGGTGGACGCTGCCGGCCTTCAGCCAGGGTCTGACTATACCTACCGCTTCACTGCGCTGACCGATCATGGCGATGTGGTTTCCCCCACCGGGCGCCTGCGCACACCCGCCGCCAGCGGCACAAGCGCGGTGAACCTTGCCGTGGTCTCCTGTTCCAACTGGCAGTTCGGCCTGTTCAACGCCTACAAGGCACTGGCCGCCGAACCCAACCTCGACGTGATCGTGCATCTGGGCGACTATATCTACGAATACGGTATCGACGGATATGGCGGCGACATCGCCGCCAAGCTGGACCGGATGCATGAACCGTCCACGGAGATTGTGACCCTGGCTGACTATCGCCAGCGTCATGCTCAATACAAGACCGATCCCAACCTGCAGGCGGCCCATGCCGCCGTGCCCTGGATCTGCACCTGGGACGATCATGAAAGCGCCAATGACGCCTACCGCACCGGCGCGCAGAACCACAATCCCGAGGATGGCGAAGGCGAATGGAGCGACCGGAAGATGGCCGCGGTTCAGGCCTATTTTGAATGGATGCCCGTCCGCGACATCAAGCCCGGCGAGATCACTTCGGCGGCCTGGCGCAGTTTCCGCTTTGGCGATGTGGCAACGATGCACGCCCTGGAAACGCGCCTGACGGGGCGTTCGGAAAGCCTGAGCTGGGCGAGCGCACTGGGCAACGCCGCTTCGCCGCTGGAAGCGGGCGGCAAGGCACGCGAACTGCTGCAGACCGCCGCCGATCCGGCCCGCACGATGCTGGGCGCCGAGCAGGAAAGCTGGCTGGACGGGGAGCTTTCCAAATCCGTTTCATCCGGCGCTGCCTGGCAGGTTCTTGCCAATCAGGTGATCATGGCGCGCGTGGCATTGCCCAATTTCACCCAAACGCTGACACCCGAACAGGTGGCCGCACAGGACATGCCCGAGGTGCGCGCTTTCCTCGCCTTTACCGCGCTGGGACTGCCCTGGAACCTGGATGCGTGGGACGGCTACCCGGCTGCGCGCGAGCGTCTTTACCAGAGCGCAGCAGCGGCCAATGCCCGGCTCGTGACGCTGGCAGGTGATACGCATACGGCCTATGCCAACGAACTTTACGATGCATCCGGCGCGCGGCGCGGGGTGGAGTTTGGTTGCACGTCCATCACCTCTCCCGGCATGGGCGCGTATGTGAAGAACGTGCCAGACCTCGGCCAGCAGATTGCCGATGCCAACCAGGAAGTGGTGTGGCATGATCCCTTCGGCCATGGCTACACGCTGGTGACGCTGACGCCGTCTACGGCGCGGGCGGTGTTCCGCAAGGTGTCGGACATCTATACCGAGACCTTCAGCACAGAGACGGTTGCGAGCTTTGAGGCCGTGGCAGAGGCCGGCGGCGTCTCGCCGCTGAAAACTCTCTAGCGCTAGTCCAGCACGCCCGAAAGCGTGGCGCGGCCGCCATCCATGATCAGGCTTTGCCCGGTCATGAAGGCCGCGTCCCGCGAGGCGAGGAAAAAGGCCGCGCCAGCGATCTCATCGGCGAGCACCGCGCGGCCAAGCGGCACACGCCCGAGCGACCAGGGCGTTGCCCGCTCCTCGCTGGGGCGGAGGGACACAATCGCATTCACGCGGATGGCATGTTCGGCAAGCTCCAGCGCGCCGGCCCGCATGACACCCTGCACGGCAGCCTGGGCGACCGTATCGGTGAAACGGCCCGGCATGGAGGCCTGCGCGGCATAGCGCAGAACGAAGGTGACCGAGCCCTTCTGGCGTTTGCGCTCCACGCCGGTTTCGGGAAGGTCTTCCTGTTCCAGCAGGCGTTCTGCCACGACCCGCAGGGCCAGCGCCGCGCCGCGGGCCGACCTGCCAAGCGCTTTTTCGAACTTCTCCTGGGCAAGATCAAGCAGCGTGTCGGGGTCTTCATAGGGGGGCACGATGACGGCATGATCTATCCGGCCGAACGCCTCGATTGCGGCGGTGACAGCGTTACGCAGGCCGAGCTTGGTCGATAGGTCGCCATGATAGAACTGGATCGCTTCGTCCAGCGTGTCGCGGGCGGCCTCGATCCGCTCCAGCGACGGGTCTGCCACCAGAACCCGGTGGCCTTCATCTTCGAAGCGGCGGGCAATCGCCTCTCCGGTTTCACGGCCAAGGCCAAGAACAAGCGTTACGGGCTGGGCCATGGTTCAGGCAGCCACGGGGAGAGAAAGGCTGGCTTGTGGGTGTGGGGTGGAGGGCATGTGTCCCGTTCCTTCTGAGGCCCTGCGGCCCCCCAGGAACGGGACTGCCGGAACAGGGCTAGCTGACTTTGAGGTGTCGCAGCTGCTCCTTAATCCTGAGTTTCTGTCGCTTCAAATCCTTGAGGACCAGGCCATCGGCAGAGGGGCGTTTCTGTTCGGTGGAAATCTGTTCGTCCAGATTGCGGTGCTTTGCAGCAAGTTCACTGATGCGACCGTTGAGCGACATAGGCAGTCTCCTTTACGTCTCCGGTCCGGTTTGACCGGTGATGCAAGAATGCCACACTCGTGTAGGTGAGTCATGGGTAGAACCACGTATCTTGCCGCATTTTCACCTTAATGTGCGCCCTTCGCCCTTCCGGCGCGCTTTTTCGGCAAACATGGCCTGATCTGCCCGCGCAATGAGCGCCGCCGGGCTTTGGCCCGCACTCCATTCGACCACACCGCAGGACGCGCCGATCTGGACCGGAGGCAGAGACGAGCCCTCCTCCCCCCGCACTTCCAGCGCATCGATTGCGCCGGCGAGCTGGGCAGCCTTGCGGCGGCTGTCCTCAAGGCTGGCATGGGCCAGCACGATGCCGAACTCATCTCCGCCAAGACGGCCGACAATGTCTGTCTCCCGTGTGCGGGCCAGCAGAATGTCAGACACCTTCAGAAGCACGCTGTCGCCAGCGGCATGGCCGTAGACGTCATTAACCGTCTTGAAGTTGTCCAGATCGATGAAAATCAGGGTCAGCGGCGTCTGGAACCGGCCGGAAAGCGCGATTTCGCGGCGCACTTCCCGCTCGAAGGCCCGGCGGTTGAAGACCGGGCAGAGCGCATCATTGTCGGCCAGCAGGGCGGCGTCTGCCAGGCTTGCCCGCAGCGTATCGGCCTCTTCGCGCAGGGCGATCACTTCTTCGGCAAGCGCCTCGATGGCGGCGCGGGCGCGCAGGTCCAGCCGCGCCAGATCAACCCCGAGCGCATCGATCAGGGCACGCTTTTCGGCATCAGTCAGCGGGGGCAGCTCTGTCGGCATCTGTTAACACTAACCCTGTTCGCAGCGCTTGTAGAGGAAATCTGTAGTCCCCGCCGCTGGTTTCCCCTCACAGGACCGGTTGACCGGAGGCCGCGCATACTTATGGTGCGCGCTTTCCAGCGGCGAGGCAGGCATGGACAAGGCGCGCTCCCCGGTTGTGGGCATCATCATGGGCAGCCAGTCTGACTGGCCAGTGATGCGCGAGGCCGCGAAGATACTCGAGGATATGGGCGTCGCCTTCGAGGCGAAGATCGTTTCGGCGCACCGCACCCCCCAGAGGCTGGTCGACTATGCCACCACGGCGAAAGAGCGCGGCCTGAAGGTGATCATCGCGGGCGCAGGCGGGGCAGCCCACCTGCCCGGCATGGCCGCCTCGATGACGCCGCTGCCGGTGCTGGGCGTGCCGGTGCAATCCAAGGCCCTCAAGGGACTCGATAGCCTGCTTTCCATCGTGCAGATGCCCAAGGGCATTCCGGTGGGGACGCTGGCGATTGGGGAAGCCGGCGCGGCCAATGCGGGGATTCTCGCCGCCTCCATCATTGCGCTGGAAGACAAGGCCGTTGCTGCAAAGCTGGACGCTTTCCGCGCGGCGCAGACGGCAGCGGTGAAAGAGGTTCCCGAGGAATGAGCCCGCTTCGCCCCGGCGCGACGATCGGGATATTGGGCGGCGGGCAGCTTGGCCGGATGATGGCGAGCGCCGCAGCGCAACTCGGTTTCGATGTTCTGATCTATTCTCCCGAGGATGACCCGCCCGCAGGCCGCGTGGCCGCAGGCGCGTTCCAGGCCGACTGGGATGACGCCGACGCGCTCGCCGAATTTGCCGCCGCCTGCGATGTCGTCACGCTGGAATTCGAGAATGTGCCGGTGGCCAGCGCCGAGATCATCGAGCGGGCGGGCAAGCGCGTGCTGCCGGGGGCAAAATCGCTGTCGGTGTCGCAGGATCGCCTCACCGAGAAGACCTTTCTCAACGCGCACGGCATCCCGACCGCGCCCTTCCGGCAGATCGATACGGCGGGCGACATTCCCGCCGCGCTGACAGCGCTCGGCGGCAAGGGCGTGCTGAAGACGCGCCGCGAAGGCTATGACGGCAAGGGGCAGGTCTGGCTGCATGACGCTGCCGAAGCGGACGCCGCCTGGCAGAAGATCGGCGGGGCGCCAGCGATTCTGGAAGGCGCCATTGCCTTCCAGTGTGAAATCTCCGTGCTGGTGGCGCGCAGCCTGACCGGCGAGACGACAAGCTGGGCGCCGCCGCGCAATGAACATGAGAACGGTATCCTTTCCCGCTCCACCGTACCCTCTGGGCTTGCGCGGTCTGTGGAAGATGAGGCGCGCGCCAAGGCGATGCATCTGGCCGAGGCGCTGGGCCATGTGGGCGTGCTGGCGCTGGAATTTTTCGTGCTGCCGGATGGCACGTTGCTGGCCAACGAATTTGCCCCGCGCGTGCATAATTCCGGCCACTGGACGCCGGAAGCCTGCCAGACTGGCCAGTTCGAGCAGCATATCCGCGCCGTGGCCGGCTGGCCGCTGGGCGATACGCGGCGCCTGTTTGATGCCGAGATGCTGAACCTGATCGGAGACGCAGGGCTTGTTGACCCGCAAACGCTCGGAAAGAATGATATTCTGACCCTCTACGGCAAGCGTGAGGCCCGGCCCGGACGCAAGATGGGCCATATCACCCGCCGCCTTGCCCCGCGAAAGGACTAGTCTCATGCGCCTTCCCGTTTCCACCTGGCCCGACATCGAAGGCTGGCTGAAGAAATCGAAAACCATCGTCATCCCCATCGGCTCGTTCGAGCAGCACGGGCCCAACGGTTTTATCGGGACGGATGCTCTGTGCCCGGAAATCATCGCCAACCATGCCGAAAGCCTGGCGCCGGACGACATCCTTGTGGGGCCGACCTTCAATGTCGGCTGCGCGCAGCATCACCTTGGCTTTACCGGCACGATCACCATGCGGCCTTCAACCATGATCGCCGTGATGACGGACTGGACCGAGAGCCTGATGCGGCATGGCTTTGAGCGGATCTACTGGCTGAACGGGCATGGCGGCAACATTGCCACCATTGAGGCCGCCTTCTCCGAAATCCATGCCCGCCGCAGCTTTGACCCGCACGGGGAGACCAATCGCCCCGGCCTCAGCCTGAAACGCCGCGACTGGTGGGACTTCAAGGAAGTGATGGGCATCTGCAATGAGCTTTACCCCACCGGCCATGGCAGCCATGCCACGCCGTCTGAGGTCTCCGTCACCTATTGGGGCTATCCGGAGCGCGAGCGCAGCAAGACCGCGATGAGCCCGAAGGTTGCCCCTTCGGGGACGATTGGCGACGCCATCCAGTATCGCCGCGACTTCCCCGATGGCCGGATCGGCTCGGACCCCACGCAATCGAGCGTCGAAGATGGCGGGAAGATTGTCGCGGTGGCGGCCAAATGCGTGATCGAAGAGGTCGCGCGGTTTTCTGCTTGACCCTTTTGACATGAAACGCCCGTAATCTCTGAGCCTACGGCTTTGACCTTCAGGCGACGCCCGCTATCACGGGGGCACGCTGAAGTGCGGGACATTCATGCTGGACGTCAGATCGCTCGAAAAAGCCTATGGAGCCAAGCAGGCCGTGCGCGGCATATCCTTTGCCGTGGAGAAAGGCACCGTGCTGGGCTTCCTGGGGCCGAACGGGGCGGGCAAATCGACCACGATGCGGATGATTGCCGGCGTGCTGGAGCCGGATGTCGGCGATGTGCTGATCGACGGGAAGTCCATCATCACCGACCGGCGGGCGGCGCAAGCCGCGCTGGGATACCTGCCCGAAGGCGCGCCGCTTTATAATGACATGACGCCGCCGGAATTCCTGGCTTTCCTCGCCAGCGCCCGGCAGATTCCGAAAGCGCAGCGCAAGGACGCCATAGAGCGCACGATTGCCGATGCGCGGATTTCCGGCGTGCTGGGCCAGCGGATCGGCGCGCTCTCCAAAGGCTATCGCCGCCGGGTGGGCCTTGCCGGGGCCATTCTGCACGACCCGCCCGTGCTGGTGCTGGACGAGCCGACCGATGGCCTCGACCCCAACCAGAAGCGCGCCGTGCGCGCGCTGATTGCCCGGATGGCGCCGACCAAGGCCATTATCATCTCCACCCATACGCTGACCGAAGTGCCCGCGATGTGTCACCGCGCGGTGCTGGTCAGCCGGGGGCGGATCGTGGCCGATGACACGCCCGCAGGCCTGGCCAAGCGCAGCGATGACGGCACGCTGGAGAGCGCCTTTGCCCGCCTCACCGATCAGGTGGAGGAGGAAACGCTGTGATCAGCGCCGTCCGCCAGCAGATGAGCGGGTTTACCGCGACCTACCGGCGTGAACTTGGCGCCTATTTCGCCACGCCCATGGCCTATGTGTTCCTGGCCGTGTTCCTGCTGGCGCTTGGCCTCTTCACCTGGGAAGCCGCGCGCTTCTTCGATTCCGGGGTGGCCGATCTTCAGCCCTTCTTTGCCTGGCACCCCTGGCTCTACATGATTTTCCTGCCCGCCCTTGCCATGCGCCTCTGGGCCGATGAGCGCGCGGCGGGGACGGATGAACTGCTTCTCTCCCTGCCGCTTGGCCTGCCGGGGCTGGTGCTGGGAAAACTCTGCGCGGCCTGGACCGTGGCGGGCACGGGCCTCCTGCTGACCCTGCCGATGTGGGTCTCGGTGAACTATCTCGGCAATCCGGACAATGCCGCCATCGCGCTCACCTATTTCGTCAGTATCCTGATGGCGGGGGCCTATCTCTCCATCGGCGCGGCGGTCTCCGCGCTGACGGGCAGCCAGGTGACGGCGTTCGTTATCTCCGTGGTCGTCGCTTTCATCTTCACAGCCGCAGGCTGGCCGCTGGTACTCTCCACCGTGCAGACCCTCTTCGGCACCGGCTTTGCCGACCTGATCGCGCGCTTTTCCTTCATCACCCAGTTTGAAAGCGCCCAGCGCGGTGTGCTGGAGCTGCGCGTCGTGGCCTATTTCCTGGGCTTTACCGCCACCTTCGCCTTCCTCAACTGCCTCTGGGCGTCGCGCCGGAGGCTTGGCTAGGCATGCAGGCGCGGCGCTATATTGTGATCATGACCCTGCTGGCCGGGGTAATCCTGCTGGCGGGGAATATCGCCGCGCAGAAGCTGCTGGCCGGCGCGCGCCTCGATTTTACCGAGGGCAAGCTCTACACGCTGTCGGATGCGACCCGCGTGACGCTGCGCGATCTGGCCGAGCCGGTGGAGCTTACTTACGTCTATTCCCGCCGCGTGGGGCAGGATTATCCGGCGATCCAGGCCCATGCGGCCCGGGTGCGTGAGCTGCTGGCGACCTACGCCGCCGAATCGGGCGGCAATGTCCGCGTGCGGGAGATTGACCCCAAACCGTTCTCCGAGGCCGAAGACGAAGCCCTCGCCGCCGGCATCAGCGCCATTCCCGCCGCAGGCAGTGACCCGCTCTATTTCGGCATCATAGGCCGCAACACGATCGATGATCTGCGCCTCATCCCTTTCCTCGCGCCCGAACGCGAGACGACGCTGGAATATGACCTTACCCGGATGATTGCCCGGCTGGACAATCCCACGCCGCCGAAAGTCGGCATTCTCAGCTCTCTGCCCGGTATGCGGGCGCTGGGCGGGGAAAGCGGCTATGTGGTGCTGCAGGACATTGGCCGCAGCTTCACGGTGGACCAGATACCGGAGGATTTCCACTCCCTGCCCGAGATGGACGTGCTGCTGGTGGCCCATCCGGGGCCACTGACGGTCCGGCAGGAATGGCTGATCGACCAGTTCATCCTGCGCCAGGGGCGGGCGATCTTCGTGGTCGACCCCGCCGCCAAGACGGCGCTTTCCGGGGCCATGTTTTCGGCGACAGACTCGCTTGCCCGCTCGGGTCTCGGGCGGCTGGGGGCGGCCTGGGGCGTGGAACTGGCCCCCCAGGCGGTGGCCGACGCGGCCAATGCGCTGACCGTGCCGGTGGACTCCTTCGGCGGGCGTATCGAGGAGATGGCCCACCCCCTGTTCGTGGGGGTGCCGGCCGAAGCGATGAGCCGGGAAGATCCGATCACGGCTGATCTGATGCGCGTGATCAATTTCGGCGCGCCGGGCGCGCTGATCGTAAAAGACCTGCCGGCAGGCGAGACCTTTGCGCCGCTGATCATCACGGGGCCGAGCCCTTCCTATATCGACCCCGCCCGCGCGGCGCGCGATATGGGCCCGAACGAAGTACTCCAGAGCTATATGACCGAGCCCGCACCGCTGGTGATTGCCGCGCGGCTTTCCGGAAACCTCTCCACTGCCTTTCCAGGCGGCCCCCCGCCGATGGATCAGCCCGCTGACCAGGCAGAGGCGGAAGCCGCCCGCGCCGAGGCGGCAAACCTGCCGCCCCATATCACGGCCAGCCAGACGCCCGCCGAGATGGTGCTGATTGCCGACGCGGATTTCCTGGCCGATGATTTCTACGTCGTGCCGGGCAGCGGCATGGTGGTGGCGGACAATGGCGCCCTGCTGCTCAATGCGCTCGACGCGCTGGCCGGCCGGGGCGAGCTTTCCCGGCTGCGGTCCCGCGCAGCGAGCCTGCGGCCGATGGACCGTATAGATACGATGCGGGACGCTGCCGAAGCCCAATATTTCCGCCAGCAATCAGCCCTGGAATCCCGCCTTTCCACGGCGCAGGCACGCCTGGCGGAGCTTCAGTCCGCCGCCTCCGGGGACGGTTTCTTTGCGGGCGATCCGGAAGCGGAGCTGACCGAGGACGAACGCCGCGAGCTGACCACGCTGCGCGAAGACATCCTCTCCATCCGTGCCAGCCTGCGCGACATTGAACGCGATTATCGCCGCGACATCGACCAGCTGGAATCAACGCTCAAGGCCATCAATATCTGGGGCGGGCCACTGCTGGTGACGCTGGCCGGCATTCTCGTCTGGCGCCGGCAGACCAAACGGCGGAGGGGCAAGGCATGACCGCCCGGCGCAGCCAGCAACGCACCTTCCGCGTCAAGATCATGGCCGCTCTGGCGGGTGGGCTGGTTGTGGTGGCGATCGCCAGCCAGTTTATCGGCAGCGCCCCTCCCCCGCGCAGTGATCTGCAGGGCCAGCCTGTTTTGCCCGGTTTTGCCCAAGTGCGCGCAGACGCGAAAGAAATTCGCGTGACCCTTGCGGATGAAAGCTACACGCTGTTTGCCACGCCGGGCGGTTGGCGCCTGTCGGGTACGGATGGATATCCGATCCGCGCCGACCGGCTGAACGAGCTGGCAGGCGGGCTGGAAACACTGGTATGGGACGCGCCGCGCACGCGCGATCCGGCCAAGATGAACGCCATCGGCCTCGGCGATCCGCGCGACGGCGGCAATGGCGCGCTGGTGGAGGTGATCGGCCAGGATGGGGAGGTTGAGGCTTCCCTGCTGACCGGGCGCAAGGACGAGCATATCTATGTGCGCCGCCCCAGCGAGATGCAGGCCTATCGCGTGACCGGCGCCCTGCCCCCGCTCTATTCCGCGCAGGCTTGGCTGGACCTCGACATCATCGACTTGAACGGCGACGCCGTCGCCGCTGTGCGCCTGACCGACGCGGCCGGCGCTTCGCTTTATCTTCAGCGCACGATCGGATCGAGCGACCGGGCCTTTATTCCCGCGCCGCCCTATCAGGATTATCAGCTGGTCAATCGCCTGGTGACGACCGGGCCCGCCCTGGCGCTGACACGGCTGCAGCCGGTGGGCGTGCGTCCGGCAAGCGCCCTGCGGACGCGGCCGGTGGGCACGCATATCACCCAGACGCATGACGGGCTGGAGGTGGAAGTGCGCCCCTATCGGGAAGCAGACGGCTTCTTCATCACCCTGCGCGCCATAGAAGCTGGCGAAGGAGCCCATCGCGCGGCCGCCATCAATGAGCGCGCCAGGGGCTGGGCTTTCCAGATTTCTCAGATCGACTGGATGGACTTTGCGCCCGCCATTGCATCCATCGCGCAACCGCCCGGCGGGGAAGCGCCGGACGAGCCGGCACCCGAAGAAGAATGATCAGCGCACGTCCATGACGGCGAGGACAGGGCCGAAACCCGCCTCCTGAACGATCAGCATACAGCCGGATTCGCAGGCTGGCAGCTCGATATCCGCGCGCCCGCCGAGCCAGGGGCCGATCTGCCGGACAGATGTGACCGGGTTGGGCATCGTGGTCTCGTTGTCCTCATCCTTGAGGTAGGCGACCCACCAGAGATCGGCGAGGCTGGCGGTTTCGCCTTTCAGGGAAACCTTGCCGGTCTTGCGAACGATACGGATGCCGGATTCGGGCTGGGCGAGCGCCTCCTCCAGCGCCGCGTCGACCTTGCTGGACTTGTTGCCCGCCGCCTGTTTCACGCCGTTGAACACCGCCTGAGGCGTATAGGGCCCGCGCAGCGAGAAGCGTTCGACATAGCCGCGCTGACGGTCTTTCGACTCCGGCAGCGCCATTTTTTCCTTGCTGCCAAGATAGTCCCAGTAATCAACCGGCCAGGTGAGCACCCGGACATCGCCGCGCTGGGCTTCCAGCTCGTCCATCGCCTTGTAGGCCGCCGGGCAGGAGCGGCAGTTCTTGGAGGCAAAAAGTTCCACCAGAACCGGGCCTTCGGCATGGGCCAGCGGCGCTGCAAAGGCAGCGGCAAGGAAGGAAAACAGGATAGCCAGTCGCTTCATCACAACCCGCTTATATGCGCTGGGGCAGAATGCCGACAGTAACAGCCGCGTGAGAGGCTGCAAAAACCCCGCCGCAGGCGATCTGAGGCGGGGTTTTCAAAGTCTTACGAGGCGCGGGCAAGGTTGCGCAACACATAGTGCAGGACGCCGCCATGCTTGACATAATCGACCTCGATCTCGGTATCGATCCGGCATTTGATCTGGATCGTCTTCACCGTGCCGTCGGCATAGGTGATCTGGCACGGCACCATGGAGAGCGGGCGGATGTCATTGCCGAGGCCTTCGATGTCAAAGACTTCGGTGCCCTTGAGGCCGAGCGACTTGCGGTTGTCGCCGCCGGTGAACTCGAACGGGATCACGCCCATGCCGACGAGGTTGGAGCGGTGGATCCGCTCGAAGCTCTCGGCGATCACGGCTTTGACGCCCAGCAGGTTGGTGCCTTTGGCGGCCCAGTCACGGCTGGAGCCGGCGCCATACTCAATGCCGCCGATGACCACGAGCGGAACGCCCTGATCGATCCAGGCCATGGCCGCATCATAGATTGAAGTCTGCTCGCCATCCGGGCCGAGGGTGTAGCCGCCCTCGACGCCATCGAGCATCTCGTTCTTGATACGGATGTTGGCGAAGGTGCCGCGCATCATGATTTCATGGTTGCCGCGGCGCGAGCCGTAGGAGTTGAAATCCTTCACCGGAACCTGACGCTCGGTGAGGTATTTGCCTGCCGGGCTGTTGGCCTTGAACGAACCGGCCGGAGAGATGTGGTCGGTGGTGATCATGTCACCCAGAAGCGCGAGGACTCGTGCGCCTTTGATCGGATTGATGTCGCCTTTCTCTGGCGACATGCCGCGGAAGTAAGGCGGGTTCTGAATGTAGGTAGAGCTGACCGGCCAGTCATAGGTTTCAGCGTCGGTGGTTTTGACGCCCTGCCACTTCGTATCGCCTTTGAACACGTCGGCATATTTGGAGATGAACATCTCGCGGGTGACGACAGCATGGACCATGTCGGCGATCTCTTTGGTCGTCGGCCAGATGTCCTTGAGATAGACCGGCTGGCCGTCTTTCGACGTGCCGATCGGATCCTTGGTGATGTCGATGTTCATATCGCCGGCGATGGCATAGGCAACGACCAGCGGCGGCGAGGCGAGATAGTTGGCGCGCACGTCGGGGCTGATACGGCCCTCGAAGTTGCGGTTACCCGACAGCACCGAGACGGCCACGAGATCGTTCTCGTTGATCGACTTGGAGATTTCCGGGGCCAGCGGACCGGAGTTACCGATACAGGTGGTGCAGCCATAGCCGACCAGGTTGAACCCGATGGCGTCGAGATCTTCCTGCAGGCCGGCGGCGTTGAGGTATTCGGAAACGACCTGCGATCCGGGCGCCAGCGAGGTTTTCACCCAGGGCTTGCGGGTAAGGCCCAGCGCGCGGGCCTTGCGGGCCACGAGACCGGCGCCGATCAGAACGTAGGGGTTCGACGTGTTGGTGCAGGAGGTGATCGACGCGATGACCACAGAGCCGTCACGCAGCATGTAGTCCTGCCCTTCGACCGCGCCTTCATTGGCGCCGGGCGCGTCACCGGGGATGGTTTTCGGGGCAGGCGCGCCGCCCTCTTCCGTCATGTCCGACTTCTGCTGCTGCGGGGCGACGGCAGGCTTGCGGATGCCTTCGATATATTCGCCGAAGACCTTGGCAGCCGCGTCGAGCGCGACGTGATCCTGCGGGCGCTTCGGGCCGGAGATGGCGGGAACGACATCGCCGAGATCGAGGTGCAGCGTCGAGGTGTAGACCGGTGCATAGTCTGCGCCGCGCCAGAAGCCGTTCTGTTTGGCGTAGGCTTCCACGAGGGCGATGCGGTCTTCCTCGCGGCCGGTCTGGCGGAGGTAGCGGATCGTCTCGTCATCGATCGGGAAGAAGCCGCAGGTGGCGCCATATTCCGGGGCCATGTTGGCGATGGTGGCGCGGTCGGCCAGCGGCATGTTGTCGAGGCCGGCGCCGTAGAATTCGACGAACTTGTTCACAACGCCGTGCTTGCGGAGCATCTGCACCACTTTCAGCACGAGGTCGGTCGCGGTGACGCCTTCTTTCAGCGCGCCGGTGATCTTGAAGCCGACGACTTCCGGGATCAGCATCGAGACCGGCTGGCCGAGCATGGCCGCTTCCGCTTCGATACCGCCCACGCCCCAGCCGAGAACGGCGAGGCCGTTGACCATCGTGGTGTGGCTGTCGGTGCCCACCAGCGTATCGGGATAGGCAAGGATGGAACCGTCGGTGTCGGTATCGGTCCACACTGTCTGGGCGAGGTATTCGAGGTTCACCTGGTGGCAGATGCCGGTGCCGGGGGGAACGACGCGGAAATTGTTGAACGCCTTCTGACCCCATTTGAGGAAGGTGTAGCGCTCCATGTTGCGCTCATATTCCAGATCGACGTTGGCCTGGAAGGCGCGCGGGGTGCCGAACTCGTCGATCATCACCGAGTGGTCGATCACGAGATCGACCGGAACCAGCGGGTTGATCTTCTTGGCGCTGCCGCCGAGGCCCATGATCCCGTCGCGCATCGCGGCAAGGTCGACCACAGCCGGAACGCCGGTGAAGTCCTGCATCAGCACGCGGGCCGGGCGATAGGCGATCTCGCGGGGGTTCTGGCCGCCCTTGTCGGCCCATTCGCCGAAGGCGCGGATGTCGTCTTCAACAACCGTCAGGCCGTCTTCAAACCGCAGCATGTTCTCCAAGAGAACCTTCAGCGAGGCGGGCAGGCGCGAAACATCGCCCAGGCCTGCATTCTTCGCCGCCGCTTCCAGCGAGTAGTAAGTGTACGTCTTGCCAGCTGCTGTGAGCGTGCTTTTCGATTTGAAGCTGTCCTTTGACGGCATGTCCGACCCTTGCCTCCTGGTAAAGGGCCTCACGGCTGGAGGCCCGCTTTCGTCGCTGCGGCCCTCATATAGGCCCTGCCCTTCCGGCGCAATTGGGACAAAGGGTCAATGCGTTAATAGCGGCGCAAGGCCCCGTTTGCAGGCGGAGGCGAACAGGCTAAGCCTGCGCCGGTGACAAGCCCGACCGCGCCCCTGATTCAAGCCAGCGGCCTCGCTATCCTGCGGGGGGAGCGGGTGCTGTTCCGCGGCGTTGGCCTGACCTTATCCCCCGGCGAGGCCATCGTGCTGCGCGGCGCCAACGGGGCAGGCAAGACAACACTGCTGCGGATGCTGGCGGGGCTGACCCGGCCCGAAGCGGGGGATATTGCGCGGGCAGCGCCCCATCACTGGATCGGCCATAAGGAAGGCATCAAGCCGCAGGAAACACCGCGCCAGCACCTCGCGCTGTGGTCGCAGGCCTGGGGATCGAGCGCGAACATCTCTGAAATCCTTGAGAAAATGGCGCTGACACGGGCCGCCGATGTGCCGGGACGCTATCTCTCCGCCGGGCAGCGGCGGCGCACGGCCTTTGGCCGCCTGCTGCTGGAGGACCGGCCGGTCTGGCTGCTGGATGAGCCCTACACCGCGCTGGATGCCGCCGGCAGGGCGATGCTCGACGCGGTCATTTCCGGACATTTACGGACAAAAGGTGCCCTCATTGCGTCCATGCATGACACTGCCGGCTTTCCGGTGACAGCCGAGGTGACGCTTTGAGCGCCGCCCCCATCCTTGCCGCTTTCCGGCAGGCGTTCGCCGAAGCCTGGGCCGGGGGCGCGGGCGCGCTGCTGCCGCTCGGCTTTCTGGGCGGGGCAGCCGTGCTGGTGCCGCTGGGTATCGGAAGTGATACGCAGACCCTGAAGGCAGTGGGCCCCGGCATTATCTGGGTCTCTCTGGCATTATCCAGCCTTGTTACTCTGGAACGCATCTTCCAGGCGGATGTGGAGGACGGCACGCTGGACCTCTGGCTGCAGACCGGGGCGCCGATGGCGGCTATTGCGGCGGCCAAGACGCTGGCCCACTGGCTGGCGGCGGGCTTGCCGCTGGCGTTGGCTTCTCCCCTGCTGGCGTTGATGTTTCAGGCCCAGGCGAGCCTGGACCTGCTGGTCCATCTGGGCTTCTACACCCTCGGCGGGCTTGCCTTTTTCTTCTGGGGCGGGGTGGGCGCGGCGCTTTCAGCCACGGTGCGCCGGGGCGGGCTGCTGATCTCGATCATCGCCCTGCCCCTTTATGTGCCGACGGCGATTTTCGGCGCCATCGCCATGACCGGGGGCATCGGATCGGACGGGGCGCCGATGCTGCTGGCGGCCTCCACCCTCTTTGCCTGCGCCATTGCGCCCTATGCCATGGCAGCCGCCCTGCGCTTGGCGGCGGACTGAGGGGAGGCTATTGCGTTAGTCCCATGTGGTCTGCCTTCGCCAACCCGCACAAGTTTCTGAAATTCTCCGCCGTGGCGGCGCCCCTTTTCTATGGGGCGGGCGCGCTCTGCATCCTGTGGGGCCTGTGGCAGGGCCTCTGGATCGTGCCGAAGGACGAATATCAGGGCGGCGACATCATGCGGGTGATGTTCATCCATGTGCCCGCCGCCTGGCTGTCGATGGCGAGCTATTCGGCCCTCGCAGTGGCCAGCTTCGTCTGGTTCATCTGGCGCCATGAACTGGCCGACATAGCCGCCAAGGCGATTGCCCCGCTCGGCGCGGTGTGGACGGCGCTATGCCTGGCCACCGGCTCGGTCTGGGGCAAGCCCACCTGGGGAACCTGGTGGCAATGGGACGATGCGCGGATGATGTCCGTCCTCTTCCTGCTGTTCCTGTTTCTGGGATATATGGCCCTGCGCGCCTCGATGGATTCGCGCCAGAAGGCCGCCCGCGCCGGGGCAATCCTGGCCATGGTGGGCGCCATCAATGTGCCGTTGATCAAATTCTCCGTAGACCTCTTCACCTCGCTGCATCAGCCCGCCAGCGTGATTACCGCAGAGGGGCCGAAGATGGCGGCGGTTTACCTCACCCCGCTTCTGGTATCCGGCCTTGGCCACGCCCTGCTGTTTGGCGGGCTGGTGATGACGCATATGCGGACGGAGATCCGTCAGCGGCGGATTGCGCGGCTTACCGCCAGCGCATTGGAGGGCTGAACAGATGCCGGAATTTGACAAGAACGCCGCTTATATCTGGGCCTGCTATCTGATCGGCGCGCTGATGATTGGCGCAGCCTGCCTTCAGGCCTGGCTGGCGGCGCGGGCGGCCAGAAAACGCCTCGACGCGCTGGTCGCCAATGACGAGGATCTGCGGGCATGAACCGCTGGCTCTACGCCTTGCCGGTGGCGGCGCTGGTGGTCGTGGCCGGGTTTGGCGGCTGGCAGATGATGCGCCCCTCAAAGGGCGAGTTCGAGCGGATTTCGCGGGCGGCGCCGGAACACGTCTTTCCTCTGATGGACGGAAGCGGCGAGATTTCCTTTGCCCCTCCCCCCGGCGGGCAGCCGGTGGTGGTGAACCTTTTCGCCAGCTGGTGCGCGCCGTGTGAGGCCGAGCATAAATACCTTGTGGCGCTGGGCGAGAAGCATCCCGGCCAGGTTTACGGCGTTCTTTACAAGGACAAGGTGGCCGACGGGGCGAAATTTCTGGAGCGTCTGGGCAACCCCTACACCCAGGTGGCGCTGGACCCGGAGGGGCGCGGCGGGCTGGATTTCGGCCTGACGGGTGTTCCGGAGACGTTCGTGATCTCTGCCGAAGGCGAGATCATCCTGCATATCGGCGGGCCGCTGGACGATGCCCTGACCCAAAAAGTAAGCGGGGCGCTTGGGGCGCCCCGCTCATGACCTTCTGACGAAGGAAGAAGGCTTACTTCTTCTTCGCAGCGGCTTTCTTGGCAACCGGGGCCTTCTTCACAGCGACCGGAGCTTTTTTCACTTCAGCTTTGGCAGCCTTTTTCTTGGCAGGCGCTTTCTTGGCTTTCGGCGCAGCAGCTTTGACAGCTTTCGGGGCTTTGGCAGCCTTCGGAGCTTTCGGCGCGGCCGGAGCAGCTTCTTTCTTCTCGGCGTCGTCAACGAGGCCGGTCAGACCTTGCAGCAGGGCGTCCTGCTTGGCTTTTGCCAGGGTGGAGAAGAGAGCGTCGTCAGCCTTGGTGACAGCCGGGAGAGCCTTGTCATAGGCTTTCTTGCCTTTTGCCGTCAGGCTGACGGATTTGGCGCGGGCGTCGGTTTTGGAATCGGCGCGCTTGATGAGGCCGGCGGTTTCCATACGGGCAACCATGTCGGCGAGGGTGGAGCGGTCGATGCCGGTGGCATTGACAAGATCAGACTGGCTGACACCTTCATTGCCCGAGAGGGCAGCGAGGACAGAAAACTGACGCAGCGTGACGCCTGCAGACTTCAGAGCAGCGGCCGAATGGTTTGCGGCGATCTGCTGGGCGCGGTGCAGGAGGTGGCTGGGCGAAGCGTTGAGATTGAAGCTCATGACTGGGTTCCTTGATTGGTTAGTGTATTGTTAGGTGTCCGGGGAGGACGGGACTGGGAAAGGGGCCGATCCGTGTTCCGGGGCGTTAACAAGAGGCCCGTAGGCGGATCAAACACATTCTCCATATAGGCGACAGGATAAAGATTGGATGACTGATCAATTGCCAACTCCTTTCCAGAACACAGATTTTCGCCTTGATGTGCCAGATGGGGACGATCGAGAGCGGAGAATCTGCAATCGCTGTAATTTTATTGATTACGTGAATCCTAAGATTGTAGCCGGGTCGGTCGTTATCAAGGACGACCTTATCCTCATCTGTAGGCGTGCAATCGAACCCCGCAAGGGGTTCTGGACCCTTCCGGCCGGATTCATGGAAGAAGGTGAGAGCGTGGAAGAGGCCGCGCGGCGGGAAGCGCGCGAGGAAGCGATGGCCGAAATCGAGCTGGAAGGCGTTCTCGGCGTCTACTCCGTGCCCCGCATTTCGCAGGTTCAGATCATGTTCCGCGCAAAACTGTTGTCAGACATCGCGCCAGGACCGGAAAGCGAAGAGGTGAAACTCGTCCGATGGTCCGAGATCCCCTGGTCACAGATGGCCTTCCCCACCGCTGTATGGGCTTTGACGCATTTTGCCCAGACCCGGCATATGAAGATATTCCCGCCATTTGGTAACCCGCCGGGTACGGATAAGGTGACGCGGTAGGCTGCGGCAGCCTGTCTCAGGCGGGTTGATCGCCGCGGAGCGTCAGGCAGCCTCGGGGCGCACTTCGTCGGTCCGCAGATGCTTGAGCGTGTAGGGCGTGTTGAGGGCGCCGAAGAGGAAGACGATCACCATGTTGCCGAGCTTCCAGTTGGCCCAGACATCTTCGGCATTCTTCGCGCCGAATGTCAGGCCAAGGAATTCGTAGGAACCCGCAGGTGCCACCGGAATACCGGCCAGCACCAGAGGGCTTTCAAATCCGGGCGCATACATGCGCCAGAGATATTCGTTCCACACCGCCATCGCGATGAAGAAGAGGCCCCAGCGGATGGCCAGCGTGCGCCAGGCAAAATCGGGCAGATCGAACACTTTGGAGAAAAGCGACTTCCAGAGGTTTTTCCCAAACAGCAGCGGAATGAAGATCATGCCGGCCATGAAGATCTGCTGGATGGTCGGCTTCACATAGATGAAAGCCTTCTCCTGAAGCAGGATGCCGATGAGGCCGAAGCCGCCAACGATGGCAGAGGAGAACACCATCATCTGCGAGACGGGCTTGCGCGCGATGATCTGCTTGCCGAGGAAACCGAGCATCAGGACGATCAGCACACCGGTCGCCCAGTAGATGGCGGTGTCCTTGTTGATCAGCCCATCCAGCAGCTCCACGCGGCGGAACACATTATATGTGAGAATGAAGCCGATCACGGGGATGAAGTCGCCCCAGATCTGATTTGCCTTGTCGGCGGCGGTGCCGATGCCATTGGCGGGCGAAGGCGGCGGGGTCATCTCGGTCATGGCATTCCTTACGCGCGGGAGCAGCTTCCGGTTCAGCTCGCTACCGTCTTCTCATGAATGAAAGGTTCCGTCAGCCTGCCGCCTGCATCAGCACAAGACCTGCCGCGAGCGTTGCTGCTGCAGCTATACGGCGTCTGCCGAAACCTTCCTTGAGCAGCCAGGCCCCAAACGCGGCGGCGAAGACCACGGATGTTTCCCGCAGAGCCGTCACCATGGCCGCATCTGTCAGCGTGTAGGCATAGATCGCCATGCCATAGGAGAGCGAGCCTGCTATGCCACCGATGGCGCCGGCGCGCGCCTCCTTGCGCAGGCAGGCGATCACCCTGCCCTTGCGCTGCCAGAGGAGGACCAGCGTGACGCCGATCCAGTCGAGCAGGAACAGCCAGACAACGAAGGTCAGCGGGGTTTCCATGGCGCGGGCGGCGCGCGTATCGGCCACGGCATAAAGGCCAACGCCGATGGCCGTCATCAGCGCCCAGAAGAGCGCGGCCCGGTCAAGACGGCGGGCCGCTTCGGTCAGGCCCGTCGGCAGGGCAAAGACAAGGATGGACAGCGAAGCCACGATCAGGCCCGCAATCTGGATGGGGGAGAGGCTTTCGCGCAGCCAGATGGCGGCGAGCACCGCAGTGGCCAGGGGCCCGAGCCCGCGCATCACCGGAAAGACGAGCGAGAGCGCGCCCCGGTGCAGCGCCCGGATGGCCGAGAACTGATAGAACCAGTGAACCACGACCGACACGGCAATCAGCGGCCAGGTTTCCGGCGGCGGCAGGGGCGCAAAGGGCAAGAGCGGCAGGACGCTGAGCCCCATCACGATGGCGACGATGGCGCGTGCGGTCAGCACATCGCCGCCGCGCTTCACCATGACATTGGTGATCGCGACCGTCAGCGCAGAGAAAAGACAGAGAACAACCGGGAGGAGCGAAGCAGACATGCGCGCCCCGATTAGGATGGTTTGCGGGGCGAGGGAAGCTGCGCCGCAGGGGCCCGCGAGGCGTTCTTTCGCACGCCGCGCCCTGCATTTCCTCCTTTGGCGGAGGAATCTGCCCGATTGCGCTGCAAACGCCCGCCCACCCGCAGCGCGGAACCTAACGGAGAGCGGGGCGTTACCTTTCGACGAGACGTGGCGGGCGTGGGTCATTCACAGGAGGAAACACCCATATGGGCAAGGGCATTTTACTCTGGTTTCTCGGGGTTCCGATCCCGCTGATCCTTCTCATTCTTCTCATCTTCTAAAGAGGCGCTCATCATGACCGATGCATCCATACATGCGCCTGCGGGCGCAGCCCCTTCCCGCTGGGAAGGCCCAGCGATCTGCTGGTCTGCCATCTTTGCCGGCGCCTTTGCGGCGCTTGGGCTGACCATTGTTCTTGTCGTCCTGGGCTCTGCCTTTGGCTTTGGGGCCATGTCGCCCTTTGCCGATGACGGCCTGTCACTGACAACGATCGGCGTGGTCACCATCCTCTGGCTGATCTTCACCCAGATCTTCGCGTCGATTGCCGGGGGCTATCTCGCCGGCCGCATGCGCCGCCGCTGGGCGATCCACCAGGATGAAGTTTTCTTCCGGGACAGCGTGCACGGCTTTCTCACCTGGGCCGTGGCCAGCGCTTTCATGTTTGCCGTCGCAGGCATTGCCGCTGCAGGCGGATCGGCGGTAGCCGCCGCTGTGACCACAGCCGCCGTGGCCTCCGAGGAAGACGCGCTCGCGCCGCCGAATGTCATCACCGACCGGCTCTACCGCGTGGCAGGCGGCAATCCGATCACGCTGGACAGCGCCCGCGACCAGGCTGGCCGTCTGGTGATCCGCGCGATTGCCGATGAGGAAGCCGTAACTGCGGAAGACCGCGCCTGGCTTACCGCTGACGTGATCGAATGGACCGGCATGAGCGACAGTGAGGCCGAGGCCCGCGTGCAGCTGGCCTTCACCGAAATCGCTGAAGCCCGCGAGGCAGCGAAAGACGAGGTGGATGCCGCCCGCGCGGCGAGCGCCACCCTGGCCATTGCCACCGCGCTGGCGATGATGATCGGTGCCTTTGTGGCCGCTGGCGCAGCCGTGTTCGGCGGCCGGGAACGGGATGGACTGGAAGACCGGCTGATCCGCGCGCCCTGACGGCGCTGGTCTGAGGCCCATATCGTGCGGAGTGGCTTCAAGGCTGCTCCGCACTTTTTGTTTCCAGCGCCTGTTTTGACAGAGGGGGTCGCGGCGTCAGGGTTTGACACCCCCTGCCCTTGAGGCATCCTGAACGAAGATAAAGACCACCGGAGGACGACGCCCATGGCAACCCACGATCTGATCATTCGCGGCGGCACCATCATTGATGGCAGCGGCGGGGCGGCGTTCGAAGGCGATGTGGCCGTTTCCGGCGGCGTCATCACGCAGGTGGGCAAGGTGAGCGGCAAGGGCATCGAAGAGATCGACGCGAAAGGCCAGATCGTCACGCCCGGCTTTGTGGACCTGCACACCCATTATGATGGCCAGGTGACTTGGGGGCGGGCGATCAGCCCATCCTCCCTGCACGGCGTTACAACGGTTGTGATGGGCAATTGCGGCGTGGGCTTTGCGCCCTGCAAGAGCGAGGACCATGACCGGCTGATCCGCCTGATGGAAGGCGTGGAGGACATCCCCTTCCCGGTTCTGGCGCAGGGCCTTCCCTGGACCTGGGAAAGCTTTCCGGACTATCTCGATTTCCTTTCCACACGGCCCTTTGACACAGACGTGTGCGCGCAGCTACCTCATGCGGCGCTGCGCGTGTTCGTGATGGGCGACCGGGGCGCAAACCGGGAAGATGCGACCCCGGACGATATTGCTGCCATGGCAAAGCTCGCCAAGGAAGCCGTGATGGCCGGGGCGATGGGCTTTTCCACGTCGCGCACGCTGAACCACCGCACTTCCGATGGCCAGCCGACCCCGACGCTGACCGCTTCGGAAGCCGAACTCACCGGCATCGGCATGGGCCTTGCCGAAGCGGGCCGGGGCGTTCTGCAATTCGTCTCGGACTTTGACGATCCGCAGAAGGAAGCGGCGATGCTGCGGCGGATCGTCGAGAAGACCGGGCGGCCACTCTCCGTCTCTCTGGCGCAATCGGATGTGGCGCCAAATGGCTGGCGCCTGCTGCTCGGCGCGATTGAGACGGCGGCGGCCGAAGGCGTGCCGATCCGCGCGCAGGTTGCCCCGCGCCCGGTGGGCGTGCTGCTGGGGCTGGAGCTGACGCTGAACCCCTTCAGCGCCCACCCCACCTATCGGGAGATTGCCGATCTTCCGCTGGCGGAGCGTGTGGCGCGCCTGCGCGATCCGGAGTTCCGCGCGCGCCTGCTGGCCGATGCGCCGCAGACGGATAATCCATTCCTGAAATCGATGGTGCGCAATTTCGGCAAGATCTTCCAGCTCACCGATCCGGTAAACTATGAGCCGGGGCCAGAAAGCACGCTGGCGGCGATGGCAGAGGCGCGCGGGGTATCGCCCGAAGCTGTTGCCCTTGACCTGATGCTGGAGCGGGACGGCAGCGGCGTGCTCTACCTGCCCTTCCTCAATTATGCCCAGGGCAGCCTCGATCCGATCCTGGAGATGATGCAGAGCCCGGCCACCCTGCCCGGCCTCTCCGATGGCGGGGCACATGTCGGCATGATCTGCGATGGCTCCTTCACCTCCACCATGCTGACCCATTGGGTGCGCGACCGGAAGAAGGGGCAGAAACTCAGTGTCGAGAGCATCGTACATCGCCAGGCGCGGAAGACCGCCGAATGGATCGGCCTCTGGGACCGGGGCCTGATCGCGCCGGGATACCGCGCAGACCTCAACGTGATCGACCTGGCCAATATGAAGCTGCACCTGCCCAACGTGGTGCGCGATCTGCCGGCCGGCGGGCGCCGCCTGATGCAGCGCGCCTCGGGCTATACCGCGACCATTCTAAAGGGCGAGATCACCCATCGCGACGGCGACCCGACCGGCAAGCTGCCCGGCCGCCTTGTTCGCGGCGCGCGGGCCGCACCCGCCAGCGCCATGGCGGCGGAATAGGTCTCCTCGTCCCTTCAACATTCTGCATGTCCCGGCCGGCCTTAGCTGCGCCGGGATTTGGTATGCGCGGAGCTCAAAAATGTCTGTAAAGGGTCCTTTACAAGACAAGTTTCCTTGTCATATAGACAAGGAAACTTGACATGGAGCTTTCCCGTGACCCAACCCAAAGGCTTTCGTACCGCCAATAAGCGCTACATGAGGATCTTCGTGCCGATGATGGCGTTCTATTGTGTTGCCATCGCCGTGGCGTTCACCTTCATTGACATAGACACGGCCTCAACCGGCGTGCGCATGGGCGCGGCCATAGCGATCGCCCTGCCGCTGATCGCCATTCTGATGGCCATCCTACGGCTGGTGCGGGAGACAGACGAATACACACGGATGCGGCAATTGCAGGCCCTGTCGGAAGGCGGCGTGATGTTGACGGGGACCATCTTCATTCTGGGCTTCCTTGAGCGGTTCAACGTGATCCCCGACATTCCGCTCTTCCTGTTCGGACCAGGCTTTTTCTTCTTTTATGGCCTGGCCCATCTCCGCCAGTCTCTTGGCAAGACCGTCTGAGGGGACGCGCCATGGAAAACAATATCCGTGCCCTGAGGGCTGAACGCGGCTGGAGCCAGCAGCAATTGGCTGACCTGCTGGACGTATCCCGCCAGTCGGTCAACGCCATCGAGACCGGCAAGTATGACCCTTCCCTGCCGCTGGCCTTCGCCATCGCCCGATTGTTCGAGAGACATATCGAAGCGATATTTGACGATGGCCGGGGCGTGGCAAAGGCCGCCGAGTAAACCTAGGGCGCCTTGATCCCGACCAGCGCCTTTGCGAAGGCCTCCGCACTGAACGGGCGGAGGTCTTCTGCTTTTTCGCCGATGCCGATGAAATGGATGGGCAGGTCGTGCGCTTCGGCAATCGCCACCAGCACGCCGCCCTTTGCAGTGCCGTCGAGCTTGGTCATCACGAGACCGGTGACGCCGGCCGTGTGCCGGAAGGCCTCGACCTGGGAGAGCGCGTTCTGACCCACGGTGGCATCCAGAACGAGGATCACATCATGCGGGGCATCCGGATCAATTTTCCTCACGACGCGGACGACTTTGGCAAGCTCTGACATCAGTTCCGCCTTGTTCTGAAGACGGCCTGCGGTGTCCACCAGCACAAGATCGAGATCCTGGGCTTTTGCCCGCTCCACGGCCTCATAGACGAGGCCGGCAGCATCCGCGCCGGTCTCCTTGGCGAGCACCGGAATATCCGCGCGCGCGCCCCAGACCTTGAGTTGTTCCACGGCGGCGGCACGGAACGTATCACCCGCCACCAGCAGCGCCCTGGCGCCCTGATCTTTCAGCTTGGAGGCGATCTTGCCGATCGTGGTCGTCTTGCCTGAGCCATTGACGCCGACGAACAGCACGATGCGCGGGCGCGGGCCGTCCGAAAAGTCTACGACCTTTTCGCGGGGCTTGAGGATGTCTTCGATCTCTTCAGCCAGGGCGAGGCGGATTTCGTCGCCGGAAATTTCCTTGTCGAACCTGCCCTTGGCGAGCCCCTTGGTGACGCGGGCGGCGACCTTGGCGCCCATATCGGAGGTGATCAGCAGGTCCTGCAGCTCCTCCAGCGTATCCTCATCCAGCTTGCGGCGGCCGAGCGCGGCGATGCCTTCGGTGAGCTTGGCCGTGGAACGGGCAAGGCCTTCACCCAGGCGCCCGAAGAGGCCCGGATCATTGGCCTCGGCCTCTGCGGCAAGGCGCGCGGCTTCGGCAGCTTCGGCGCGCAGGCGCTCATGCTCGCGGCGTTCTTCGAGAAGTTTGAGTTCCGCCGCCGCCTTGGCGCGGACGGCTTCATCCTCCGCCTCCTGAGCTTCCCGGCGCTGGCGTTCTTCCCAGGCGCGGTTGGCCTCAGCGACCTTGCGCTCGATCTCTTCCTTCTCGCGCGCGGCCGCTTCCTGCGCGGCGAGCTCGTCCGCCGTCAGTTCCGGCGCCTTCATGGCTTCGCCAGCGGCCTTGGCCTCTTCGAGTTTCTTTTTCTTGCCGAACCAGAGGATCATGAGAGGGGTGTTCCAAGAAGCTGTTTGCCGTCATGGCCGGTTATCTGCACGGGAAGGACACGTCCAGCCGCGTCGCCCCCAGCGCCATCGGGCCAGCTGAGTTTTACCTGAGTGAAGTCTGAAAGGCGGGCCATGCTGCCGCGCTCGACGAGGACCTCGCGCACCTGCCCGGTATGGCGGGCGAAATGGCGCAGCAGCGCCGCCTCCCCCACCTCTCGCAGGCGCGCGGCGCGCTCCTTGATCAGCGGCTTGGCGAGTTGGGGCATCCTTGCTGCCGGGGTTCCGGGGCGCGGGCTGTAGGGGAAGGCATGCAGGAAAGAGAGGCCGCATTCTTCCACGAGGCGGAGGGAGTTTTCAAAATGCGCCTCGGTTTCCGTCGGGAAGCCGGCGATGATGTCTGCCCCCAGAGCAATATCCGGCCGCAAGGTCCGCAGACGTTCCGTAAGCTGAATGGCGTCTTCGCGGCTATGGCGGCGCTTCATCCGCTTGAGGATGAGATTGTCTCCATGCTGCAGCGAGAGGTGAAGATAGGGCGCAAGGCGCGGATCTGTCATCGCCTCCAGCAGGGCTTCGTCCATCTCGATGGCGTCGATGGAGGATATGCGCAGCTGGCGGAGCTCCGGCACGAGCTTCAGGAGGCGCTGAACCAGATTGCCAAGCTGCGGCGTGCCCGGAAGGTCTGCGCCCCAGCTGGTGAGGTCCACGCCGGTCAGCACCACTTCATGGTGCCCGCTGGCGACGAGGGCGCGCACTTGGGCGACCACCTCCCCTGCCGGAACCGAGCGGGAGTTTCCGCGGCCATAGGGAATGATGCAGAAGGTGCAGCGATGATCGCAGCCATTCTGGACCTGCACATAGGCGCGGGCGCGGCCTTCCATCCCGTCGATCAGATGGGCGGCGGTTTCGCGCACGCTCATGATGTCGTTCACCCGGACCTTCTCTTCCCCGCCGAGCAGGTCTGCCGGTTTCCAGGTTTCGGCTTTCATCTTGTCATGATTGCCGATGACGCGGGTGACCTCCGGCATGGCGGCGAAGGTGCCGGGGTCTGTCTGGGCGGCGCAGCCGGTGACGAGGATCGGCGCGCCGGGATTTTCGCGGGCGGCCCGGCGGATGGCCTGGCGGGCGCCGCGCACGGCTTCGGAGGTGACCGCGCAGGTATTGATGATGACCGCATCGCTGAGGCCTGCCGCCTGCGCATGGCGGCGCATCACCTCGGACTCGTAGGTGTTGAGGCGGCATCCGAGCGTGATGACGGTCGGGCCGGAGGGTGGGGCGGTATCAGCCATGAGCCCGTCAGATCGCGCCGATGGGGCCAAATTGCAAGCGCGCCGCAGCCGATTGCTCAGTTCGGCGCTGTGCAGGTGCCGCTATTGTGGCCGATCATCAGAGCCTCGGCTGTCACTTCGGCTCCATTCTCTGAGCCAGATAGAAACATCCGCCCGGAGAAGCTGCCGCCGCCCTTGCTGACGGCGAATTCGGCTGAGCCTTCCATCGGGACGCCATCAAAGTCACAATACAGGATAATGTCGAAGGAATAGGCCGTAGCGACGCTGTCCCCAGCAGTGCATTCACCCATATAGCTTGCGATATTCTCGTCGATCGTGACCTCTTCATCCGTCGACCAGCATTCATCAATCGCGGAGTGCTCGGACGGGACTTCGACGGCCTCCCCGTAGACAAGGACGGACATATAGATGTCGGAGGTCACAGACCACATACCCTTGGCAAGTTTTAGGGGCTCGGCCTGGGCTGTAGCGGCAGCCAGCAGGAAGGGCGCAAGGATCAGGATTGGGCGCATGGTGGGGTTCCTCGTTATCTGGCCCGCCAGATTGGGCGCGGGAGTGATCCGGCGCAATCCCCCGAGCCGGGGGCTCAGATTTCGGCTTCGAATTCCAGCTCGACCGGGCCAGTCATGTAGACATGGTCATCGGTTTCGCGCCAGTCGATGAAGAGATCGCCGCCATCGAGGATCATCCGCGCCTTGCGCCCGGTGAGGCCGGCGCGGGCGGCGCAGACAAGGGCGGCGCAGGCGCCGGTGCCGCAGGCTTTCGTCAGGCCGGCGGCCCGCTCCCAGACGCGCAGGCGGATGGTTTCCCGGTCAATCACCTGGGCAAAGCCGACATTCGTGCCTTCGGGAAACAGAGGATGCCATTCGACCAGCGGGCCGATGGCCGGAATGTCGTAAGCGCTGACATCCTTCACGAAAAAAACAGCGTGAGGATTGCCCATCGAGACGACTGCCGGGCGCGACAGGATCGGCGCGTCGATTGGACCGATCTTCAGGTCAACCCCGCGCACATCCATCTTCTCGGACAGGGGAATGTCTTCCCAGCCCATCTGGGGGGAGCCCATATCCACCGTGATCAGGCCGCCTTCGGCGCGGGAGGCGCGCAGCATGTCGGCCTCGGTCTGGATGGTCACGCGGTCTTTCCCCGTCTCGTCCAGCATCAAGAGGCCAACACAGCGGGTGGCGTTGCCGCAGGCGGAGACCTCCGACCCATCGGAGTTCCAGATGCGCATGAACACATCCTTGGTGGCATCGCGCTCCATCGCGATCACTTGATCGGCCTTCAGATCCGCCGCGATTTTGCGGATCTGCTCCACAGTTGGGGTGAATGCCGCCGAGCGGGCATCGAAAATGGCAAAGGCATTGCCCGCGCCGTTCATTTTCCAGAGCTTCATGGACCGCTTCCTAGATTTCCCCACATGCGCGAAACCGCGCTCCCCCCCTGCCCCTTATTTCGGAACGCGGGCCGACACAATCCAGCCCGCCGCCTGTACCCCCAATGCGACGAGCAAAAGCAGTGGAACGAGCCAGTAGTTTATGGCCATGCCGATGAACGCTGCCAGAATGCAGGCATAGTCCACAAGATCGCTGGACATCAGCCAGCCAGCCGGTGTGCGGGCGCGGCGGATGTCCAGCAGGGTGACACTGCGCCAGACCCGGCCCATATCCGGCGGGCCGAAAACCGCGAGAAGCTGTTTCGGGTCCAGAATCCCCGTCATCTCGGAGAGATCCTGCAGGCGGGCCTCCCCCAGCGCAATCATGCGCTTGCGGCTGGAGGTGCCGAGCAGGCTGACAATGGCCGAGAGGATCACGCCGAGCGCAATCGCAAATTCGGTAAAACCCGCATATGGAGGATAGCCGCCCATCGGACGAATATAGGGTGGCCGTGGGCGTGCGCTAGCGGGCGCGGGGGATGGCGGCCCAATAGTCAAAGTCCAGCAGCACGCGCGGGTCGTGCTTTCCGGCCTCGTCCTTGTGGATGAAGGCGCCGGGATCGGCATCTTTCACAGCAACAAGGCGCAGACGCAGGGCGCCGCAGGTTTCCGACAGCTCCGCCTTGGCCAGCACTTCGCTCCAGGCATAGATCGTGTCTCCGGCAAAGAGCGGGTTCACATGCGTGCCCGCATTGATGGCGAGGATCTGACCGGCATTTTCAAGCCCATTAAAGGCGAGCGAGCGGGCAATCGAGATGACAACCCCGCCATAGATGAGGCGTTTGCCGAAGCGGCTGGCCTTCTGGCCATGGGCATCGAAATGCACCTTGGCCGTGTTCTGGTAGAGGCGGGTGGCGATCTGATGCTCGGCCTCTTCCACCGTCATGCCGTCAACATGGCTGATCTTCTCGCCAACTTCGTAATCCTCGAAGACATGGCGGCTGCCGGACTGGGCGAAGGGCCAGGATTTCATTTCGGGGAAACCGGTGAGGTCTGCCGGAGCGACCGCCGATGGCAGGCTGGGGACGATTTCTTCAGGCGCAGGCGAGGCCGCATCGCGCTTGTTGATCATCACCCAGCGGACATAGGAGATGACTTCCTCGGCGCGCTGGTTGACGCCCTTGGTGCGGACCCAGACCACACCCGTCTTGCCATTGGAGTTTTCCTTCACCCCGATCACCTCGGAGCTGGCGCGGAGGGTATCACCGGGCTCTACCGGGCGCAGGATGCGGCCATCGGCATAGCCGAGATTGGCGACGGCATTGAGGGAAATATCCGGCACGGTCTTGCCGAAAACGATGTGGAAGGCGTGCAGCGGGTCTGCGCAGAGGCCCGGCAGGCCAGCCGCCTTGGCGAATTCGGCGGAGGAATACTGGGCGTAGCGATTGCCCGTCAGCGCGCGGTAGAGGGCGATATCGCCTTCGGTGACGGTTTGCGGGGTGGCGTGGATCAGCGTTTCGCCGGGTTTGAAATCTTCAAAGAAGTTGCCCGGATTGGATTTCGTGCTGGTCGCCATGGCTTGCCCTCATCTTCTGATGGGCGAGGCTTTAGCCGCTTCCGGCGGTTAACTCCAGAAGCGTTCCGGCACAGCCAGCACCGTCTCTGCGAAGAGTTGCAGCTGCGGGCTGACGGCGGCAAGGGCCGAGCCGAGCAGCGGCATGCAGGCGAGGCAGATGGCCGTGGTGGCCAGCATTCCGGCCATCACGTGTTGATCGCGCCGCTCGGGGAACTCCTCAAAAGCCCGGTTCCCCATGACAAGCCAGGGCAGCCCGAAAGCGGCGAAGGCCGAAAAGGCAAGGAGGAGACCGGCAGTTGAGAGGGCGATGAACAACATGGGGCCGTTATCGCCCATCAGGGCTGAGAAACCGCGAAGCCAATCGATCAAATTTTAACGAATCCGGACCGAACGGCAGCCCAATCACACAATCTCGAGCAGTTTCTCATTCGGGCGGCCGAGGGCAGCCTTCTTGCCATTGATGCCGATGGGCCGCTGGATGAGCTTCGGGTTCTCCGCCATGGCGGCATAGACCGCTTCATCGGAGGCGGTTTCAGGCAGACCGGCGGCGGCAGCGTCCTTCTCACGCAGGAAGGCGCGGGGGGATTTGACGCCCATCTTTTTGGCGATGTCCTTGAGTTCCGCGGCGCTGAGTCGTTCGGCAGCGCTCATGTATTTGCGCACCTTCGGCTCGATGCCATTGGCCTGCAGAAGCTCCAGCCCCTTCTTCGAGGAGCCGCAACCGGGATTGTGAATGAGGATGTAGGTCATGGGGGGCCTCCTGAGCTTGTCTGGGGTTTGACTTAGGGGGCTTTGGCGGCGTGTCGAGGGGGGCGAAGCGGGGCACTTTCGGTTGATGGCGGCGAAACGCCCTTATCCTCCCCTGCGCTGTGCGGGGGAGGCGGTTTCCAGCCTGGCGGGCAGTTTCTGGCGGGTCAGGAGGTGTTGGGCGTGAGGGTACGCAGGGCGGCGTCTGTCAGCTCCCGGAGGAGCGCCTGCGCGTCCGGCCCGAGGGCGCGGCGCATGCCGGGGATTTTCCCCGAGATGACCGGCGCAGGGCGCTGGGCGGGGGCAGCGTTGCGGCGCAGCCAGCGGCGGGCTTCGCGCCGGGGATCGTCATAAGCCTGGCGCAGGGCGGCAAGCCGCCGGAAAAAACGCGCGCCCGGATCGCGGGCAGCAGGCACGGGCAGCGGCGGCGGCGGAGCGCTCAGCACGTCATCGGTCAGCGGACGAATACGGGGGAAAAGATGTTCAGGCAGATATTCCGCCTTTGGAGGGGCACCTTCTGTCTTTGCCGCGCGCGGCGGGGGTTCGTTCATCCGGAAGACGGGCGCGCGGGCGCCGGAGGCTTCCTTGCGGAGCAGCGGCGCAGCCGGGCGCGTGGATTTTGCCTGCGGGGCGCGGGGGACCGGCAACTCCATCTCGCTGGCGATCAGCAGGATGGCGCGGCGCAGGGCAGCCTCTGCCGGAAGCAGCGCGCGGCGGGTGAGATAGGCGATGACCTGGCGCGAGGGAGAGGCCGGCTGCCGGGCAAGCGCGGTATCCATGAAATCGATCAGATTAAGGATGAACCACCGCGCCCGGCCGAGCAGGTAGCTCAGGGCATCTTCTGCCGGGATCTGATCTTCGGTGTCCATGGCGCAGAAAATACCATGGGCGCACAGGGGGTGGATAAGATGACCCTGTTTTTCTGATAACCCTCTGGTGAATCAGCGTTTTTACTGCGGAAAAACGGGGGACAAGGCGGCCTTACGGACGCCCCTCCCCCACCAGCTCTCTCAGGCGAGGGCGCGGATCGCCTCGTCCATCTCCACCACGCGGCGGGCTTCTTCCAGGTGGAGCAGCTCGGTCATCTTGCCGTTGACTTTCAGCACGCCCTTGCCGGCATTGGCGGGGTCGGCGAAGGCTTCGATGACGGCTTTGGCCTGTTCGACATCATGCGGGCTGGGGGCGAAGATGCGGTTGGCTTCATCGACCTGGCTGGGATGGATCAGTGTCTTGCCGTCAAAGCCAAGGTCGCGGCCCTGCTCGCACTCGTCGCGGAAGCCGGATTCGTTCTTGATGTCGTTATAGACGCCATCAATCGCGGTGAGGCCATAGGCGCGGGCCGCCGCGATGGTGAGTTGCAGCGCCGCCTGAAAGGCGAGCCGGCCGGCCGTCATCCGGGCGCGGTATTCCTTGGCCAGATCATTCGTGCCCATGACGAAGGTGGAAAGGTGGGTGCCGATGGCGGCGGCGGCGATGTCCTTGATGTTGAGGATGGCGAGCGGGGTTTCGATCATCACCCAGAGGGCCATCGTGTCGGGCGCGCCGGCATCCTTCAGGAGCTGGCTGAGACGCTCAATGTCGCGGTGGCCGGTGACCTTCGGGGCGAGGACGGCATGGGCGCCGGACGTGGCGATGGCCTTGAGATCCTCATGGCCCCAGGGCGTGTCGAGGCCGTTCATGCGGATGACGATCTCGCGCTTGCCATAGCCGCCCTGGGCGACGGCAGCGAGGATGGCGGCGCGGGCCTCTTCCTTGGCTTCCGGGGCAACGGCGTCTTCCAGGTCCAGGATCAGCGTATCGGCCGGAATCTCGCGGGCCTTTTCAAGCGCGCGAGTGTTGGCGCCGGGCATATAGAGGCAGGAACGGCGCGGACGGTGCTTGGTGGACATGGGGCATTGCCTCCTTGACGGTATGGGGTCTCTTGCGGTCGAAGGGGTGGCCTGTTTCCGGGCCGAAATCAATGTGACAGGGAGCCCGACGCATGACTGATACGCCCATTTCCGGCCATGTTGCGCCCGGCTTTGAGCCGGTACGCGAGGCATTCGAGGCGAATTTTGCCAGCGGCGAGGAGCATGGGGCGAGCTTTGCCCTGCGCATGGGAGGGGAGACGCTGGTGGACCTGCGCGGGGGCTGGGCTGACCGGGGCAAGGAACGCATCTGGGACGAGACAACGATTGTGCCGATCTATTCGGCCTCCAAGGGCATCTCCGCGCTGGTGCTGGCGATGGCGGTGGAAAACCTGCCCGCAGGCTATGAGACACCCGTTGCCGATGTGTGGCCGGAATTCGCCGCCGAGGGCAAAGGCGAGGTGACGATTGGCCAGATGGTGAGCCATCAGGCGGGCCTGCCGGGCTTTGAGAAGGAAATCGACCCCGCGCTGTGGCTGGACCCGCCCGCCTGCGCCGCCGCGATTGCCGCCCTGCCCCCGATGTGGCCGCCGGGCAGCGCGCATGGCTATCACCCGCTGACCTGGGGCTACATGCTGGGCGAGGTGGTCAAACGCATCACCGGACGCAGCGTGGGCACGATCCTGAAGGAAGACATCTGCGGGCCGGCGGGCATCGATTTCCAGATCGGCCTTCCGCAAGCCGACGAGCCGCGCGTGGGCGACATGCTGCGGCCCAAGGCGCTGGCCCCGCTGGGCGAGATTACCCCGCCGCGCCGGGCGGCGTTCGTGTCAAAATGGTCTTCGCCGGACCGGGCAGGCCGCCCGTGGCGGGAAATCGAAATCCCCTCCGCCAACGGGCACGGGGCGGCCCTGGCGGTGGCGAGCCTTTACGAGGCCTATGCGCGGGGCGGGCAGATTGCCGGGGGCAAGACGCTGATGCGGCGGGAAACGCTGGAGGCGCTGACGCGGCCGCGCGTGGACGGGCCGGACCTGGTGTTGCCGATGCATACGATGTTTGGCGCCGGCATCATGATCAATTGCCATGGCAAGTTTGGGCCAAATCCGGAAACGCTCGGCCATTCGGGATGGGGCGGGTCGATGGCGATTGCCGATCCGGCGCGGGAGCTGTCTGCGGCCTATGTGATGAACCGGCAATCGGCCTCGCTTGTGGGCGATCCGCGCGCTGTGGCGCTGGTGGAAGCGGCTTATGGCTGCCTCTGAGCGAAGACTGGCACGGCAGTTGCAACGTCAGGTTTGGAACTGGAAGGGTCCATTTCCGTCATGCACTTGACCTTACAGCGGCGCCCGGTTGGACGCCGCTGTTTTCTTTTCCGGCGTCAGGCAGGCCGGGCGGTGCGCGCGAGGCGCCGGGCCTTGGCGTCCCCCATCAGGCTGTCGGCGGTAAACACGATCAACGCCGCCCAGATGAAACCGAAGGCAATGGCATGGGACATCCCGAAACCCTCCTTGAAAACCAGAACGGCGATCAGGAACTGAATGGTGGGGCCGATATACTGCATCATGCCGATGGTGGAGAAACGCAGCCGCTTGGCGGCCAGCGCATAAAGGATGAGCGGAATGGCCGTGATCGGGCCGGCCGCCATCAGCAGCGGAATGTCCCATCCCCCTTCCCCGAGCCAGCGGCCGCCCGGCTGCGTCGTGGCAAACCAGGTGAGCCAGCCAAGCGCGACGGGCGCGAGCAGCGCGACCTCCACCAGGAAGCCCGCGCGGCTGTCGATGGCGACCTTCTTCCGGATAACCGAATAGCAGGCAAAGGTGATGCAGAGGATCAGCGCCACCCAGGGCACACGGCCGAAGGCGAGGGTCATCACGCCCACGCCGATGGCAGCGATGGCAACGGCAACCCATTGGGCCGGGCGCAGCTTCTCCGAAAAGATCAGCATACCGAACAGCACATTGACCAGCGGGTTGATATAATAGCCGAGGGAGGCCTCCATCGTACGCCCCGCATTGACCGCCCAGATATAGATGGCCCAGTTCGCCCCGATCAGCAGGCCGGAAACGGCAAGCCATTTGAGATTGCTGCCGCTGAAAGCGGCGCGGACGTCGCGCCAGTTGGCGGCAACCGCGATGAACAGGATGGCCGTGGGCACCGACCAGAGCACGCGGTGGGCGAGCAGTTCCAGGGCGCCGGTGTGCTGCATGGCACGGATATAGAGCGGCAAGCTTCCCCAGATCAGGTAGGAGAGGAAGGCGGCGGGAAAACCAAGGCGAAGGGCGGGGCTCATGGCGGGGTGCTATAGGCCCGGCCGCTGCCTTTCACCACCCGGATTTTGCTCAGCCGCCCTGAAGCAGAACTCAACAAGAAAAGTCGCGCCATGGAGGCGCGGCTTTCCCGTCAGGCCTTGCCCTCCGCCCCTACTGGCCGAACTTGTAAGTGGCCCGGATGCCGATCGCCCGCGGGGCGCCGACATAGGTGTAGAAAGAGCGGATATAGACCGGGTCTCCGTTGGCATCCGCCACAATCTGGTTGGAGAGCGGCGAGGAAACCACACCGGTCTCGTAATACTCATCGAACAGATTGTTGACGAACAGGGTCGCCTGCCACTTGCCGGCATCATAGACCGCCGAGGCATTGGCCACCCCGTAGCTGTCCAGTGTCAGCCCGCCGCCCCGGCCACCGGTCCGGCTGAGCACATCGCCCTGCCAGGAATAGCTGCCATTGAAGGTGAGCGTCCGGCCAGAGGCGAGCTGGTGAACATATGAGCCGAAGACCGAGAACTGATCTTCCGGAGACCCAGGCAGCCGGTCTCCGTCCTGTCCATCGAGAAGGATCGTGCCGAAGCCTGGCGGGGAAATCGTGCCCACAAGGCCGGGCGCCAATGCGGTCAATGACGCTTCGGTGTGGCTATAGCTTCCGCGCACGGAGAAGGCATCTGTCACCAGCCAGTTCCCGGAAACTTCAAAGCCCTTGGTTTCAGCGCCTTCGGCGTTCACTGTGATCGGAATTGACGCATTGATGGTGGCCGAGGTCAGCTGCGGATCTTTCCACTCGATATAATAGACCGCGCCGTTGAGGATGAGCCGGCCATTGGCCAGGGTGGACTTGAAACCCAGCTCATAATTGATCGTCTTGTCCGGCAGGTACTGGCTCTCATCCCGCGTGGAAACATCCCCTGCGCCGGGCCCGTATTGCTGGCCGGGAAGCAACGCGCACGCCCCCTGCTGAGTATCGTCAGGGTCATAGTCCGGGCAGACCGCAATGCCGTTCTGGTTCCCGATCCGGTAGCCCTCGGAAATTGTGAAATAGCCGAGAATATCGTCCGTTACCTGATAGGACGTGTTGATCTTGAACAGCGTGCCTTCATCCGACCGGCTGGTGCGGGGGTATGAAAGGGCGTTGCCCGCAGACCGGTTCACGGTTGTGCATTATGAGAGCGTGGTAACCGATCAGGAAGCGGAAACACGGCGGGTTCTGGCATTCTGCGGTCTGCCCTTCGAAGAGGATTGCCTGGCCTTTCACCAGAATGCCGCGCCGGTTGCCACGGCCTCCTCGGCGCAGGTGCGTGAGCCGCTTTACAGTTCCGCGCTTGGCCGCTGGCGCCGGTATGAGGCGGGCCTCCAGCCCGCTCTGGACATACTGGAAGCTGAAGGCTGCCTTACGCCCGGAGAGCGGAGGCGGGGGTGACTGGCGCTTGGCGTGGGGGGCGTTAGGGTGTCTGGTGACAAGCCTTATGGGAGAAACGCCATGCAACACCGCCGCCTTGGCAAAAGCGCCATCTATGTTTCCGACATCTGCATGGGCACGATGACTTTCGGCACCCAGACCGACGAGAAGGAAGCCTTCCGTATTCTGGATGCAAGCCTGGACGCGGGGATCAACTTCTTCGACACAGCCGAAAACTATCCGGTGCCGCCCGACCTCAAATATGGCGGGCTGACCGAGGAAATCTTCGGACGCTGGATGAAAACCAAGGACCGGGACGCGATCATCCTGGCCACAAAAGTGTGCGGGCCCTCGCATGGCTGGATCAAGGGATCGCAGCGGGCCGGCATGACGGCGCTGGACCGGCACAATATCCGCCGCGCGGTGGAAGCGAGCCTGACCCGTCTGCAGACCGACTATATCGATCTTTACCAGACCCACTGGCCCGACCATGGCACAGGCTTCGAGGAGACGATGGAGACCCTCGATGATCTGGTGCGCGAAGGATATGTCCGCATTGTGGGCTGTTCCAACGAAGACGCCTGGGGGCTGATGAAGTCGATCGAGACATCCAGCCGCCTTGGAACAGTCCGTTACCAGACGATCCAGAACAATTTCTCGCTGAACAATCGCCGCTTCGAGGACGCGCTTTCAAAGATTTGTGAGCGTGAAGGGGTAAGCCTTATTCCCTATTCCCCGCTGGGGGGCGGCGTGCTGTCTGGCAAGTATCAGGGCGGCGCCTTCCCGGAAGGCGCCCGCTTCTCCGCCTATGCCAACAGGGGCGGGCGCCACACGGCCATGACGCAGCGCTTTATTAATGAGAAGACCCTGGCGGCGACAGCCCGCTATATGGAGATTGCCAAACAGGCCGGCATGAGCCCGGTGACGCTGGCGACCGCCTGGTCCAAGCAGCACAGCTTTGTGGCCTCCACGATTGTCGGCGCGTCGCGCTTTGATCAGCTGGCAGATATTCTGGCAGCGGCTGATCTTGTGTTGCCCGAAGATGTCATGAAGGCGTGCGACAAGGTTTCCCGGGAAATTCTCTATCCGATGGGATGAGGCCTTCCCGCTGGCCGGCCGGGCCTCTCCCTGAGGGAAGCGAGCTGGTGGGTAAGAATGAAAACCCAAATGGCCCCCGCCTCCTTCTGTGGAAGGCCGGGGGCCGCCCTTGGGGGCCCACCATGGCTGGGGATTCTGTCAGGCGGCGCTGGCCTTGCCATTACCCCCGCCCCCGGCGAGGACTTCGCGCTTGCCGGCATGATTGGGGGCCGAGATGACGCCTTCTTCTTCCAGACGGTCGATCAGACCAGCGGCTTTGTTATAGCCAACCTTCAGACGGCGCTGGAGATAGGACGTGGAAGCCCGCTGATCGCGCACCACGATCTGGACGGCCTGAGAGAAGAGGCCTTCATCATCATCGCCGCCGCCGCCGGTGCCAAGGATGGCATCCATGACGGCCGAGCCGGTGGAGCCGTCATCGGGCGATTCCAGAATGTCCATCACATAGTCAGGCTCGCCCTGCTCGCGCAGCCAGTCTGCCACGGCGCCTACATCCTCGTCAGCCACAAACGGGCCATGCAGACGCTGGGATTTCTTGCCGGGGGCCTGGTACAGGAGGTCGCCCATGCCGAGGAGCTGTTCGGCGCCCTGCTCATTGAGGATGGTGCGGCTGTCGACCTTGTTGGTGACCATATAGGAAATTCGGGTTGGGAAGTTTGCCTTGATCGTGCCGGTGATGACGTCCACGGACGGACGCTGCGTGGCGGTGATCAGGTGGATGCCGGCGGCACGCGCCATCTGGGCGAGACGCTGGACGCAGCTTTCCACTTCCTTGCCGGCAACCAGCATCAGGTCTGCCATCTCGTCGATCACGACGACGATGTTGGGGATATGGTCCACGGGCAGAACTTCAGTTTCATAGACCGGCTTGCCGCGATCATCGAAAGCGGTCTGCACCTTGCGGGTCATCTCTTCACCGGCGGTGCGATACTTCGCGGCCTTCTCGTTATAGCCGGCCAGGTTGCGGACGCCGGCCTTCGACATCAGCTCATAGCGGCTTTCCATTTCGCGCACGGTCCATTTCAGCGCGTTGACGGCCTTGTCTGCCTCGGTAACGACCGGCGCGAGGAGGTGCGGGATCCCTTCATAGACGGAGAGTTCGAGCTTCTTCGGGTCGATCATGATGAAGCGGCACTGTTCCGGCGTATGGCGATACAGCAGCGACAGGATCATGGCGTTGACGCCGACCGACTTGCCCGAGCCGGTGGTACCGGCGATCAGCAGGTGGGGCATCTTGGCGAGGTCGACCACGGTGGGCACGCCGCCAATATCTTCCCCCAGAGCCATGGGGAGGCTGGCGCGGTTGGCGGTGTAGGCTTCGGACTCCAGCAGCGAGCGCAGCCAGACGGTATCACGCTCTTCATTGGGCAGCTCGATACCGATTGCGTTCTTGCCGGGCACAACGGCCACGCGGGCGGAGACGGCGCTCATCGAGCGGGCGATATCGTCTGCCAGCGAGATGACGCGGGAGGATTTCACGCCGGGCGCCGGTTCCATCTCGAACAGGGTGATCACCGGGCCGGGGCGGACTTCCTTGATGCGGCCGCGGATGCCGAATTCCTTGAGAACTTCGGACAGGCGCGCGGCCTTGGCGATGAGGGCGTCCTCATCAATGGTCTCGCGGCGGGCTTCGGGTTCCTGCAGCAGATCGATCGACGGCAGGCGGGTGGCGGCGGCGCGGCGGCGCTCAGGCTGGGAGACCTTCGGCACAGAGGCCGAGCGCGGCGCCTGGGCCGGCTTTGAGAAGGTGAAGCGCGGCGGACGGGGGGCGTCTTCATCCTCGTCATTTGCAGCTTCATAGCCGTCGTCTTCGTCTTCATCGTCCCAACGGTCGTCGTCCTCGTTGCGGGCGTAGTCTTCGTCCTCGTCATCAAGGTCGCGCAGATAGCGCGAGGTGGGGATGTAATCCTCGTCCGACTTGATGATGAGGGTGCGCTCTTCGCGTGTGGCGGCAGGCGCGGCCGTTTCGTGCGGCAGGCCGGGTTCGCGGGTGACGAGCTTCTGGCCGATGCGCAGCAGCATGCCCCCTGCCCCCCGCGCCTGGATGGCGGCGTGACGCCCGCCGCGGGTGGCGGTTTCCTGGAGCAGCTGAGCATCCCGGCGGCCGAAGCCGAGCGCGGAAAGCGCCGTCCACAGCGCCAGACCGCCCATCAGGAAACCCGCCCAGACCTGCGGCGAGGGCAGCATCAGCACCCGGAAAGGCAGGACGGTGAGATTGAACAGGCCATCGCCCAGCATGCCGCCGAGACCGGCGCTGAGCGGCCAGGATTCCGGCACGGGCCAGGAGGCAAAGCAGGCGGCCGACAGCGGAACGGAGATGGCCCCCATAATCCAGCGGCGCACACGCGGCTTGCCGACGAGCACGGCGCGCATCGCGCCGCCGATCATCAGGGCAAGGCCGGCAATCCAGCCCGACCAGCCAAGCGTCTGGCGCGCCAGGTCTGCGAAGACAGCGCCGGTAGACCCAAAGAGGTTTTGCACGGCTGCGCCTGTGGCCGCATTCCAGCTGGGATCGGTGGGCGTGTAGGAACCCACAGCGCCGCACACGAAAACCCCTGCCCCAAAGGCGGCAGCGCCTGTCAGAATTCTCCAGACGGGGTCACTCACCGTGCGGAGTTCTGAATCGCGGCTGGCGTAATCTGTCATCGGGGAGGACGCTCCGTATTGGACTTTGGTGCGGGCCTCCACCATGCCTCCGTTAGGCTTAACGCCCTGCAAACGGATCGCCTGAAATTTCAAAGAATCTGCAATTCAAGCAGGGGTTTCATCCGGGGATGGAATGTGAAAGACCCCGGCGGATCACTCCGCCGGGGCCCAAGGTCTGTGGAATTCTATCCTGATTAGCGGCCGATTACCGGTTCGAGAATTCCGGGTAGGCTTCCAGGCCGATTTCTGCCCGGTCGAGACCCATTTCCTCGTCTTCCTCGCTCGGACGCACGCCGATCGTGAATTTGAGGGCGAGCCAGACGATGGACGAGGCAACAACCACGAACACACCGGTCAGCGCCACGCCGACGAGCTGGCCGAGATAGCTGGCGTCGCCATTGGAAAGCGGAACGATCATCGTGCCCCAGATGCCGCAAACAAGGTGGGCCGGGATGGCGCCGACCACGTCATCGATCTTGAACTTGTCGAGCAGCGGCACGGAGACCACCACGAGGACACCCCCGACGGCGCCGATCAGAACCG
This sequence comes from Hyphomonas sp. NPDC076881, assembly GCF_050269995.1. Taxonomy (NCBI): domain Bacteria; kingdom Pseudomonadati; phylum Pseudomonadota; class Alphaproteobacteria; order Hyphomonadales; family Hyphomonadaceae; genus Hyphomonas; species Hyphomonas sp. NPDC076881. Next base: position 136,485 of record NZ_JBNNJJ010000002.1, on the reverse strand, counting down.
AGAGGCCCATCGACGGCGCGAGCGGCTCAGCGGTGATCGAGACGAGGCCACCGATGGCACCGTTGAAGATCATCGTGGCATCGAGCTTGCCCTTATAAAGGATAGCCGTCGTCACCATCGCCGCCAGCACGCCGCCAACAGCGGCCATGTTGGTGTTGGCGAAGATCTGGGCGACCGAGTTGATGTCGGCGGCAGTGCCGGCAGCAAGCTGCGAGGCGCCGTTAAAGCCGAACCAGCCGAACCACAGGATGAAGGTGCCCAGCGCGGCGAGCGGAATGTTGGAACCGGGCATCGGGTTCACATGGCCGCCGGAGTATTTGCCTTTACGGGCGCCGATGATGATGGCGCCGGTGAGGGCTGCCCAGCCGCCGGTGGAGTGAACGAGCGTCGAGCCGGCAAAGTCGGAGAAGCCCCACTCGCTGTCGAGATAGCCGCCGCCCCACTCCCAGCTGGCCACGATCGGGTAGATGAACGCGGTCAGAACCGCGGTGAAGGCCAGGAAGGGCCAGATCTTGATACGCTCGGCCACGGTGCCCGAGACGATCGAGGCAGCGGTGGCAACGAACACCATCTGGAAGAACCAGTCAGATGCCGGGGCGTAGCCGCTATCGGATTCGACGGAGAGATCGCCGCCGCTCCAGGGGCCAGGCGTGGTGCCGAGGAGGCCCATCAGCGTGGTCGCGCCCGGATAGGCCATGTTGTAACCAACGACCCAGAACATGAGACCGGCAACGGCAAACAGGGTGACGTTCTTGGTGGCCTGCATGGCGGCGTTCTTGGACCGCACGAGGCCTGCCTCCAGCATACAGAAGCCGGCCGCCATGAACATGACAATCAGGCCCCCGATGAGGAACAGGTAGCTGTTATCCACATAAGCGCTGGCGCTGCCGCTCACCGCTTCTTCCAGCGCGGCCAGACGTGCCGCCACATCGTCTTCCTGCGCATATGCAATGCCTGCCGTGAGCAGTGCCAGCGGCGCGAGTGTCGCCCCGCGGATCCATCGTCCAATCAGTTGGCCCATTGGCCCCTCCTTACTTGCCATCTTCATCACGCAGAGCCCGGTGACCCCCAGCGCTCTCCCACCGCGATATGATTGTGCCTGCCCGGAAAAGTCGCACATGACGCAAAGGCGGGCTTCGATTCTGCCCTGGCGTGGTCAGAACTTGTGCAGAGATGCGGCCAATCGCCCAAACGGGCGCCATCGCTGGACCAGACGGCCTCTCAGGGCTACCTCAGTCACATGGTTGAAACCGTGTTTTCCGCTCCCTTGGACGCAGACCTTGCGGTGATCGGCGCCGGCCCTGTCGGCACCGCGCTCGCCGTGCTGGCGGCGAAGGCCGGCCTGCGCACCGCGCTGGTAGACGTGCGCCCCGAAAGTGCAGCCCCCGCTGCAGATACGCGCAGTTTTGCGATCGTGCGCGGCAGCTGGCGATTGCTCGGCGCGGCGGGAGTTCATGGCGATCTCAAGGGCCTGACCGAACCCCTCAACGGGCTTGAGGCTGTCGATGGCGGCACCCATTGGTTTGGTGCGCCCTGGGCGGCGTTTTCCAATGACGATCTGCCCGAAGGTGACCGCGAAGCCCTGGGCGAATTGGTGCCTGCTGGCGCATTGCAGACTGCGCTCGACCGGAAGGCAGGCGAGACCGAAGGCCTTGTCTGGAAGCGGGGCGCCCGTTTTTCAGGCTATGAAGCAGGCCCTTCGGGCGCGCGGGTGCATCTGGAAAGCGGAGAGAGCTTCCGCTGCGCCGTGATTGCCGCCTGTGACGGCATCCATTCCGCCGTGCGCCAGGCAGCGGGGATCGGCACCGAGGGGCGCAGCTATGGCAAGTCTGTTTTCGCGGCAGACGTCAAACTCTCCCGCCCGCATGGCGGCATTGCCCGGCAACTGTTCACGCCGGAGGGGCCGTTTGCCACCCTTCCCCTGCCCGATAACCGGGCAAACCTCGCCTGGTATATGAAAAGCGGCGCGGCCGAGACGCTGGCGAAGATGCCGAAGGAAGCGATCGAGGCCGAACTCAATGCGCGCTTTGCCGAGTTTGCCGGGCCGATGACGCTGGACGGGCCACCGCTGGCCTATCCGCTGGTGATGCAGATTGCCCGCGACATGACCGGCCCGCGCGCCGCGCTGTTGGGGGACGCTGCCCGGCGGATCAACCCGCTGGCAGGACAAGGCCTCAATCTTGGCTTCAAGGACGCTGCCGCGCTCTATGACGTGATCCTTGAAGCGCGCGAAGTGGGCCTTGATCCGGGCAGCGAAACCGTGCTGGCGCGCTACCGCGAATGGCGCCGGTTCGACTCGGCAGCCACGGCCCTGTTCATGGACGCGGTGGACCGGACCTTCTCAAACGACAATCTGTTGCTGAAGCCGCTGCGTACCCTCGCGCTGACAGCGGCCAACAAGGTGGGCCCCATCCGGCAAGCCCTTGCCCGGCAGGCGAGCGCCGATCAGGAAAGTCTGCCCAGCCTGATGCGCTGAAGGCGCAATTTCTAGTCTCCGACCGTCAGGGACCGGAGAATATTCCAGGTGTAGAGCCCGCTGGAGTGGCCATCGGAAAAGAAGAGGCGCACAGCATAGCGCCCGACCGGTTCTGCCTTCAGGACACGGATGTCTTCCGGCACCACAGGCGGCGGCGGTTTGGGGCCCCGGCCATGGCCCTGGACTTCCGCAGACGGACTTTCAAGCCGCAGGGTGCGATAATCCACCCGGCCGGCGCGGCCATCTTCAAACTCGGCAACCAGTTCCTGGGCGCCGGCGCGAAAGGTGAGTTTGACCGGCCAGGGCTGGGCGCTCATGGCTCGGCTGCCTCTTCGGCCTCATCCAGATCGCGGGCCTCTTCCGGCAGCATGATCGGGATGCCGCCGCGAATGGGATAAGCGAGGCGCGCGTTCTTCGAGACCAGCTCATTCCGGGCGCGGTCATAGGCGAGCGGCTGGCGCGTCAGAGGGCAGATCAGGGTTTCGAGCAGGCGCGGATCGACGCCATTATGCTCGAAGGGGACGATCTCATCTTTTGGCTCATTGCCCGGCAATTGGCTCATGTCTGCTCCTACTGGATGGGGCCTGCCCCGCCGGGGGCACTGCCGAACTCCAGAAGGGCCGTCAAGGCGCTGGCGCGTTCAGCGAGGCTCGGCGCCTCCAGCAATGCCTGTTTTTCCATCGGCCCGAACGGGCATCCAGAAGCGAGCGCATGGACAAGCGTTTCGAGCGAGGCTTCCTGCAGGGCAGACCAGTCCGTCTCCAAGCCATTGGCGGCGGCATAATGGCGGAAGGCAGCGATCAGCGCTTCGCGCTCTTTCCCCTCCCCTTCCGGCGGGGGGACAAGATCCCCGGCGAAGCGTTCCCAATCCGGTTGCACCTGCCGGTAAGGCGTGGTGACATCCAGTTCGCGCGCGACGCCGAAGCGGCACACGCCGGTGAGCGAGATCAGATACCGGCCATCGGGAGTTTCGGTATAGCTGGTGATGCGGCCCGCGCAGCCGACCTCGGCAATCAGCGGCTGATGGCGCGGCCCACCGACGGTCTGCACCATGCCTATAAGGCGCGAGCCGCTCATCGCATCATCAATCATGTTGAGATAGCGCGGCTCAAAAATGTTGAGCGGCAGCTGCCAGCGGGGGAAGACCAGCGCGCCGGGGAGCGGAAACACGGCGAGCGTCGCAGGCAGGTCAGCTGTCTTGCGATACGGCGCCATGATCTTTTCCTTTCGCCCGGCGCGGGCTGTGCATCAGAAGGTCAGGCAAACATCAGCGACGAGAGGCGGCGGCGGCCTTCGATGGTGACCGGCTCGGTCGGGCCAGCAGCCTCGAAGATTTTCAGCAGCTTGTCTTTCGCCTTGCCGCCTTCCCAGTCGAGCTTGGCGGAGAGGATGATCAGGAGATGATCCGCCGCGTCCTGGTATTTGCCGAGAGCGGCATACTGCTCGGCGAGCTCGAAGCGTTTCTCATGATCACCGGGATTGGCCATCACGGCCGAAAGGGCTGCGTCCAGCTCGCTGGGCGGGGGGGCGTCAGCCATCATCTCGATGGCAAGGCGCACGCTCTTGATGGCGCTGTCATTCTTCTTGGCTTCGGGCACCATGGCGAGGGTGGCCTCGGCACGCTCCTTGTCCCCTTCCGCCAGATAGCAGCGGGCAAGGCCCGCAATCGCCGCAATGTTCTCCGGCTCCTGTTGAAGGATGGCGGCATAGATTTCAGCGGCGAGGGCAATGTCACCCTGCTGGCTGGCGGCTTCGGCCTGGGAGATGGCTTCGGCGATCATCTGCGCGTCATCGGTGCCCGACAGCAGCTTTTCCACGAAGGCGCGGACCTGGCTTTCCGGCAGCGCGCCGAGGAAGCCATCCACCGGGCGGCCCTTGTCAAAGGCATAGACGGCGGGAATGGAGCGCACGCCAAGCTGGCCGGCATAGGCCTGGTGCTCCTCGGTGTTGATCTTGACGAGCTTGACCGCGCCCTTCTTGCTTTCGACCACCTTCTCAATGATCGGGCCGAGCGTGCGGCAGGGACCGCACCAGGGGGCCCAGAAATCGACGATCACCGGCTGGGTCATGGAGGCTTCCACGACATCGGCCATGAAGCCCTGGTCAGTGCCTTCCTTTACGTGCTGGAGTTCAGCGTTGCTCATTGCAAGAATCCCTTTGTTTCGGGCGCAAAGATGGGACTGCGGAAAGACGAGCGCAAGCGGGCACGCCATGCCCGCCGCAGCCAGTTGATGAAAATCTGCCATGCGCCCTGTTTAGGCCCGGTTCAGCCCCTTAAGTGTAGGCGTGATCCCGTATGGTCATATAAAGGAGGCCAGAACGATGATGAATTTCTTTGCTCCGCTTGCTGCTGCCGCGATGATTGCCGGGGCCTCTCCCCTGCTGCCGGCGTTGAAACAGGCGCCCGTGAGCCCGTCGATTGCCGCCCCGGCCGCCGCTGCGCAGCTGACCGGAGCCGAGCGCGCCACCTTGCTGAAAGAAGCGTCCCAGGCGCTGGCCAGTGTGAAGACCGCGCGCGGCCGCTTCGAGCAGACATCGCCGGAGGGCGCCTTGTCGACCGGCCAGTTCGCGATGCAGCGCCCCGGCAAGGTGCGGTTTGACTATGACGACCCGGTGCCGCTGTTGATGGTGAGCGATGGCACCACCGTTGCCCTGCAGGACAGTGATCTGGAAACCACTGACCGCGTGCCGCTGAAATCGACCCCTCTGTCGCTTCTGCTGAGCGACCGGCTGGATTTCGAGAGCCAGGCCGATGTGATTGATGTGCGCCGCGCCAATGGGCGGACCAACATCACTGTTCAGGACAAGAGCGGCGACATGGAAGGGACGCTGACCCTGGTGCTCGCCGCGGCGGACAATTCACTGGTCGGCTGGCAGACCACCGATGCCAATGGCGGCAACACCTCGGTTCTGCTGAGCAATGTGGAGACCGGCGCCCGGCTCAATCCGCGCCTGTTCATCCTGCGGGACTTCGACAATAACTGAGACACAAAAGCGTGATTGCTGTTACGTCGAGTTAATTTGAGATTTTCCGCTCGGCGTGACATAAAAGACACATCGACGGACAGGAAGCCGCGTAGCACCGACCCCCCGCTGCGATACCTTCCGCCCGCTCGACACCGGATACACGATGTCCGGACATCAAGACGCTGAACTGCGTCCGGCGCGCCCGAACTCCCCGCGTTCGGGCGCGTTGACGTTTAAGGGGCAGGTGTTAGCCAGAGGCGCATGACCCGCCCGATCAAGATCACCACCTGGAACATCAACTCCGTCCGCCTGCGCGCGCCGAATGTCGAAGCCTTCGTGGCCGCTGAAAAGCCCGACGTGGTGTGTCTGCAGGAGACCAAATGCCAGGACGGCGAATTTCCGCTGAAAGCCTTCAAGGAGATGGGCCTGCCGCATCTGGTGATCCGCGGCCAGCGCGGCGGCCATGCTGGCGTCGCGATTGCCTCACGCCTGCCGCTGCAACAGGTCGACGTGCCCGACCTCTGCCGGGAAAACCATGCACGGGTGATTGCCGCCCGCCTGCCCTCCGGCCTGGAGATCCACAATATCTACCTGCCCGCAGGCGGAGACGTTCCCGACCCGCATGTGAACGTCAAGTTTGACCACAAGCTGGATTTCCTCGAGCGGCTCGGGCCTGGCTACAAGAAACTGAAAAAGGGCGCGAAACGCATTCTCGTCGGCGATCTCAATGTCGCCCCGCATGAGAATGACGTCTGGTCCCACAAACAGCTCCTGGGGATCGTCTCGCACACGCCGCAGGAAACTGAGCGGCTGGAAGAGTCGCGCAAATCAGCCGGTTTTGAGGATATTGCCCGCCTGGCCGTGCCCGAGGAGCAGAAACTTTATACTTGGTGGAGCTACCGCGCCGCAGACTGGGCCGCTTCCAACCGGGGCCGGCGGCTGGATCATATCTGGGCCAACAAGGCGGCGATGGAGGACGTGGATGTCAGCTCCTTCCGCATCCATCCCGCCTGGCGCAGCGGCTGGAAGCCGTCAGACCATGCACCGGTGACTGTGAAAATCAGGGCCTGAGGCGATAGCCACCGGTATCCGTGAGCAAGAGCTGGGCGTTGGAGGGATCAGGCTCGACCTTCTGACGCAGACGGTAGATGTGGGTTTCCAGTGTGTGGGTGGTGACGGCGGCGTTATAACCCCAGACTTCTGACAGAAGCGTCTCGCGGGCGACCGGCTTGCCCCCTGCCCTGTAAAGGAATTTCAGGATTTCGGTTTCCTTCTCCGTCAGGCGGATGCGGCGGCCTTCCTTGGTGCGCAGCAGTTTCATCGAGGGGCGGAATTCATAGGGGCCGATGTCGAAGGTGGCGTCTTCGGTCTGCTCGAAACTGCGCAGCTGGGCCCGGACACGGGCCAGCAACACGGCAAAGCTGAACGGCTTGGCGACGTAATCATTGGCGCCGGCCTCAAGGCCCGCCACCGTATCGCTCTCCCCGGAACGCCCGGTGAGCATGATGACGGGGACGCGGTTTCCCGCCTCGCGCAGCTTGCGGGAAACGTCCCGGCCGCTCATGCCCGGCATGTCGACATCCAGAATCACAAGGTCGACGCGGTCTTCGGCCAGCCTGGCGAGGGCCTCTTCGCCGGTGGCGGCGGTCAGCGGGGTGAAACCATCGGTCAGGGCGAACTGTTCGCCGAGCGTTTCCCGCAGGTCTTCCTCGTCATCAACGATAAGAATGAACTTCTTGGCCGTCATCTGCGTGTCTCGCTTGATCTGCGCGCCATTCGCGCCTGCCGCTTGCATAGAAAGGTGGCGCCTGTTTATCCAATAACAAGAACGGGAGGCGCAGCCAGGTGACGCATTTCATTGCGTTTTCAGACGGGCGGCTGGAAGGCGGCGGGCTTTCCCTGCGCTGCGCGCTGGGCAAAGGCGGCGTTATCGGGGCGGCGGAGAAACGCGAAGGCGACGGGGCCTCACCCGCAGGGGTCTGGCCGATGCGCCGGGTGTGGTACAGACCGGACCGGGGCCCGGCGCCGGAAACAGGCCTTCCGGCGATTGCCCTGCATCCTGCCGATGGCTGGTGCGACGCGCCGGGAGACGCCCGGTATAATCGATGGGTGCCCCTGCCCTACCCCGCGCGTCACGAGCGGCTGTGGCGGGAGGACGGTCTCTACGATCTGATTGTGGAACTGGGATATAACGACGATCCGGCCGTGCCGGGCAAAGGCAGCGCGATCTTCCTGCATGTGGCGCGGCCAGGATACCCGCCAACGGAGGGGTGCGCGGCGCTGGCGGAGGCTGACCTGCGCGAAGTGGTGAAGCGGCTTCAGGGCGCCTCAACCCTCGAGATCCGCGCTTAAGCGGCGCCGCGATCCCCAAACAGGGCGGTTCCAACACGCACATGCGTGGCGCCGTAACGGGCGGCGAGTTCATAATCGCTGCTCATGCCCATGGAGAGAATGCCGAGCCCATAATCGCGGGCGATCTTCTTCAGCAGAGCGAAGTGCGGACCGGCCGGCTCGTCCGCGGGCGGGATACACATGAGGCCGGCAACCTCCAGTCCCGCCTGCTGGCGTGCATATCGCAGCAAATCCCCGACTTTTGACGGAATAACGCCGGCTTTCTGGGGTTCTTCCCCGGTATTTACCTGAATGAGAAGCTGCGGGCGGCGGCCTTCTTTTTCCATCGCGTTGGCCAGCGCATCGGCGAGCTTTTCCCGGTCGAGCGTCTGGATGACATCGAACAGGCGTACGGCATCGGCAGCCTTGTTGGTCTGCAGGGGGCCAATCAGATGCAGAACAAGATCCGGATAGGCTTCGCGGCGGCTTTCCCAATGCGCCTGCGCTTCCTGGACGCGGTTTTCCCCGAACACCCGCTGACCAGCGGCGAGAACCGCCTCGATGGCGGCGTCAGACTGGGATTTGGAGACAGCGATCAGCTCCGGCACGCGCGCACGGGCGGCAGCAAGTGCGGCGAGGATCCCGGCGCGGCGGTTGGCAATGTCCTGGTTCAGGCTATCAGTGCTCATGATGAGCGAGAAACCCCAATCCAGTTCGAGGCGCAAGGCGCGGATGGCCGCGCGGGTGGCCGCCCGCCACCTGCCCGAGGGGTTGCCGCCAGCGTTTTTCCTCACCGATCTAGCGCGGACGCCTGACCCGGACGCCATTGTGGCCGGGCTTCCGGAAGGCTGGGGGGTGATTTATCGCCATTTCGGGGGCCCGGACCGGGAAATCGTTGCGCGGCGGCTGCTGAAACTCTGCCGGGCGCGGAAACTTCTTCTGCTGATCGGCGCCGATGCCGAACTGGCGGCAAAGATCGGGGCGGACGGGGTTCACTGGCCGGGGCGGATGGCCGGGGCCTCCCGCAAGTGGCGCGGGCGGTTCAAATTGCAGACAATGAGCGGACACAGAGGGGACAATTTCGGACATTTCCGGACACTGCCGGTCAAGGCGGTGCTGTTTTCGACCGTTTTTGCGTCCCGCAGCGCGAGCGCCGGGACGGCTATCGGCGCGCAGCGGTTCCGGCGGCTGGCCACGTCCCTCCCCTTCCCTGTCTATGCTCTGGGCGGGGTAACTCCTGATAATGGACTCTGCATTGCGGATTCAGCTGGGCTAGCCGCTATCGACGGCTGGAACTGTTTCAAAGTCTGACCTCAACACGCAGAAACGCAGGCAACGCCCGCAAAGGCGCCGCACGATCTTTCATCATTTTCAGATTATCAGAACTTGAAGGCCGACTTCAGACGGATGCCGGCTTCGACATCCTGGTTTTCCCAGCGCTTGGACGAATCAAATTCATCTGCGCCGATGCGCACTTCGCCGCCGACAGAGAAGCGGGGGGTGACGCGGAAGGTGGCGCCAGCCTGGACTTCTTCGCGCGGAAGATAGGTTTCACCCGGACGGGTGACCTTATCGAAGTTCAGCTGCCAGCGGGAATCCTTGCCGATCTGGACCGAGAAGTCCTGATTGGGCTCCGCCTGCCATTGCAGACGGGATTCGGCAGGCTTGCCTTCGGAGAACTGGCGATACCATTCGGAGCGTGCCGAATTGGTTTCCGACAGGGTGGGTGCCTCAACACGGATCGCATCACCTGCCACACGTTCCTGTGCCACAGCCGGCAGCGTGAAGGCTGCGGCCGCAAGGGCAAAAGAAAGAATAAGGTCTGCGCGCATGTTAACTCCCAGCCACTAATGATAGTGAGGGGACCCGCTTAATGAAAGATTAAGTTTCTGATAAAGCGAGGAATTAGAAGGAACGTGTGATTTCGATCACAATGCCGTCGCGACTCCCCCCTGTGGCGGGAACCTGCGCGCCGGAATTCAGGTATGCAGTATCCACATCCCGCCAGCCCGAGGCAAGCCGCCAGTCTGCACTTGGCTTCCAGACAAGGCCGATCTGCCAGCTGTCGCTGGTGAGGCCAGCAAATTCATCTTCCGCGCCGGAGACTTCCGCCACCGCTTCGAACTTGCCGAAAGGCACGGCCGCCGAAACGGCCCAGGCCGAATAATCTCCCGGCCCGGCGGCAATACCATTGTTCGATTCCAGATAGCTGCCGCCAAGGCGCAGGCGGGAGAATTCTGCCGAGGCACCCGCAGACCAGGTTTCAACGGTGCCATAGAGGCTGGGATCGGGCGCAAAGCGCGCTTCGGCCTGGCTGTAGGCCGCCGCCGCGCGCAGGCGCACCCCGCTTTGCGGCAGGCGGCGGGAAAGATTGAGCGCCACTTCGAAAGCGTCTTCGATTTCCGGGCGCGACGCCCCCGGGAAATCGCTTTCGGTGTCCCGGTCCACGCCCCGGCGGTCTGCGGTGGGGGTGTAGGAGACGCCGCCCCGCAGACCCAGGATGCGCGGGGTGGCGTAGCTGATCTTGGCGGCGGGGCCGGTGAGATCATGATCGGTGCGGGCGATGATCTGGCCTGTGGGATCGAGCGCCGGATTGACGAGGCCGGAATGGGCAAAGAGCGCGGGGCCGCCCTCAAAGAAGCGGGTGGCGATCCCCTCATCTGCGCCCAGGCGGGCGTCGCCATAGCCCCCCTCTATATAGATGTAAGCGGTTTCCAGGCTGATCCGCAGATCCCGGTCTGCCGGAGTATCGCCGCGCGCCAGACCGCTGAACGCGCCGCCCGAAGAGGCCCCTGCCCCGGCCGCAGGCGGGAAAACGCCGCTGAAGCCGGCGCGGGCGGGATGGTCACGCTGAAGCTCCACGCCGCCAACCGCGCCGATCTCGGCCCCGTTCATCAGCACATAGTTGATCGCCATACGTGCCTTTGCGAGGCCAAGCACTGCCTCATCCGCGTCGGGCGCAGCGACCAGCGCGAGCTCGGCGCTTGCCTCGCTTTCAACCCCGCCCGGATCGTCCCACACATCCTGCGCTGCCGCCGCAGGAACAAGCGCCACCATCGGCGCGGCAAGGGCAAAGACAATCCGGCGGGTGTTAAGCATCACGGGCGGCTCCATCACAGGCGCTGCGGCTGACTCAGCCAAGCGCATAACAATACTGGCGAGGCCAGAACCCGCTTGTTATACATGCCGGGTCAACAAGGAATTGCATGCGGAAAATGAACATGATCAAGCCGATCCTCACCGCCGCCTTTGCCGGCCTGCTGCTCGTCTCGGGCTGCCAATCGCGCGGTAAAGCCAATGATGGCCCGCTTGTGGTCCAATCGGTCGGCGCATCCAACCCGTTTCTGTGGCGCGCGACGCTGGATACGCTGTCCACGCTGCCGCTTCAGTCCACCGATCCGATCGGCGGGATCATTTCCTATGACTGGAAGAGCTTTCCGGACGCCCCGAATGAGCGCGTGAAGGCGACCGTGTTCATTCTGGACTCGCGCCTGCGCGCCGATGGCGTGAAGGTAACCGTTCACCGCCAGGTGAATACCGAAGGTCAGTGGGCCGATGCGGCCGCCGACCCGGAAACGGCGATCCAGCTCGAAAACAAGATTCTTGAACGGGCGCGACTTCTTCGGACCTCGCAGATCGGCTAAAGCGCCGATACAAGCCTGTAACACTTCGATTCCATTCAAGGGAGCCCAGGATGGCCACCCGTTATGATCCGCAGAGCGCGGAGCCCCGCTGGCGTGAAGCCTGGGAGAAGGCCGACATTTTCCGGACCAAGGCGCCAAGCGAAGCGCCCGGCGCGCCGAAGGCGTTTGTCCTCGAAATGTTCCCTTACCCTTCCGGCCGTCTGCATATGGGCCATGTGCGCAACTATGCGATGGGCGATGTGGTGGCCCGGCATAAGCGGGCGAAGGGTTACAATGTGCTCCACCCGATGGGCTGGGATGCGTTTGGCATGCCGGCCGAAAACGCCGCCATGGAGCGCAAGGTTCACCCTGGCAAATGGACCTATGCCAACATCGAATCGATGAAGGCACAGTTCCGCAAGCTCGGCCTGTCACTCGACTGGAGCCGGGAGTTTGCGACCTGCGACCCGGAATATTACGGCGCCCAGCAGGCCCTGTTCCTGAAGCTGATGGAAAAGGGGCTGGTCTATCGCAAAGCCTCAAAAGTGAACTGGGACCCCGTGGACAATACCGTGCTCGCCAATGAGCAGGTGATCGACGGGCGCGGCTGGCGCTCGGGCGCGCTGGTGGAACAGCGCGAGCTGACGCAGTGGTTCTTCAAGATCACGGCGTATGCAGATGATCTGCTGGAAGCGGTTCAGAAGCTGGACCGCTGGCCGGAGAAGGTCCGCACGATGCAGGCCAACTGGATTGGCCGGTCCGAAGGGCTGGAGATGACCTTTGCCTTTGAGGGGGCGGCGCCTGCCGGCTTTGAAGATGGCATCACCGTTTTCACCACGCGGCCGGACACGCTGTTCGGCGCAAGTTTTGTTGCTCTGTCTCCGGATCATCCGCTGACGATCCAGCTGACGGAAAAGTCTGATGAGCTGAAAGCCTTCCGCGCAAAATGCGCCCAGGTGGGCACCAGCGAGGAAGCGATCGAAAAGGCCGAGAAGCTGGGCTTCGATACCGGCCTGACGGTCGCCCATCCGTTCGAACCCGGACGGACGGTTCCGGTCTGGGTCGCGAATTTCGTGCTGATGGGATATGGCACCGGCGCCATCTTCGGCTGCCCGGCGCATGACCAGCGTGACCTCGACTTTGCGCGCAAGTTTGGGCTGAACGTCTATCCCGTGGTGCTGCCACCGGGCGCGGACGCGGCTACGTTTGAGGTCGGCACCGAGGCGTATACCGGACCCGGACATATATATAAGTCAGGTTTCCTGGACGGCCTCTCCATCGAGGACGCCAAGCGCGCCGCAATTGCGAAGATTGAAGCGGCTGGCCAGGGCGAAGGCAAGGTGAACTATCGCCTGCGTGACTGGGGCGTTTCGCGCCAGCGCTATTGGGGCTGCCCGATCCCGGTGATCCATTGCGAGGATTGCGGGGTTGTGGGCGTTCCGCAGGCGGATCTTCCTGTGCGCCTGCCGGAGGATGTGACCTTTGACGTGCCCGGCAACCCGCTGGACCGCCACCCGGCCTGGAAGCATGTGAACTGCCCGAAATGTGGCAAGCCGGCGCGCCGGGAAACCGACACGCTGGATACGTTCGTTGACAGCTCCTGGTATTATGCCCGCTTTGCAAGCGCAGCCGATCCGGCCGAGCGCGCCTACTGGCTGCCCGTAGACCAGTATATTGGCGGGGTGGAACATGCCGTGCTGCACCTTCTCTATTCGCGCTTCTTTGCGCGCGCGATGCGGGATGTGGGCGAGCTGGACCTGCCTTCGGGCGAACCGTTTGCCGGCCTCTTCACGCAAGGCATGGTGACGCACGAGACCTACAAGTCCGAGGCCGGAACATGGCTCGAACCCTCCGCTATCGAACGGAAAGACGGCAAGGTTTTCGAGATCGCCACCGGGCAGCCAGTGAAGGTCGGCGCCATCGAGAAGATGTCGAAGTCGAAGAAAAACACGGTCGACCCCGATGCCATCGTCGCCACCTATGGCGCCGATGTCGCGCGCTGGTTCGTGCTGTCTGACTCCCCGCCCGAGCGCGATGTGGAGTGGACCCAGTCAGGCGCGGAGGGCGCAGCGCGCTTTGTTCAGCGGGTCTGGTCATTCGTTGATGCCTTGCCCGAAACGGGCCCCTTCCCTGCCCCCGGCAGTGAGGACACCTCAACCGCGCTGCGCAAGGCGAGCCACAAGGCCGTCGCCAGCATCGACAAGGCCATCGAGGAATTCCGCTTCAACTCCGCCATCGCCACCGTTCATGAATGGGTGAACACGTTGAAGAAGGCCGAGAGCGACCCGGCAACAATTGGGGCGCGCGCCGAAGGGGCTGACATGCTGGCGCGCTGCCTTGTGCCGTTCATGCCGCACCTGGCCGAAACCTGCTGGGAACGCCTGCGCAGGCCGGGCCTCGTTTCACAGGCGATCTGGCCAGAAGTCGATGCTTCGCTGGTGGTGGATGATACCGTAACGCTGGCGGTTCAGGTGAACGGGAAACGCCGCGCCGAAATCGTTGTGGCAAAGGATATGGCCAATGATGCCGTCGAGGCAGCGGCCAGGGCCTTGCCCGAAGTGGCCACCTTCATCGAAGGCAAGAGCGTGAAGAAAACGATTGTTGTGCCGGGCCGGATTGTGAATATCGTGGTCGCATGAAGCATTTTCTCGCCGCCCTGCTGCTCGTCGCCACCGCCGCGTGCGGGTTTCAGCCGGTCTATGCGCCGGTCAACGGGCAGTACGCCGAATCCGGGCTGATCACTGTTTCGCCCATCGAAGGCCGCCAGGGACACATGCTGCGCCGGGCCCTGCAGGAAGAACTGGCCGTCGGCATGCCGGGGCTGACGGAGAAGGTTACACTGACCGTCAACCTACAGAGTGATCTCACCCGGTTGGCCTTGTTGCCGGATGGTGCAGCATCCCGCTCCAGCATCATGGCGAGCGGCAGCTATCGTCTTGAAGGCGAGAATGTACAGGTGACGGGACGATCCGACGTCGAAACCAGCTTCCTTGTGCCGGACTCGCCCTATGGCGATATCGCCGCCCAGACGGATGCGGGTGACCGCGCGATGCGGGTTCTGGCCAAACAGATCGCCGACGATATCCGCCTGAAATTTGCGAGCCCCTGATGCTGCACAAGGGACGCGCGGCGGAAGGTTTCGCCCGGCGGCCTGATCCGGAAGTCTGGGCCGTGCTCGCCTTCAGCGAGGATGAAGGACTTTCCTTCGACGCCGGCCAGGCGCTGATCGCCAGCTGGGGCGGCAAGCAGGGCATGGATGTGACCGTGCTGGATGACGATGCCATCAAGAAAGAGCCCGCCCTCCTGTTCGACGCGCTCGAGGCCGTCTCGCTGCTCGGCGACGCGCGCGCTGTTCGGGTTCGCACAAGCGGCGACAAGATTGCCGCTTTGCTGGCCGAAGCCATCGAAGCGGGCGACAAGGATCCGAAGCGCTTTGCCGCGAGGCTGGTGATCGAAACGGGCAGCCTGCAGGCCCGGTCCAAACTCCGCGCGGCTGCTGAGAGCGCCAAACGCACGGCCTGCCTTCAGCTTTTCGCGGAAGAGGAGGCTGATGTGGCGAGCCGGGTGAAGACCGCCCTGCTGGCCGAAGGCGCGGTGATAGACCCCCCTGCCCTCGACGCTTTCGTGGGCGACCTGCCGGGAAACCGGGGGCTTGCCAATTCCGAGATCGAAAAGCTCGCCCTCTATGCACGCGGGCTCGGCCGGCCGTTGACCCTTGAAGATGTGCGCGCGCTTTCGGCGACGGATGTGAAACAGGCGATTTCCGGCATCGTCTCCGCCGCGCTCGACGGGCGGCCGGGTGACGCTCAGACCGCCTTCGACAAACTTTCCGAGAACGGAACGAGCGGCATCTCGATCCTTCGCTCTCTCCAGATGGAAGTGCTGCGTATGCTGAGCGCGCATGAGAAGATTGCGGGCGGCGACGGAAACCCCGGCAAATATCTGCGCCCGCCGGTATGGCCGAATGAATGGCCGGCCTTCCGCGCGCGCCTTGGCAAATGGCCAGCGCGCCGCCTGATGCGGGTGATGGAGCGCATCCATGACGCCGAGCGGCAGACGAAGCTGGCGGGGCCGACGGGGGACCCCATGATCCGTCTGCTGATTAACGATCTGGCAAGGGCTGCCGAGAACGTTCGTTAACGGATTATTTAGCTGGAAAGTTAGTCCGGCGCGCGGCGCTTGGCCGTCAGACGGCGGCACACTTCATCGAGCTGTTCCAGATCGCGATACTTGATGCGGATCTCGCCGCCATTCTTGCCATGACGGATATCCACATCCAGGCCCAGCGTGCGGCTGATATCCGCTTCGAGGGCTTCTGTGTTTATGTCCTTCACCGGCGGAGTGAGGCTGTCCATCGACTTGGTTTCGATCGGCGCATTGCTGCGGGCGTCCCGCGCACGGGCCTCAACCTCACGAACGCTGAGGCCCTTCTCCACCGCGATCTCGATCAGGGCTTCAGGATCCGGCGACCCGAGCGCGGCGCGGGCATGGCCGGCACTGATCCGGCCTTCCCGGACATGGGTGCGCGCGCCATCGGGAAGCTGAAGCAGGCGCAGCGTGTTGGTGATATGGGCGCGGCTCTTGCCGACGCTGGAGGCCAGGCTCTCCTGCGTCCGGCCAAAGCGCTTCATCAGGGCTTCATAGGCCTCGGCCTCCTCAATCGGATTGAGGTCGGACCGCTGGACGTTTTCAATGATTCCGATCTCGAGCAGTTCAAGTTCATCGGCATTGCGAACCACGGCCGGGATGGACGTAAGGCCCGCCATACGCGCGGCGCGCCAACGGCGCTCCCCCGCGATGATCTGATACTTGCCTTCTTCCTTCGGATCGGGGCGCACAAGGATCGCCTGAAGGACACCCTTGGCTTTCAGCGAGTCGGCGAGCTCCCGCAGGTTTTCCTCGGTGAAGGTCCGGCGCGGCTGGGCCGGGTTGCGCCGGATGAGATCGATGGCGATCTCGGTGGCCCCGCCCTGGCCAGCGGGCGCGACGCCCGGCGCGGCAGGCGCGGCCACACCCGGAGCCGCAGGCGCGGAGGGTTGAGCCGCCGGGCGAACATTCATCGCCTCGACTTCGCCGATCAGGGCCGAAAGCCCCCGGCCAAGCCGGCTGGGGCGTCCGCGATTGTCTTCCGCCGGATCGCTCATGCCGCCCTCGCCTTTTCACGCTGCAGTACTTCGGAGGCGAGGCGGATATAGGCCTCACTGCCGGGGCAACGATAATCATAGAGCAGCGCGGGCTTGCCGAAGGATGGCGCCTCCGACAGGCGGACGTTACGCGGAATGACCGTGTTATAGACCTTCGAGCCGAAGAAGGCGCGGACCTCATTGGCCACCTGGTCTGACAGGCTGTTGCGCCGGTCATACATGGTGAGCACCACGCCCTGGATTTCGAGCGTCGGATTGAGGCCGGAGCGGACCACTTCGACCGTACGCAGAAGCTGGGTCAGACCTTCCAGGGCGAGGAATTCACACTGGAGCGGGACGAGCAGCGCGTCCGAAGCTGTCATGGCATTGACCGTCAGCGCCGAAAGCGAAGGCGGGCAATCGATCAGCACATAGTCATACTTGACGAGACCGCCCTGTTCGACCCGGTCGATATAGGAGTGCAACGACTCCTTCAGCCGGTATGACCGGTGGGCATCCCCGGCGAGTTCGGTTTCGACCCCGGAAAGGTTCTCGTCACCCGGAACAATGTCGAGGCGCGGAACGATGGTCGAGAGGACAGCCTCTTCGAGCGGTACCCTGTCGACCACCAGATCATAAGAGGTCATCAGGCGCTCGGCACGTGAAATGCCAAGGCCGGTGGACGCATTCCCCTGAGCATCGAAATCGACGATCAGGACGCGGCGGCCGACGGCGGCAAGCGCGGTCCCGAGATTGATGGAGGTGGTCGTCTTGCCGACACCCCCTTTCTGATTCACCACAGCGAAGATTCTCGGCCTAGTCATGACGACGTAAGACCTCCCTGACAATCAAAATGACGCCTGACCCACCACTGCGACTTGGAATCGCTTCATAAGCGAAATTCCACCTTTGGCGGGCTTCAGTCAATTCTTCTTTCCAGCGTTCGCCCTTTGGGAAAACCCCCGTTGCGCCTTTTCGGAGCCAGGGAGATGCGTATTCCAGAAGTTGTGGCATCGGCGCAAAGGCCCGCGCGGTGACGATATCAGCCTTGATCGGCGGCGCTGCCTCGATCCGGCCCTGATAGACAGAAGCGCTCAGACCCGCCGCTTCGATGGCCGCGCGGAGGAAAGCGCATTTCTTGCCGACCGATTCCATCATCGTGACATGAGCCTCCGGGCGCGCCGCCGCGATGATGAGGCCAGGAAAGCCGGCCCCCGATCCGAGATCAACCACGCGCGCCGTTTCCGGAATGTGATCCAGAAGCTGCCAGGAGTCGCCGACATGGCGCGTCCAGATCTGGGGCCATTCTTTCGGGCCGATGAGATTTGACTTCTGCCGCCAGACATCGAGTTCCGAAATGATCTGGTCGAGCCGGTCCAATGTTTCACGTGAAACATCGTTGGCGGCCAAAAAGGCCGCGCGGTCATCCTGCGCGCTCATTTTCACCCCGCTTTGCGGATGCGGCGGACATGCCCGAGTAGCGCTGTCAGTGCCCCCGGTGTGACGCCTTCAATCCGCGCGGCCTGACCGAGTGTGCCCGGACGGACCGCTTTCAGCTTCTGGCGCACTTCGTTCGAAAGGCCGCCGATCAGGTCATAGTCGAGATCACCCGGAAGGGTCAGTGCCTCATCGCGGCGCAGCGCGGCGACGTCTTCGGCCTGACGATCCAGATAGGCAGAATAGAGCGCTTCGATTTCGATCTGCGCCACAATGTCTGCGGGCACCTCGGATAACTCCGGCCAGACGGCCGCCAGATGTCCGAAGCTGATCTCCTTATAGGAGAGATACTCCCAGGCGGAACGCACGCGGCCATCCTGGTTGACGGTCCACCCATTCCGCGCGGCCGCCGCCGGGCTGAGATTGAGGCTTTTAAGAAGATTCCGGGCCGATTCCAGAGCCCGATGTTTCACGTGAAACATTGCGGCGCGTTTCTCGCCCACAACACAGGCCTCGACGCCTTTTCCGGTGAGACGCTGATCGGCATTGTCCGCACGGAGCGCAAGGCGGTATTCGGCCCGCGAGGTGAACATCCGGTAGGGCTCGGTCACGCCGCGGGTCACAAGGTCGTCAATCAGAACGCCGATATAAGCCTCAGCCCGGTCAAAGATGACCGGATCTTTCCCGGCGGCGGCGCGGGCCGCATTGAGACCGGCCATCAGCCCCTGGGCGCCGGCCTCTTCATATCCCGTCGTCCCATTGATCTGCCCGGCGAGATACAGGCCGGGCATAAGTTTGACTTCCAGCGCGGGGCTGAGCGCGCGTGGATCGACATAATCATATTCGATGGCGTAGGCGTGCTGCAGGATGGCGACATCCTCAAGGCCAGGGATCGTCCGGATGAATTTCTCCTGGACCTCTTCGGGAAGCGAGGTGGAGATGCCGTTCGGATAGACGGTGTGATCGTCGAGGCCTTCGGGCTCAAGAAACACCTGGTGCCGGTCGCGGTCGCCGAAGCGGTTCACCTTGTCTTCGATCGAGGGGCAATAGCGCGGGCCGCGTCCAGAAATGGCGCCGGAATAGACCGCCGACTCCTCCATATGCGCTTCGATGATCGAATGGGTTTCCGGTGTCGTCCAGGTGATGCCGCATTGAACCTGCGGGACGGTGATCTCCGAAGTGAGGAAGGAGAACGGGATCGGCTGCTCGTCGGCCGGCTGCATCTCGAGCCGGTCCCAATGAATGGTGCGGCCGTCCAGCCGGGCCGGGGTTCCGGTCTTGAGGCGGCCCATCGGAAGGCCAATGGCATAGAGCCGGTCCGACAAGCCAAGGGCAGGCGCTTCGCCAATCCGGCCGGCGGGAATGCGTTTGGCGCCGATATGGATAACACCCTTCAGGAAGGTGCCCGTGGTGATGACGACCCGGGCCGCCGGATAGCGTGTGCCGGTGAGGCCAATCACGCCGCAGACCTTGCCGTCCTCGACGATCAGGTCCTCGGCGCCGTCTTCGATCAGGGTGAGGTTTGGATAATCCGCCAGCTCGGCCTGCATCGCTTCGCGGTAAAGCTTCCGGTCGATCTGCGAGCGGGGCCCCCAGACGGCGGGGCCTTTGGACCGGTTGAGCATCCGGAACTGGATGCCGGCCTTGTCGGCCATACGTCCCATGACACCATCGAGCGCATCGATCTCGCGAACAAGGTGACCCTTGCCGAGACCACCGATCGCGGGGTTGCAGCTCATCTCGCCAATGGTCGAGAGCTTGTGGGTTATGAGCGCCGTGCGCGCGCCAAAGCGGGCAGAGGCCGCCGCCGCTTCGCAGCCGGCATGGCCGCCGCCAATCACAATCACGTCGAAATCCGGGAAGTCCGGCATTAACCAACCCTTAAGCGCTGCTTGAGGCGGCTATATAACGCCGGGCGCCCTCAAACCCTAGGGGTCATTTTCCGATGCAGAATTTGGAGAAGACGGCGCCGAGAACATCTTCCACATCGACCGTGCCGATGACCGAAGAGAGGTGCCGCAAAGCCATGCGGACATCTTCAGCGGCCAGTTCGGCGCCGATATCCTGGATGAGCGCTTCGCGGGCGGAGACCAGGCTGGCAAGACCGGCGGCGAGCTTTTCGCGGTGGCGCGCGCGGGTGATGACCGGGGCTTCAACCGAAGCGGCGCGCTGGGAGACAAAACCGGCAATCCAGGATTCGAGCGTATCGATGCCTTCGCCGGTGACCGCCGACACAGGCAGCGCGCCATCTGGCGCAAGAATGGTTGGCCGCGCGTCCGCCTTGTTGAAGACGACAATATCCTGCGCCTCGATGGGGCCGGGGGGAGGGGAGGGGGCCGCCCCATCAATGACATGGATGCGGAGGTCCGCTTCGGCCGCCGCCCGGCGCGCGCGGCGCACGCCTTCGGCCTCGACCACATCTTCGGTTTCGCGCAGGCCCGCCGTGTCCGCAATCCAGACGACCTGTCCGCCAAGGATCACCCTCACCTCGACAATGTCGCGCGTCGTGCCGGCGATGTCGGTGACGATGGCCGCCTCCCGCCGGGCCAGGCGGTTGAGGATGGAAGACTTGCCCGCGTTCGGCGGGCCGGCAATGGCAATCCGGAATCCGTCCCGGATGCGTTCGCCCACGCCCCTGTCTCCAAGCCCCGTCTCTATTTCCGCAATCACCTTGCTGAGGCGCTCAAGGATGGGGGCGGCGGTATCTTCCGGAACGTCGCCTTCATCGGGAAAATCGATCATCACTTCGAGGAGGGCGAGCGCGCCGGTCAGCTCCTCGCGCCAGGTGTCATATATTTCGGTTAGGCCGCCGCCGAGCTGGCGAAGGGCCTGGGATTTCTGCGCGGTGGTTTCGGCCTCGATGATGTCAGCGACGCCTTCGGCCTCGGTAAGATCCAGTTTACCATTTTCAAAAGCCCGGCGCGTGAACTCCCCAGGTTCCGCCAGCCGTATTCCGGGCACGGACGTCAGCGCACGGAGGGCATGATCGATGACCGCCGGCCCGCCATGCAGGTAGAGCTCAAGTGTGTCTTCGCCGGTATAGGAATGTGGGGCGCGCGCGTAGAGGGCGATCCCCTGGTCAATCAACTCGCCGGCGGCGTCATATATATATGTGAGGGCTGCGCGTTTCGGCTCCGGCAGACCGGAGGCCAGAAACCGCTGTCCAACCTCGGCAACTGCCGGGCCGGAAATGCGGATGATGGCAATGGCCGACGGCGGAGGGCCTGAGGCGAGCGCGCAGATTGTATCTTGCGCGCCCATCGCGCCAGGCTCCCTAGTTCTTCATCGCTTCGAAGAATTCTTCATTGGTCTTCGTCTGTTTCAGCTTGTCGAGCAGGAACTCGACCGCATCGGTCGTGCCCATCGGCCCGAGGATACGGCGAAGGATATAGATCTTCGAGAGCTGATCGTGCGGCGTGATGAGTTCTTCTTTCCGCGTGCCCGACTTCATGATGTCGATGGCCGGGAAGGTGCGCTTGTCTGCAATCTTCCGGTCGAGCACGACTTCGGAGTTACCGGTGCCCTTGAACTCTTCGAAGATCACTTCGTCCATCCGGCTGCCGGTATCGATCAGGGCAGTGGCCACAATCGTCAGTGAGCCGCCATTTTCGACATTCCGCGCCGCGCCGAAGAAACGCTTCGGGCGCTGAAGGGCGTTGGCGTCCACACCGCCGGTGAGAACCTTGCCGGAGGAAGGAACGGTGGTGTTGTAGGCCCGGCCAAGGCGCGTGATCGAGTCCAGCAAGATCACAACGTCGCGCTTGTGTTCGACAAGGCGTTTGGCTTTCTCGATGACCATCTCGGCCACCTGGACGTGGCGGGTCGCCGGCTCGTCAAAGGTGGAGGCGACGACTTCGCCTTTCACCGTGCGGCGCATGTCGGTCACCTCTTCCGGGCGTTCATCGATCAGCAGAACGATGAGGTAGCATTCCGGATGGTTTTCTTCGATGGCGGCCGCAATGTTCTGCATCAAGACCGTCTTACCCGTACGCGGCGGGGCGACGATCAGGGCGCGCTGGCCTTTGCCGATGGGCGCGACGATATCGATGACCCGGCCCGAGCGGTCTTTCTTGGTCGGATCGCGGCTCTCCATCTTGAGGCGCTTTTCCGGATAGAGGGGGGTGAGATTGTCGAAGTGAACCTTCTTGTTGGCCTTCTCCGGTTCCTCGAAATTGATGCGGCTCACATCGGTCAGCGCGAAGTAGCGCTCGCTGTCCTGCGGCGCAACAATCGGACCCTCGACCGTGTCACCGGTGCGGATGTTAGCCTTCTTCAGCACTTCCGGGCTGACATAGATATCGTCCGGGCCGGGCAGGTAGTTCGATTCCGGCGAGCGCAGGAAACCGAACCCGTCGGTGAGGACTTCCAGAACGCCCTGGCCGGTGATCTCGACTTCGCTATCAGCCAGTTCCTTGAGGATGGCGAACAGCATGTCCTGCGTCCGCATCGAGGAGGCGTTCTCGATCTCGAGCTCCTCGGCATAGGCGAGGAGTTCTTCAGGCGACTTCGCCTTGAGTTCGCGCAGAGTCACACTGGTAAGGTTGTCGAGCATCGTGGAAGCCATTCGGGCAGTATCCGGACTGGAAAAGTCAAAAGGGGAGGGGCCGGGCGAATATACATCGCGGCGCCAAAGGACTTGGCGGGCCAGCCCGTGCCTTATCCGTCACAAACCAGCCACCCGTCAAGCGATTGTGGCCGTGGCCTGGTCAGAAAGGCTTAACGATCACCAGGATCACGATGATGATCATCAGCAGGAACGGCACTTCGTTCATCATCCGCAGCGTCTTTGCCTGAACGGTGCCCGTTACCCGGTCCACCTTCTTGCCAAGCCCTATGAAGTAGCCATGCAGGCCGGAAATGATCAGCACGAGCAGAAGTTTCGCGTGAAACCATCCCTCAAGATAAAGCTGGCCGCCGCGTTGCCAGTCGACATAGACCATGGCGAGGCCGAAAACCCAGACGAGAATAAGGCTGGGATTGAGGATGATCATCCGGAGCTGGCCGGATGATTTCTTCATCGTCTCGAACAGCGGCTCGCCGGGCTGGCTGGAAAGCTGGTGGATCTTGTAGCGCGGATAGACCAGCAGGCCCGCCATCAGCGCGATGACGAAAACGACATGCCCGGCCTTCAGCCAGTTGTAGAGGTCCATGTCTGCGCTCCCCGTTAAACGGCGTTTTCCGTGATACGGACGCCGGCTTTCTGTTTTGTTTCTGCATGGGGGCAACCGCTCCAGCCGGAAGGGCAGAGGCGGCCTCCGGCGCAGGAGCGGATGGCCTCCTTCATCGAGAGCGCCTCAGTCACTTCGCCCGCCATGGTCGAGATAAAGCCGGGATGGGTGCCCAGCGCTTCCACCCGGGTATAGCTTGCCGCGCCATGCTTCTCCGCAACGAGGCGGTACTCTTCGCCAAGTTCCACCAGTGTTTCGATATGCTCAGACACAAAGGCAATCGGCGCGATCAGAATATTTCCGCCCTGATCAGAAATCCGGGCGATCTCTTCCTCAGTTGCCGGGCCGATCCATTTCATCGGGCCGACACGGGACTGGTAGCAGACGCTGACCTCCCAATGGGCAGGCACGCGCCCGGCGACCATTTCGGCCAGCGCCTCGCACTGCCACTGATACGGATCGCCCGCTTTGATAACACTTTCCGGCAGGCCATGGGCCGAGAGGAGGAGGTTTACCTTATCCGGCCGGCCGGCCCGTTCCCAGGCTTCCATGATCCGGTCGATATGGGCGGAAACGAAATTTTCCTCGAAGGGATAGCAGCAGACCGTGCGGCTCTTGCCCTTGTACGCCTTGTTCCAGGTGGTGAGGGAAGAGCCCGTCGTGGTCGTGGAGAATTGGGGATAAAGAGGCAGGAGGACGACCTCATCAGCGCCCCATTTCTGAACTTCGGCTGCGGCTTCCTCTGTGAAGGGATGCCAATAGCGCATGGCGATGAAGCAGCGAACCTCATCCCCCGGAAGCCGCTTTGCCAGTTCTGCCTCAAGCGCAGCGGACTGTTTCTTCGTCTCGCCGAGCAGGGGAGAACCGCCGCCGGCATCCATCAGGGCATAGTTTTGCTTCACCATAGGGGCGCGCCGGGAAGAAATTATCCTGGCAACCAGCCATCTGATCGGAAGATGTGCCCGGATGATGGCGGGATCACGGAATAGATTTTTCAGGAAGGGCTGAACATCGTCGCCAGTATCCGGGCCACCCAGATTGAACAGCACAACAGCGATCCGGCGGCCCATCTCGGCCCTCACTTTCTATTCGGTTCTGATCAGTTCCAACACGCGCTCGACATGCGCAATCGGGGTCTCGGGGCGGATGCCATGACCGAGATTGAAGATATGGGGCCGGCCCCGGTAGGCGTCCAGCAATTGCCGGACCCGTGCGTCAAGTCGCCCACCCCCTTCGATCAGCAGCAGGGGATCGAGATGCCCCTGAACCGGAAAGCCAGCCGGAAGCTGGGCATTGACGAAAGCGGGGGAGGCCGCCGTATCGAGGCCAACGGCGGTCACCCCGGTTTCGCGAACATATTCGGGCAGCATGACGCCTGCGCCGCGCGGAAAGCCGATCACCGGCACCGTAATGCCCATCTCCCGAAGCCGGGCGACCAGCTTCTTCGTCGGTTGGATCACCACTTCGCGGAAGATGTTGTCAGGCAGACCCTCAGCCCAGCTGTCGAACAGCATCAGCGCGTCGGCCCCCGCCTCAACCTGGCGGGAAAGATAATACGCCGTTGCTTCGGTGACCTGGTCCATCACCGCGGCCAGATCCTCCGGCCGGCCATGGGCCCAGCGCCAGGCGGTGGACTTGTCGGTCTTTCCGCGCCCTTCGACCGCATAAAGGCTTACCGTCCAGGGGGACCCTGCAAATCCGATCAGCGTGGTGGAGGAGGGCAGGGCCGCTTTGACGCGGGAAACGGTTTCATAAACAGGCGCCAGCCGGTCAGCCGCCTTCTGGGGTGTAACCCTTCCCAGATCAGACGGGCCGGAGATCTGCTCGACCAGGGGGCCTTCCCCTTTCTCGAAAGCCACTTTCAGACCCATCGCATCCAGAATCAGCAGGATGTCTGCGAACAGAATTGCCCCATCCATGCCATAGCGGCGGATGGGCTGAAGGGTGGCTTCGGTGGCCAGAGAAGGCGTGTAGCAGAAGTCCAGGAAATCCTTCGCTCTGGCTCTCGTCTCCAGATATTCGGGCAGGTGGCGCCCAGCCTGGCGCATCATCCATACCGGAGGAACTTTCACAGCCTCGCCTGACAGCACAGCCAGCAATTTCTTAACGGACGTTGCCACGCAGTCCCCTTCCCGATCTCATCTAAAAGCCCGTCAGGGCGCTTATGATTATAACCCCGAGGGATTCAGGGATAACCCGTCTGTTAACGCTTTATCCCGCCAAATCCACAGGCGAGTCACAGAATGGTCCGCGACGCTTTGGCGTTTCAAATCCGAAATGAGTCAATGGTTAACAGGGTGTAAATGTCCGTGTTGGAATCACAGAGGAGAACGCAGCGTGACTCTCCAGAGGTGAGAATCCTGCAATTGTGAGTCGCCTGTGAATCCGTGTGTGTGATTTGAAATTCCACATGGGAGTCACACCCCTTGTGAAATCGCCGCCAGACCGGCAAGAGACGTTCGTGACCCAGCCTCAACGCCCCAGCATCTATTTCAATGTGCATCTCGTGTCCGACAGTACGGGCGAGACGCTCAACGCCGTCCAGCGCGCGGCCTGTGCCCAGTTCGAGAATGTGCAGCCGCTGGAACACAACTATTACCTCGTTCGCTCCGAACGTCAGCTTGAAAGAGTGATGAAGGAGATCGAGGCGGCCCCCGGCGTGGTGTGGTATACTATTTCAGATGGCGCCCTGCGTGGGCGGCTGGAAGCCTTCTGCCGTGAGCGGAGCATTCCGACCCTGCCGGTGCTGGACCCGTCCATCGCCATGCTGAGCCGCCACCTGGGTGTAGCGCCGAATAATCGGGTCGCTGGCCAGCACGCGCTGGACGAGGACTATTTCGAGCGGATGGAAGCCATCAACTTCACTCTCGCCCATGATGACGGGCAGAATGTGGAAAGCCTGATCGGCGCCGACGTTATCCTCCTGGGGGTCAGCCGTACCTCGAAGACGCCCACCTGCGTGTATCTGGCTAACCGGAAAGTGAGGGCAGGGAACATCCCGCTGGTGCCGGGCGTGCCGCTGCCAGAGTTCATGGAAAAGCTCGGCGACAAGGGCCCGCTGGTTGTGGGCCTCAAGATCTCCGCTGAACGCCTCGTGCAGATCCGCCGCCAGCGCCTCATCTCGCTGAATCAGGACGAGGTGACTGAATACGCCGACGAGGAAGCCGTCCGTGACGAGATCACCCAGGCCAACCGCCTGTTTCAGCGCAATGGCTGGAAAACGATCGATGTCTCCCGCCGCTCCGTGGAAGAGACGGCCGCCGGCATTCTCAACATGCTGCACGAACGCTGGGGACATTCATGAGCCTGGCCGTCACGCTTGCGTCCACCAGCAAGAGCCGGCGCGCGCTGCTTGCTGCCGCAGGCGTCGAGGCAGAGAGCGCCGCGCCAAATGTGGATGAGGAAGCCTTCCGCAACACGATGCGCGCCAACAAGCTGCCCGTACGCGAGCAGGCCATGCAGCTAGCCGAACTCAAGGCGATGCGTGTGTCTTCCAAACGCTCCGGCCTGGTGATCGGCGGCGACCAGATGCTCGCCCTTGGCGACCAGGCCTTTGATAAACCGGCTGATATCGAAGCGGCCAAAAATCATCTGCGCCAGCTTTCGGGGAAATCCCATACGTTGGAAACCGCTATTGTGGTCTGTGAAGATGGCGCGCCGGTATGGCGCCACCTCGCCCGGCCGAAACTGACCATGCGCCCGCTCACGGAAGAATATATCGAGAATTATGTCTCGGCCTGTGGCGACGCGCTTCTCTCGACTGTGGGGGCTTACCAGCTCGAGGGTCTGGGCGCGCAGCTGTTTGCGCGGATCGAGGGAGATTATTTCTCCATTCTCGGCCTGCCGCTGCTGCCGCTCCTGGATTACCTCCGTATCCGGAAAGTGCTTCCTACATGACACATCTTCTCGGCGTGGTGGGTGATCCCATCGCCCACTCGCTTTCGCCCTTCATTCACAATGGATGGCTTCGTGCCCACCAGATTGATGCGGTCTATTCCGCCTTCGAGGTAAAGGCAGGGGAGCTGGCCGCCGGGCTCGACGGCCTTGCCCGTCAGGGGGTCATCGGGCTCAACGTCACCCTTCCGCACAAGGAAGACGCGCTGCGCCTCTCCGCATCTGTAAGTGAAACTGCGCAGCGGCTTGGCGCGGTGAATTTTCTTGTCCACCGCGACAATGGCTGGATCGGGGACAATACAGACGCAGGCGGGTTTGCCCTGACACTGGACTATGGCGATATAGATGTCTCCGGCCGCGCCGTTTTCCTGCTCGGGGCAGGGGGCTCAGCCCGGGCGGTGGCGTCGGTTCTGGCCGAGCGGGGCGCGCGGCTGACGATTTGTAACCGGACCGTCGAGCGGGCAGAGGCCCTGGCGCGGGATCTGGCGCCCGGCGCGCGCGTGCTCTCGCTGGAAGAAGGCCTGTGCCAGCTTCCCTCCGCCGCTCTCGTCGTCAACACGCTTAGCCTCGGCCATTCGGGCGGAGAACTTGAGCTGCCGGAGGCGGCCGGCGGCATTTTCTATGACATCAGCTATGGCAAGGGTGCTGCGGCCGCGCTGGCCGAAGCAAAAACCAAGGGATGGCGCACGCTGGACGGGCTCGGCATGCTGGTGGCCCAGGCCGCCATCAGCTTTGATCACTGGTTCGGCATCATGCCGGACATGGCCGAAGCCCATGTCCGCTGCCGCAAACTTGTGGAGGCCACCTCATGATCATCCTCGGGCTGACCGGTTCCATTGGCATGGGCAAGTCTGCCACGGCGAGCCTTTTCCGGGATGGCGGCGTGCCGGTCTATGATGCCGACGCAGCCGTTCATGCGCTGTATGCCGAAGGCGGCGCAGCGGTGGCCCCGATCGAGGAGGCTTTTCCCGGCGTTGCCGATAAGGGTGCCATCGACCGGCAGAAGCTGCGCGCCCGCGTGCTGGATGACGCCGCCGCGATGAAGCGGCTGGAAGGCATCGTCCATCCCCTCGCCGGAGAAGCCCAACTCGATTTCCGCCGCCGCGCGAAGGAGCAGGGGGCGCCGTTCGCGGTGCTGGATATTCCGCTGCTGTTTGAAACCGGCGGAAACCGGCATTGCACCTACACGCTGGTGGTTACCGCGCCGGCCGATGTGCAGCGCGCCCGCGTGCTCGCCCGGCCGGGCATGACGGAAGAGGCGTTCAAGGCCATTCTCGCGCGCCAGATGCCAGACGCCGACAAGCGCGCCCGCGCCGACTTTATCCTGTCGACAGCCCATGGTTTCGACTTTGCACGCGACCAGGTCCGCGCCATCATTGCCCTGATGCAGCGAATCGCATCGGGAGAGGCGCCATGACAGACCGTATCCGCGAAATCGCGTTCGATACCGAAACCACCGGCCTCAATCCGAATGAGGGCGACCGCATCATCGAGATCGGTGCGGTCGAGATGATCAACCACATTCCCACAGGCAAGACGTTCCGCCGCCTGATCAATCCCGGCAAGCCGGTGTCGGAAGCCACGATCCGCATCACCGGCATCACGGATGATCACCTGCGCGACAAGCCGCCGTTCGAGCATCCGGACATTATAGAGGCTTTCCTGGACTTTTTGGGCGACGCCACCATCGTGGCCCACAATGCCAGCTTCGACCGCGGCTTCCTGAATATGGAATTGCAGCGCTGCGGACGGGACATCATTCCGGAGGCGCGCTGGGTTGATACGGTGCAGATCGCGCGCAAACGCTATCCCGGCGCCCCGGCCAGCTTGGACGCGCTCTGCAAGCGCTTCGACATTTCCCTTGAAAGCCGCACCTTCCACGGCGCGCTGCTCGATAGCCAGCTTCTGGCGAGTGTCTATCTGGAGCTGCTCGGCGGGCGTGCTCGCGCCTTTGCGTTCGAACCGGCTTTTGACAGCAGCAGTTACAAGCGTCCCGCAGCGCAACAGCGGCCGCAGCCGCTGGGGTCTCTGATCACCGAGGCAGAGCGCGCCGCCCATGCCGCGCTTGTGGAGAAGCTTGGGCCGGACGCGCTCTGGAAGGCGTATACCTGACGGGCGATCAGTTCGCGCCGCCATTCCCATTCTGCCGCTCTGCGGCGCGCCGGTATTGCGCTTGATACAGCGCGACAAAATCGACCGGATCGATCAGCAGGGGCGGGAAGCCGCCTTCACGGGTGATCTCGGCGATGATCCGGCGGGCAAACGGGAACAGGAGGCGGGGGCATTCGATGAGCAGCATCGGCTCCACCTGGTTTTCCGGAACGCTCTGCAGCTGGAACAGGCCCGCATAATCGAGTTCGGAGATGAACAGGACGGTGTCGCCAGCCGTCGCCTTGGCCGAAAGTTTCAGGGAAACCTCGAACAGGCCGTTGCCATCGGCATGCGGCGTGGCGCCCACATCGATCCCCAGATCGATATTCGGCTGGGTTTGAACCGGTGCATGGCCCGGGTTCTCGAAAGAGAGATCCTTCACATACTGGCCGAGCACGCGAAGGCTCGGCGGATTGGCGGGCTGCTGACCGGGGGTGGGGTTTCCGGGGGCGCTCGTATCTGTCATTATCCACCTCTGAAGTTAGGGCCTCGCGCCTAGCATGCAGCCCCGTCAGGTGCAACGCATGGGCTGGCAACGGGGCGGTACTGGCACTATGTGTGCCTGAGAGCCTGTACTTGAGACCCTGGAATGCACTGAAGGATTTCGCCGCTAAAATGTCCAACCCGCTGATTGAAGTCCTTATCCTTGCGGCTGTCGCCCTGTTCGTTCTGTGGCGCCTTTATTCCGCGCTTGGCAGGGGCGGGGATGAAGGCCCGATGCAGCGTCCTGCGCCAACGCCGGAAAAGCGCGCCCCGCAGGGAGAGGCGCCGGTTCCCATGCAGCGCCGCGTGGACAATGAGCGCCCGATCTTCACCGGCCCGGCCGCCGCTGGCCTGGAAGACATTTATAATGCTGACCGGTCCTTCCGGGCTGAAGAGTTCATGCGCGGCGCCAAGGCCGCCTATCAGATGATTGTGGCCGCCTATGCCAAGGGCGACCGCAACGCCCTGCGCCCGCTTCTGGATGATGATGTTTATGAAGCCTGGGATGCGGCGATTGCAGAGCGGGATGCCAATGGCGCCCGGCCGTTCGAATTGCTGCGCATCAAGAAGGCGGAGATTGAACGCGCTGAACTCGACGGCACTATGGCCAGGGTGATGGTGCGCTACGAGGCGGAACTGGGCGATGGCGAGACCACGCGGATCGCCAGGGAAATCTGGACCTTCATGCGCAACGTGTCCTCCAGCGACCCGAACTGGCTGCTGGACGATGTAGATGTTGCCGCCTGACATATCTCTCAGATGACATGTTAAGAGGTTTCGCGGCATAACCGGCGGGCCATGATCCGTCTTGTCTCCCTTCTTTGTGCCGCCTTGTTTCTGGCTGGATGTCAGTCAACCCCGCGTTCCGTGCCGCCACCTGCACCGCCGCCCGGCCAGCAGGTACCCGGCCTGTTTACGCCCCCGCCGGCCTCCAGCCCGGCAAGCTACCGCGATCTGCCCGGCTGGCAGAGCGCTCCGCTGGCCGCCTCGCTCGAGGCCTTCCGGCGCACTTGTGACCGGTTCTCGCGCCGCGCCTGGGACGCGCCGCTTTCGCGCAACGCCGCCTGGGCCGGAACGGCAGAAGACTGGGCCCCCGCCTGCGCCTCGCTTTCCACCCCGCTGGATGACGCGGCCGCCCGGCGCGTGTTTGAATCCCTCTTCGTCCCTGTCGAGATCATCGACCCGGAAGGCAAGCCGCGCTTCACCGGCTATTTCGAGCCGATGTATGAAGCCCGCCGTTCGCCCGAACCCGGTTTCACTGAGCCTGTGCTTGCCCTGCCGTCAGATTTTGTCGCCAATGGAGACAGCCCGCTCCAGCGCCTGCCCAATGGCACAACCCGTCCTTATCCTCCGCGGGCTGAGATCACTTCCAACGTCTCTGCGCCGGTTATCGCCTGGGCCCACCCCTCGGATGTGTTTTTCCTCCAGGTGCAGGGCTCAGGACGCCTCGTCTTTCCGGATGGCCACACGATGCGCGCCGCTTATGCCGCGCATAATGGCCAGCCTTTCAAATCTGTCGCCAACTGGCTGATCGAAACCGGCCGCATCACGCGGGGGGAGGGGTCGATGCAGGGCATCCGCGCCTGGATGGACCGTGCGTCCCCGGATGAAGTGCGCCTGGCCATGAACATCAATCCGCGCTTTGTCTTCTTCCAGGCACTGCCTGAAGGGGATGTTACGCTTGGTCCCAACGGCGCACACAATGTACCGCTTACCCCGCTCGGTTCGATGGCGGTGGACCCGTCCTTCCATGCGCTGGGCGTGCCAATGTTTGTGCAGACCACCGCGCCCGGCCTCGGCGGGGTCTGGTCCGGCCTGCTGATCGCGCAGGATACCGGCGGCGCCATCAAGGGGCCCGTGCGCGGCGACATCTATTTCGGCACCGGCTTTGACGCGGGCCAGCGCGCAGGCACGATGAATGCGCAGGGCCGTCTCTGGGTGCTCCTGCCACGCAAGGTGGCCGAACGCCTCTATCACACTCTGGGTGCCCGTCCCGTCGCGGCGCTCGAAACTGCGCCGGGCATGGGGTAAGCCGGTGAAAGGCCGCCGGCTCAGCGAAGAAGAGGCCCGCGCCTGGGCGAAAGTTGCCTCGACAGTGAAACGCATCGGCCCGCGCGAAGCGTCGCTGCCGGATTTTCAGGCCGCGCTGGAAGCAGGCGAAGCGGAGCTGCGCGAAGAGAAAAAGCCTGCGCGCAAAACACTCCCCCGCGCTGCTGTGCCCGAACCGCCGGTGCCAAGAGCGCCGGCCTCGCCGGCAGACCGCGGCCGCGAAAAACGGGTGCGGCGCGGCAAGCTGGATATCGCCGCCACTTTTGATCTGCACGGCCATACGCAGATCAGCGCGGCCCGCGCGCTGCCGGTCTTCCTGATGGCTCAACAAGGAGACGGCGCACGCTGCGTGCTCGTCATCACCGGCAAGGGGCGGGAAGGGCAGGGCGTGCTGCGCCGCAACTTTCTGCTCTGGCTGGAAAGCCCGGAGGCGCGGGCGCTCGTTTCAGGCTATGCCGAATCCCATCCCAAGCATGGCGGCAGCGGCGCCTTCTATGTCTTCCTGAGACGGATGGAATAAAAAAGCCGGGCCCTGAAAGGCCCGGCTCTCAAAATTGTCTGTTGCCAGAGGATCAGTCGAAGTCGCGGAACACGTCGGCGGCCGACACGTCCTTCTTGCGGATATCCTCTTCCTCGGCCTCATAGGCGTCAGCGGTATCCTTGGCCGGGGTGAGGCCGGGGCCTTCTCCGCGCGCGGCGCGTTCGGCGTCCATCTTGCGGCGGCGGTCAGACGCCTTGGCGATCACCTCGTCCAGTTCGATCTGGCTGCAGAGGCCCAGCGTCACCGGGTCAACCGGGCGGATGTTCTGGGCGTTCCAGTGAGACTTGTCGCGCACATTGTTGATCGTCGTCTTGGTGGTGCCGATCAGCTTGATGATCTGCGCGTCGGTCACTTCCGGGTGGTTGCGGATGAACCAGGCCACGGCGTCGGGCTTGTCCTGGCGGCGGATCACCGGGGTGTAGCGGCTGCCCTTGCGCTTGGGCTGGGGAATGTGGGCAATCTTCGACTTGGCCACCTGCAGATCATAGTCCGGGTTTTCCTCACCCTTGGCGATCTCTTCGCGCGACAGCATGCCCCCGGCGATCGGGTCAACGCCGCGCATGTTCTCGGCCACATCGCCGTCAGCAATGCCTTTGACCTCAAGATGGTGCAGGCCGCAGAATTTCGCGATCTGCGCGAAGGTCAGCGTCGTGTTGTCGAGGAGCCAGACGGCGGTGGCGCGGGGCATCAGGACATCGGCCATGGAAGTCTCCTGTATCTTTCCAAATCTGGGGCCTGAAATGCAGCCGCCCGGCACGCGAGTGCCGGGCGGGATGAGGTTTCAGGCAAACTGTGAACCTTGAACGGGTTTATAGGGCAAATGCGCCCCCTTGGGAAGCAGTCTATACCTTCAGCAGGATTTTCCCCGAATGGCCGCCCTTGTCCATGTGGGCGAGGGCCACTTCCGCCTCGGCCAGGGAGTAGACCGTATCCAGCACCGGGCGGATCTTCCCGCTGGCCACATGCGGCCAGAAATCCTTCTCCACAGCCGCGCGGATGCGGGATTTCTCCGGCACCGGCCGCGCCCGCAGGGTGGTGGCCATGAGGGAGAGACGCTTCATCAGCACGAGCCCGAAATTCACCGTCGCCGTCATGCCATTCTGATAGGCAATGTTGATGATCCGCCCATCCGCCTTGGCCGCGCCGATATTCTTCTGGATGTAATCGCCGCCCACCATGTCGAGGGTCACATCCGCCCCGGCGGCGGCTTTCACCACCTGCTCGAAATCCTGCGTGCGGTAATTGATGGCAATGTCGGCGCCCAGATCCCGGGCCAGCGTGCATTTGTCCTCTGATCCGGCCGTACCGAAAATCCTGGAGGCGCCGTAAACCTTCGCCATCTGGATCGCCATCACGCCGATGCCGCTGGTGGCGCCGTGGCAAAGGAACGTCTCGCCGGGTTTGAGGCCCGCCCGGTCAAACACATTGGCCCAGGCCGTCATCATCGCTTCGGGGAAGCAGGCCGCCGTCACAAGGTCGATGCTTTCCGGCACCGGCAGCGCAGAGCCTTCATCCACCACCACATGGCTGGCATAGCCCCCGCCCGCCAGCAGCGCGCAAACCCGGTCTCCCGTCTTGAAGCGTGATGCGCCCGGCCCGGCCGCCGCAACGACCCCGGAAACCTCCAGCCCCAAAATGTCCGACGCGCCCGGCGGGGGCGGATAGCGGCCCGCCCGCTGGGCAAGGTCCGCGCGGTTGAGGCCGGCAGCGGCCACCTCGATCAGGATTTCGCCAGGGCCGGGCACGGGCCGGGGCCGCTCGATCAGCGTCAGGGGCGCGCCGGGTTCGCCATGGGCGGCGGTCATGAGTGCGGTCATCGGGATAACTCCTTGCGCAGGTTTTAAGGCTCTCGGAGTCGCTTCTAGCCCGGCTTTCTGCTTTGATGAAACCAGTGAGACGGAGGCATCCCCATGGCACTCAATGATGAAGAGCCCGTCCTGGTGCGCAAGGCGCAGGGGCTCGACCAGATGTCGATCGATGAACTGGAAACGCGCATCGGCGAGCTGAAAGCCGAAATTCTGGCCTGCGAAGCCGAGATTGAAAAAAAGAAAGCGCAGAAACGCGCCGCAGATGCGCTGTTTGGTGGTAACAGTTAAGCGGGCCGAAACGGCTTGCGGGTTAAACTCGCAGAGATATGCCGCGAGAATGCGTGGAGAGATGTGATGGCAGAGCGCGATTTTGTTCCTCCGCAGCCGCTGGAGCCGTTCACGGGCGGCAAGCTTTTCGACACCGTGTTCACGCGCGGCATGGCCCTGGTTGAGGAAACCGCCGCCTATCTCGATGGCCCTGGCCGCGAGCAGTCCAAAAGCCTGCCCCGCGAAGCCAGCCTCACTTATTCGGCCTGGAGCATGGAGCTGACCACGCGCCTGATGCAGGCGGCATCCTGGTTGGTGATGCAGAAGGCCGTGCGCGACGGCGATATGCTCCGCGAAGATGCCAGCGCCCGGAAATATCGCATCCGCCGGGACGAGCCCGCGCTTGATCCGGCAATGCAGGAGGGCAGGGGCCTGCCGCCCCGCTTCCTCGAACTCGTCGGCCGGGCCGAAGCCCTGTTCGAACAGATCTGCCGCCTGGATGAAGCGCTCTACCAGCCCGGCCACGGGGCCCCGTCAGCCAATCCGGTGTCCCAGCAGATCGCCGCGCTTCAGAAAGCGGCCGATACCGGCGCATTTGATCCGC
The DNA here is from genome assembly GCF_050269995.1 of Hyphomonas sp. NPDC076881. Lineage (NCBI taxonomy): Bacteria > Pseudomonadati > Pseudomonadota > Alphaproteobacteria > Hyphomonadales > Hyphomonadaceae > Hyphomonas > Hyphomonas sp. NPDC076881. Next base: position 101,563 of record NZ_JBNNJJ010000002.1, on the reverse strand, counting down.
TGATGATCTGGCGCCGCGCCAAGTAAGTTCCGGCGCCAGAACCGTTCAGCCTTCAGCCTGTCAGAATTGCGCGTAGGTCCGCAGGAAGGCAGTTGCCTGTTCGGCGCAGAAGCCTTCCTTCACCGGCGCGCGCGAGATGGTCAGGCGGTGGAAGATCGGCCCGAGCAGCTGTTCAAGCACATCATCCAGTTCGAAATCGCGGCGGATCACCCGTTTGGCCGCCAGTTCCGCCAGCAACATTCGCAGCGGCTGGCGAATGTCGCGGCCAACCCAGGCGCGCCAGACTTCGCCGGCATCCTTGTCATCGGCCGCCGCCAGCAGCGCCACCCGCAGAACGGCATGGCCATGGCCGGTGCGCGCGGCCGCTTCCAGCGGGATGATCAGCGCGGTGATGCGCTCCTGCGGGTCGCGCCCGCCATCCGGGGCGTCGGGGATCAGTGCAAGGGCGGCGTCCACGCACATTGCGCCGATGGAGGGCCACCAGCGATAGATCGTCTGTTTTGAGGCGCTGGCCCGCTTGGCGACCGAATCGACACTGAACCCGCGCCAGCCATTCTCCGCCATCTCGTCGCGCGCGGCTTCCAGAATGGCCGCTTTCGACACTTCGCTGCGCGTCGGGCCTTTGCGGGAGCGTGAGGGCGTGCTCGGGGTCTCGGTCGGCGTGCTCATCTCTGGTTCTCCATGGCGGCCTGCCTTGATAAACCGGATTCGGCCCTCAGGCGAGACTGACCGTTCCGTGTTAACGAGGATTCGTTTCAAATTTGCTTGCGCCGCAGCAATTTTTGGGCGATCCGCGCGTCCGACAGCTTGGAGAACTGGGATGAAAACCGTTGATGACATGATCACCGGCTACCGGCGCTTCCGCTCCGGTGCCTATGCCGAGCAGGTAGAACTCTATCAGCAGCTGAGCCAGGGTCAGGACCCGGACATCATGCTGATCGGCTGTGCCGATAGCCGCGCAGAGCCTTCGGACATTTTCAATGCGGCCCCCGGACAGATGTTCGTGGTGCGCAACGTGGCCAATCTGGTGCCGCCCTATCAGCCCAATGGCGGGCTGCACGGGGTTTCGGCGGCGCTCGAATTTGCCGTCAACATTCTCAAGGTGAAGATCATCGTGGTGATGGGCCATGGCGGTTGCGGCGGTGTCACCGCCTCCCTTACCAAGAATGACAGCCCACTGATCGGCGAGTTTGTGGCCCCTTGGGTGAAGCTGCTCGATGAAGCGCGGGAGCGCGTGCTGGCCAGCCAGCCGGTAAACCCGCAATTTGCCCTCGAGCTGGAAGGCATTGAAACCTCCATCGAAAACCTGATGACCTTCCCTTTCGTCCGCGAGAAGGTCGAGGCCGGCACGCTGGAAATCCACGGCGCCTGGTTTGCTATCCGGCATGGCGAACTGCATTGGCGCAACCCGCGCTCGAAGCGCTTCGAGATCGTCGCGCCGTAACCCCGCCAGGCGGTAAAAACAAAACGGCCCGGAAGGATTTTCCCTCCGGGCCGTTTTCGTTTCTGAAGGCGAAGCCTTACTTGGAGTTTGCCTGCTCGCGGACCACGGCTTCGCGGATCAGTTCGCGCGCCTTTTCGATGCCCTGCCAGCCGTCGATGCGGGTCCATTTGCCCTTCTCGAGGTCTTTGTAATGCTCGAAGAAGTGCTGGATCTTGTCGCAGAGGGTCTGCGGCAGATCATGATAGGTCGAGATCTTGTCGTAATAGCCCGTCAGTTTCGGGTGCGGCACAGCGAGGATCTTCTCGTCCGGGCCCTTGTCGTCGGTCATCAGCAGCACGCCGACCGGGCGCGCGCGCAGCACAGAACCGGGCACCAGCGGACGGTTGCCCACCACCATCACGTCCACCGGATCACCATCCAGGCTCAGCGTGTGGGGCACAAAGCCGTAATTACAGGGATAGCGCATCTCGGTGTAGAGGAAGCGGTCAACGAACATCGCGCCGGAGGCCTTGTCGATCTCGTATTTGATCGCATCGCCGCCCAGGGGAACCTCGATCAGAACGTTGATGTCGTCGGGCGGATTTTGGCCGGCGGATATTTTGGAAAGGTCCATGAGCGCGTCGCGTCCTTCGCTGTGGGAGGGCAGGAAAGTTCGGCGCTCCGATGAACTGCAGATGGCTTCAGGTCAAGGCCCGGATCGTTAACTAAACGGGTTATCGGCGCATAGAGCCGGGCCTGACGGGCTCAAAGCGATTCCCGAAACCAGCCGGCGATTTGCTCTCCCTCGCGCTCGGCCATAAGCGTCAGAAAGCCCTCAAGCGTTTCTGTTTGCTGCTCATAGGCGGCGCGAAGAAGGCCGTCCATGGCGTCCTCGCCGATAGAGTCCTGCAGTTTCCACAGCAGGGAAGGGCCCTTCTCGTAAAGCAGGCTGTGCCGGGCGGCGCCAAATCCGTTGAGGGTCAGGATCGACCCCTCCGCTTCGGCTGCAGCCTCATCAAGAGCGGCGCGGCGCGTTGCCAGCCAGTCTTTTCCCCAGGCGGCTTCTCCGCGCCGCATGGCCAGATATTCGGCAAAAGATTCTGACAGAAACTCGTCTGCCGTCCCTGGCTGTCCGGCCGACCACCACAGATGCGCGACCTCATGGTTGAGCGTGTCGAGCTGCACCGCCAGATCGGAGAGGTTCATCACGATAAAATCCCCCGCCGTGGCATAGGCCTGGTTGGGATAGACGAGGCCGGGGTCGATATTGGGATAAAGCAGCGTGATCGCGGACTTGTCCGTGCGTGGCGGGCCAAACATCCCGGCATAATAGCTGTAGGCGTCACCCACGGTGCCCAGAATGTCGTCTGCCTTCGGCTCGGGCACAACGCTGTAGAGCCGCGCCGAGAGCCCGCTGCCCAGCTCGCGTGTCTCCATCACCCAGCTGTCCGACATCGCAAAGGTAATCCGGCCGCCCACCGGCCCGCCCGGATCGAGCGTCCAGCGGCCCGGCGCCGTCTGCACGGCTTTCCCCGGTCCGGCCACTTCATACGCTTCGGGCACTTCCAGCGTCAGTTGAGACCGCACCAGCGCCTCTTCCAGCCAGACCGGATACCACAAGGTTTCCAGCGTCATCTCTGTCCAGCCGGGCGAGACCACACCCCGGCCAATGAAGATGTCGTCCGTCGTGATATGGCCATCATACGCAAAGGCCATCTCCAGCCTGTCGCCCTTCTGCAGCGGGCGTTCCGGCGTCACGATAATCGCCTGCGTTTTCTCCAGCACCTCTCCGCCAAACATCGCCACCGGCTCGATGCGCGCGGCTTCTCCGCCGCCAAAGGTGAACTGGCTGATCGTCACCCCCGAATTCAGCAGCAGGCGGATTTCCGCCACATCCCCATCGGCAACTACGGTGAATGTTCCGTGAGCGGATATCGCCCCGCTGGCCGGATCAAATCGGGCGGCAAGGTCATACTGGTTTGAAAGATCCTCGGCCGCCGCGGTGGCCTCGATAAGAAGGACTGCCAAGGCGGAGAGCACCGGGCGGATTGCGCGATTCGGGGAAAGGCCAGTAAGCATCCCGCTCACGCTAAAGTCTTCTGGTCTTGCGCCAACCCTGAAAATTCAGGTCAGCCCATCCTGCGCCCTTCGGCGTCGAGGATCATCTCGCCGTCTTCCTTGTAGATCGGGCCGGGTGGCATCGTCTCCAGCAGGTCCAGAACCTGCTCGCTCGGGCGGCAGAGGCGCACGCCCTTCGGGCTGCACACGATGGGCCGGTTGACGAGGACTGGATGCTCCAGCATCGCCGCCAGGATTGTCGCGTCGCTAACACCGGGCTCCAGCAGGCCGAGCTCCCTGGCCGGAGACTTTGTTTCGCGCAATGCGGCGCGCGGCGTGAGGCTCGCCGCGGCGAAAAGACCGAGCAGCTGAGCCCGGCTCCAGCCTTCTGTCAGATATTCGATCACCACGGGGGTCTCACCGCTCGCCTCGATGATGGCGAGTACATTGCGCGACGTGCCGCAGTCAGGGTTGTGATGGATGACGATCATGCCGTTTCCTCCTCCTTGAAGGCGCTGCGGGTGCGGTTGGCGAAGGCGACAAGCGTCAGCATCACCGGTACTTCCACCAGCACGCCGACCACCGTTGCCAGGGCGGCGCCGGAGTTGAGCCCAAACAGGCTGATCGCGACGGCCACAGCCAGCTCGAAAAAGTTCGACGTGCCGATCAGCGCGCAGGGCGCGGCCACTTTGTGCGGTACTTTCCAGGCCCAGGCCGCCGCATAGGCGAGGGCGAAGATGCCATAGGACTGGATGAGGATCGGCACGGCGATCAGCCCAATGACAAGGGGGGAGGCGAGGATTGTCCCGCTCTGAAATCCGAACAGAAGCACCACCGTCGCCAGAAGGCCGATCACGGAGAGCGGCTTTATCCTCTGCGTGAAACGTTCCACTTCCCCGGCGCCACCCCGCTTCATCAGCCCGCTGCGCATGATCACGCCAGCAATCAGCGGGATCACGACATAGAGCAATACTGACAGGATCAGCGTCTCCCAGGGCACAAATATGTCCGTCACGCCGAGCAGCAGCGCAACAATCGGCGCAAAGGCAAACACCATCACCGCATCATTCACGCTCACCTGAACCAGCGTATAGTTTGGGTCGCCTCTCGTCAGTTGAGACCAGACAAACACCATCGCCGTACACGGCGCCGCGCCCAGCAGGATAAGGCCGGCGATGTAACCTTCGGCATCCTCCGGCGGGATCAGCCCGGCAAATACATGCCGGAAGAACACAACACCCAGAAGCGCCATGCTGAACGGCTTGATCAGCCAGTTGACCACCAGCGTGATGATCAGGCCCTTCGGCCGCTCGCCCACGCGCCGCATGGCGGAGAAATCCACCCCGATCATCATTGGCCAGACCATCGCCCAGATCAGCACGGCAACGGCGAAATTCACATTGGCATATTCCAGCGCCGCCAACGCCTGAAAGGCGCCCGGCACAAGCAGGCCAAGACCGATCCCCGCAAGGATGCAGAGACCGACCCAGACCGAAAGGTATTTTTCAAACGCCCCCATTGATCCTTACCCGCAACAACCGGCAGGGGTGGTTTCGGCCTTCGGGGCCGGGGCGGGACAGCAGGCCGTCGCCGGAATGGCCATGCCGGTCGGCGTCGCGGCCAGGCGCGCGCCTTCAATCTCCGGCCCGCCGCCATACACGGCGCTTTCGCCAACGGTGTGGAACACTTCCCAGGGCACGCCCGCCGGATCATTCACCCAGCTCTTTTCGGACTGGGCGTAGCAGCACACCGTCGCGCCCTCTTCCAGAACCGGCGCATCGGCCGCTTTCAGCCTTGCATACACCTCGGCCAGTTCCTCGCCCGTTTCTGCCTGGATGCCCAGATGCTCCACGCCCGGCGCTGCGCCCCGCGCGCTGATCGCCAGGTTCACCCGCGGATCCTCCAGCATCCATTTGGCATAGTCGTCCTTCAGCACCGTAGGCTGGGCGGCAAACAGCGTCGAATAGAACGCCACCGAGCGTGGCAGATCTTCCACCGCAATGTGAACATGCAGGCGTTTCATGGGATGTCCTTTCTTCCCGGAATTATCAGCAGCAGCGCGATTGCGCCGCCTCCAGCACAGGCGTGCAAATCTCGCTGCGCCCCTGGCAGCAATCTTCCATCAGGAACACGATCAGTCCGCTGATGGCCTCATACTGGGCTTTGTAGATGATGGAGCGGCCCTGCCGCGTACCTTCGATCAGGCCGGCATTGGACAGCAGCGTCAGCTGCGCCGAAAGCGTATTGGGCGGCACGCCAAGCGCGGCGGCAATCTCCCCGGCGGGCAGGCCGTCAGGCCCCGCCTTGATCAGCAGGCGGAACAGCGCCAGCCGGTTTTCCTGAGCCAGGGCGGAAAGCTGCGCCAATGCAGCCGATTGAGAGAGGGCGGTCTTCGTTTCCATATTTCCAATATCGTGGAAATATGGAAAAGGTCAAGCAGTGATTTTCATCCCCGCCGCTTCAGGCCGTAATTGAAGCTGACGGAGATGCGCGCCTCCTCCGTCCGGCTCGGCATCACCTCATGCCGCAGCCAGCTTTCCCAGAGCAGGCAATGGCCTTCGCGCGGCTGCACATACACAAACCGGCGTGCCTCTTCCGGCGCATCCTCGCGCAGTTGCGGGGCCGCCATCATCATCGCCAGGCGCGGGTCTTCATACTTGATGCGCCCCGCGCCTTCGGGAACGGCCACATAAAAGGTGCCCGAGATCACACTCCCAGGATGTATGTGCCCGGAATGATGCCCGCCTTCGCCCAGGATATTCACCCAGATCGCGTCCAGCGTGAGCGCCAACCCCTCCATGTCCCAGGAATGATCGCGCGCAAATTTCGCCGCCGCCTTGTCCAGATGCTTCTTGAGCTCGGCAAATTCGGGAAACCGCTCCGGCAGGTCGTCCAGCGAGGCATAGGACGTATACCCATCATACCCCTCCGCCTCGCACCAGGCGTTGCCCGCCGTGTCTTCCTCTTCCAAGAGCCAGGCGCACCGCTCCAGCCCCTCGCGCAGCGCGTCGCTGCCAATCTTCAATTCCTCGATCCGGGTGGCAAACAGAACGCGCATGGGCAGGGCCCTCCAAAGCTTCCTGCGCCCTTACAAGGCCGGGGCGAGAGCTTCAAGCAGGGCGGGAGCATCCAGCCGGCTGGCAACCCGTAGGGCGGATAGAGCAAAGCGAAATCCGCCATCCCCAAACACAGCGCCCGTGTGCGTCGGATTTCGGCTTCCCAGCCTCTATCCGACCTACGAGTCGCGATGTGACTCGGTACTTCAGAAGCCTTCTGCTTCTCGGATCAGTTCGTCGATATATGACAGAGCGGCCTCCGCAACAACGATGGGGTCACGCTCTGCGTTTGCGAACGGTTTGCCCAAATGCTGGGTTGGTGGAGAGTAGGTGGTTTTGTGGTCGCGATCCTTTACCGGCATCAGCTTCAGGCGCGGCGGTATGACTTTTAGGGAGGGGTCGAAGTTTTCGTTCTTGCCAGACCAGTTAATGTTGATGACGCCGCCCTTTGAGGAAATGCTTAAGTTATCGATACGCATTGGCTTCGAAGGGTCAATTGGACGACCAAATGATATGCCACCAGGTTCGCGTTTGGTTGTGCGAGTAAGCCCGTGCTCGTCGTCGTTGCGCGCTTGGAAAACATACTGAAGCAGCTCGTCTTTTCTGCGGAAAGAGTTCCGCTGGCCGAACCACATCGTTGCTTTAGCGTCACCTTTCACAGCTTGTTCAAGCGCCGTGTAAATGCCCTTCCATGCCCGCAGAAAGGTGAACCACTCATCCTCTTGCCCCTCAAGTGAAGATTCTTTCTTCATGCGAGCCAGCGCTTTTGATGCGATGCGATACCTATCTTTGGCTTTTTCTAGTATGGCGCTGTCCATGCTTCGCACCGACAAAAGAAGCTCAACGATACCCCCGGCGACTGATCAAACAGATACCCAAGGCGCGGACGGAAGGAAGAGAGGGCGCGCAGTGCTGGCGCCCTCTCTATTTCAGAAGATCACTTCTTCTTGGTCGGAGACGGTTTTACTCGTTCCTCAACCGTTGTCTTCGGGCTGCGCTTTGCATGTGCCTTCGTGACGTAGCGGCCAGAAATAGCGCTTCGTGCGCGGGTTCCCTGTGTCATTCGCATTCACCTCCTTTCTAAGAGGCCGGAGCGAGCGGTCGAGTTGACTGAGGCAAACAATTGCGATTCAAAAGAACCGCTGCACTTAGCCTTGGTCTGGCCTCGACCTCTCTAATAGGTTGCCAGACTTCGAATGAGGCCCGCCTGATGTGGTAGTTGGGCGGGCCGATTCGCAGACCCTAATAGGCTGTAACGACTCGTGTTTTTCGGCAACCGATAAGATTCCCTTTGGAATCCGGGCTATCCGAAGAGCCATGGATTCCACTAGAGCGATTCTGTCGGCGGCGAGTCTCGTGGGGAGCTTCTCATCTGCCGGAGACCGTTGAAGCCCCGTTGGAGTTTTTGCCTCGCTCCTTGGAGTTTCCGTTGGAGTTTTTTCCGGGCGCTTGTCCCCCAAAATCAAAGCCCGCCACGGGGGGGCCGGGCGGGCTTTGGGTGGGGAAGGGGGCAGGGCCCTTATTCCGGCTTGCGGAATTTCAGGGTCATCCGGTCGCTCTCGCCGATGGCCTTGTATTTCTCCGGGTCAAAGCCCTCAATGGTCACTCCGTCGCGGCCAGAGGTGGCGCTGTTGGGCGGCAGGGTCCACACGCCGAAGGGGTGGTCGGCGGTGTCGGCCGGGTTGGCGTTGATCTCGCTGCCTTCCACGAATTCAAAGCCGGCGGCGGTGGCGAGGCCCTTCACGAAGTCCTCGTGAACATAGCCGCTGGAAGCGGTCGGGTCCTGCATCGCGGTCGAGGGCAGGCGGTGTTCCACCACGCCCAGGGTGCCGCCGGGCTTCAGCGCCGCATAGGCATCGGTGAAGAATTTCTCGGTATAGCCGCCCGCCATCCAGTTATGGATGTTGCGGAAGGTCAGCACGGCATCGGCCGTGCCCGCCTCGGTCAGCGGGCCGGAGGTGGCAGAAAACGCTGAATATTCAATGGTTCCAAAGCGCGGATCGGCATAGGCGGCCTGGAATTCGGCCAGGCGCTCCTCCATCCGGGCGCGCCGCTCAGCGTCTTCCACGGAGGCGGTGTCAAAGCCAGCGGCCACCAGCGTGCCACCGCCAGACGCCAGCCAGGGTGCCAGGATGTTGGTATACCAGCCCCCGCCCGGCCAGATCTCGACCACCTTGTCACCGGCTTCGACGCCGAAGAATTCCAGCGTCTCCACCGGGTGGCGCCATTGGTCGCGCGCCTTTTCCTCGGGCGAGCGCAGGTCGGAATTGACGATGTCGGCCAGGCTGGCCGCCGGCGCGGCGTCGGGCGCTGCGGTTTCGGCGGCGCCGTCTGCGGGGGCTTCGGCCGGCGGGGCGGCCTGGTTACAGGCGGCCAGCATCGCCGCCGAAGCGGCCATCAGCATCAGTTTTTTCATCAAACGTCTCCATCCCAAGGGGTCTTGATACCCCTCCTACGCTACCCACATAGGGCTTGTCACGGTGCCGCAAAGCGGGCCGGGGCCGGAAGAAGTGCCAGCGCCATGTGAACGGGCTGGAGTTTCGCTTCCCCTCCGAAAAACTCCAACCACAGTTGCTTTTGAGAGGACTGTAAAATGAGCAATATCGATCTCACCCCCCTGTATCGCACCATGGTCGGCTTTGACCGTCTCGCCGGCATGATCGATCAGGCCTCCCGCCTCGACGGGACGCAGGGCTATCCCCCTTATAATATCGAGAAAGTCGACGAAAACGCCTTCGCCATCGAAATCGCCGTCGCCGGGTTTACCGAGGCTGACCTCGAAATCGAAACCAAGGAAGGCCTGCTGACGGTCGCCGGCAAGAAAGGCGAAACCGAAGACGGCAATGGCCGCAATTTCCTCCATCGCGGCATCGCCCAGCGCAGCTTCATCCGCCGCTTCCAGCTTGCCGATCACGTTCTCGTGACCGGGGCCAGCCTTGAGCATGGCGTGCTGCGCATCGACCTCATCCGCGAGATCCCGGAAGAGAAGAAAGCCCGCAAGATCGAAATCGGCACGGGCACCTCTGCCAAGGGTCCGAAACTGATCGGCAAGAAGTCCGCCACAGACAACGCAGCTTAAATCAGCTTACAGCGTTTGCCGTGAGGCGACGGAACGGAAGGCCCTCGCAGCTCAGGCTGCGGGGGTCTTTTCCTTTGCGCGCGGCTCGGCGAAGTGGTCGCCCGCCCCAGCTTCGGCCAGAAAGGCAGCAAGGCCCTCGGCCTCTTTCGCCCCGCGCACACGGTCGCGCAGCTTCTGGAAAGAGCGCCCGGCATAATTCTGCGTCGCCTGCTCGAACACGCCGCCTTCCAGCGTCACCGAAAACCGCTTGGCCTGGCGCCCGGCGCTCGCCGCATTGGCAGCCGCCCAGGGCAGATAGGCGCGGGCCACATCGCCCTCGAACAGTGGCAGCAGCGTGGGTTTCAGCGCGTCCAGTTCGGCAAACGGCCCGCCTGCCTTGGGATCAGCCATATTCTCGCACCATGCCACCACGAAAGGCGCCCGGTCGTTCAGCCAGGCCGCCGGCGTCGGGTCGGTCAGCATCTGCTGGAACTGCGCGGCCAGCGCGAAGTCCGCCGCCGATGGGCGCCCGCCGAGCAGGAACAGATGCTCCTTCAGATGGTCGTTAAGGCGAAGGGCAAAGTTGCGATAAGACGCCTCCAGCGCCCGGGCATTTTCCGCTTCTGCGCCCACCAGTGGCAGACGCGCCAGCATCCGCTCGGCAATCTGCTTGGCCGGGGTCTTGTAGGCGCGCGGGCGCTTGCCGCCGTTCAGCTGTACCAGAACGCGGATGGAGGCTGCATCCCGGTCAGGCATCTGGCCCCAGCGCTGCTGGAACATCGCCTTGTTCAGCCATTCGTCCGCATAGTCCTCAAGGATCAGCGAGATAAGGGCCAGCGTGGCATCTTCCGGCTGGATCGCGGGGTCTGGATGGGCCTTGTCCAGGATCGACAGGATCTGCGTGGAATCCTGGTTCACCTTGCCTTCGGGCGAGACCAGCAGCGGCACTGTCGGCGCCTTGGCCAGTTCGCGGAACTCGGCGTCATTGGCGCTGCAGCGGGCCACCCATTCGAAGTCTAGCCCCTTGTAACGCAACGCCGCGCGCACCTTGAAAGAGTAGGGCGACGTGTCAGCGCCAAAGAGTCTGTAGCCGGCCATCAGAAAAATCTCTCGGGAAACATGGGGTCTCTCTAGGCAGTTCACTTCCCGCTGCCAAGCATAGTTTGCCGCAATCACTGTTCCCCGGTATGCGCTGTTGCAACAGGAATACGGTTCCGGGAGATGAAAAATGCGGGTGATGCATGTTATGGCAGGCGCGGTTGAAGGCGGCGCAGAGAACATCATGCTGGAATCGGTGCTGGCCCTCGCCGAGGCCGGATACACCCAGCATGTCGTGACGCGCCCGGACAATCAGTTCCGTATCGGCAAGTTCAAGGACGCCGGCATCGGGGTTGATACCGCCAGTTTCAACAATGCCTGGCCATTCCCGACACGCAGCGTTCTTGGCCGCGCGATCAAAGCGTTCAAGCCAGATGTGATCGAATACTGGATGGGCCGCGCCGGTCAGTTTGCGCCCAAGGCTTACCGCAACCGGTCGGTTGCCTGGTATGGCGGCTATTACAAGCTCGCCCGCTTCACCAATTGCGAATGGCATGTGGGCCTCACCATAGACCTTCTGCGCCATATCCGCGAGCAGGGGGTGCCGGAGGATCGCTCGGCGATCATTCATACGTATGCGGATTTCACCGGATCAGCCCCGGCAGACCGCGCCGCCCTCAACACACCGGCCGATGCGCCCGTTGCCCTCGCTCTGGCGCGCCTGCATGAGAAGAAGGGCCTCGATACGCTGCTGGACGCGACCGCCAAGGTGCCCGGCCTTTATGTATGGATCGCAGGGGAGGGGCCGCTCGAGGCCGAACTCAAAGCGCATTGCACACGCCTTGGCCTTGATGACCGGGTCCGTTTCCTCGGCTGGCGGAATGATCGCGGCGCGCTGCTGGAAGCCTGCGATGTGGTGGCCTTTCCCTCCCGCTACGAGCCCTTTGGCACGGTGACGGTGGATGCCTGGGCGGCCTCACGTCCGCTCGTCGCTGCCGATGCGGCCGGCCCGGCCGCCTATGTGAAGGACGGCGTCAATGGGCTGCTCATTCCGAAGAATGATGTCGATGCGCTCGCCAATGCGCTCACCCGCGTGATCACCGACAAGGCGCTCGCCGCAAAGCTGGTCGAAGGCGGGCGCGCCAGTTATGAGGCGCAGTTCAACAAGGCCGCGTTCCAGCGCGACTCGGCCGCCTTCTATGAGCGCGTCCGCGCCCATGCCGGGCCATTTGCCGGCTGATCAGTGTTCCTGAGACGCCGCAAAGAACCAGCGATAAAGCCGCGCGGCAGCGTGTTTTCCAAGGCCGGTTTCGACGCGCACGCCACCCTCCCGGAGGATCGCCAGCCCGTCCCGCGCAGTGGGGTGGGGGTCTTCGATGGCCACAACCACGCGCGCAATCCCGGCATCCACCAGCTTGCGCGAGCAGGACGCCGCCCCGCTGGAGCGTTCCCGGCAGGGTTCCAGCGTCACATAGGCTGTGCCGCCTTTGGCTTTTCCGGCGGCTTCCTCCAGCGCGATCTCTTCGGCATGGGGGCGCCCGCCGGTGCCGGTAACTCCGGCGCCGACGATATGCCCGGCGGCGTCCACTAATATACAGCCTACGGACGGGTTCTTGCCGGTCAGGCCATGATTGAGGCGGGCAAGCTGAAAGGCCCGTCCCATCATCCGCCGGTCGCGCCGTTTGCTCATGGCAGCGGTGGCAACGGCTGGGCCCGGCTTTCGTCGAGATAGCGCACCGAAACCGGCTTGAGATTGGTGTCGAGTTCGATCAGCAGCGGGTTACCCGTGGGGATCTCGACGCCGGTGATCGACTCGTCGGGCACCCGGAACAGATGTTTCACAAGCGCGCGCAGCGAGTTGCCATGCGCAGCAATCAGCGTGTCCTTGCCAGCAATCAGCTCGGGCGCGATACGCTGTTCCCAATAGGGCAGCACGCGCTCCAGCGTCGTTTTCAGGCTTTCCGTGTTCGGAATGTCGATGCCTTTGTAACGCGGATCGGGCGTGAGGTCGTAGGTGCTGCCTACTTCCAGCGGCGGGGGCGGAATGTCATAGCTGCGGCGCCAGACGTGAACCTGCTCTTCGCCATGCTTGGCGGCGGTCTCAGCCTTGTCGAGCCCGGTGAGGCCGCCATAGTGGCGTTCGTTGAGGTGCCAATCCTTCTCGATCGGCAGCCATACGCGCTTCATTTCGGTAAGGGCCAGCCACAGCGTGCGGATGGCGCGGGTCTGCACGCTGGTAAATCCGGCGCGGAAATCGGCGTCGAGCGCGGCCAGCATCTGGCCGGCTTTGCGCGCTTCGGCTTCGCCTTTCTCCGTCAGGTCTGCGTCCCACCAGCCGGTGAAGCGGTTTTCAAGGTTCCAGGCAGACTGGCCGTGCCGGATCAGGACGAGCTTGGTCATGGCATTCCTCAATTTTTGGGCAGCCTGGCTCAAGGCTGCCGGGTTTGGCCGCTCTCTTTCCTGTAAATTGCCCGAATATCAAGCGCCCATCACGCGGATCAGCTCTGCAAAGGCGAGCACCACATGATAGCCGGTGGAGGCAGGCATGTTGGAAGAAAGGATGGCCCCGTCAGCGCCGAAATGGTCGATCCAGCCGCCATCTTCGGTGAGATATTCGTCCATCAGGATGTCAAAGCTGCGGCAGGCGGCCGCGGCGTAGCGTTCGTCTCGCCGGGCTTCCAGCATGGCAAGGTGGGCTTTGAGGGCTTCGGTCTGCGGCCAGGTGCGGCGCGAAGCGTCTACCGGTGCGCCGCCGCGCGCCGCCGTCTGGATCGCCCGTCCCTCCACGTCCAGGGTGGTCAGCGCGTAGGCGTAGAGGCGCTCGGCAGATGCAGAGACCGCCTCTCCCCGCGCGCGGGCATAGGCATGCAGCAGCCACACCCATTCGAACTGATGGCCGGGCTCCACAATCCGGCTGGCGTCGCCGGGCAGGGGCGACCAGTCCGGCGCGAAGAATTCGCCCAGCAGCCCCTGATCCCCGGCGGTGAATCTCGTTTCGAACAGTCCGGCCAGCTCATCGGCCCGGGCCAGATGGCCCCCGTCTGGCTGGAGTGCGTGCAGCGACAGGCACGCTTCCAGCAGGTGCATGTGCGGGTTCTGCTGCCGCTGGGCCGGTGGGGGCAGGGCTTCGGCGTATCCGCCATTCACCCGGTCGCGCGCTGCCCGCTCCAGGTGGGCGAGGATGCCATTGGCTGCGGCCAGCGCGGGCTCTGCAGGGCCGGGGCCGCGCGCCGCTTCTGCCAGGGCAAACAGTGTAAAGGCGGTATCGTAAAGATCGAAGGCCGGGTCGGTCAGCTGGCCGGTGGTGTAGGAAAGCGCCCGCCCTGTCAGCCCTTGCGCATTGAGGGCCGGGCCGGCCAGCGTTGCCACGCCGGCATTCACCAGCCGGGCGGCCGTGTCGCGCTTCCAGCCCATCCGCCAGGCTTCGGCGAAAACATAGGTCTGCCGGGCCTGCACCCGCACGCGCGTGGTATCGAGCGTCGCATCATCCAGAGACGTCGTCAGCGCTTCGGGGAAGAGGCCGGCTTCATTTACGCCGTGATCCGCCCAAAGCGGGAAGCAGCTGTCAAACAGCCAGCTTCTGGCCTCACGGGCCCGCCTCTGAAGCGCCGATACAGACATAAGGTGTTGCCTTCCCCCCGGACTAACGCTGCAATTGGCTCGCCAATATCTGCGTCCACCTGCTAACAGGAGCCTGACAGATTGGCCAGCGCCTGACCGGCATTCGGCAGGCAATGCAGGAGCGCCGATGCGCGACAAGATTTTCTTCCCCCTCGCGGCGCTGCTGACCGTGTTGATGGTTCTCCTGGCGATCCAGCCGGGCATTGGCCGTCTGCCCACAGGCGCTGTGGCCGGGGATGGCTTGAACTATTCGCGCATCGTGATTGATGACACCTATCTCAACAAGATCGTGCAGGGCAATGACGCCACTGCCCAGCTGATCCGGGACCGGGGCACCTATTTCCTTCATATCGAAGGCGCTGCAGATGAGTTGGTTGCCGCCCCTGAACTCAACCCGCATTTCCGGATCGCTGCAGATGTGGAGATGCAGTTCGCGGGGCGGCGCATTCGCGTGACCGCGCGTGTCCGCCCCGCAGATGTCAGGGGCGCCAGCCAGGTCGAGATGAATTATTCGGCCGGCCGCTTGGGGGATTCCGGCTGGCAGACGCTTGATCTGGGGCAGGGCTTCACAGAGGTCAGCTTTGAATATGATGTGCCCCCGCTTCAGGGTGAGCAGGGGGTCGATTACATCGCCATCCGCCCGGCAGTTCCGGAAGGGTCGCGCGCCATCATTCTGGAAAGCATCGTGCTGGAGCGTCTGCCTTGAGCGGGCTTCACGAGGTTGCGAAGCCGGTTGCACAGCTTTCTCCCTGCCGGTATCAAACTTTATATCTTGAGAGGATCCGGGGGCATTCATATGCCCGGGCTGCCGGTCCATAGACTTCAGAAATAGGAGAATTCATGCGCACCATTTTCGTGTCGCTGAGCGCCTTGCTTCTTGCCGCCTGTGCTTCAGGCACCCCATCGGAGACCAATTTGACCGCTGACACTTCCCCCGCCGCTGTTCCCTTTGATGAAACCTCCCATCTCTGGCTGGAAGAGGTTGAGGGCGCAGAGGCGCTTGCCTGGGTGACCGCGCAGAATGAGCGGACGCTGGCCGAGCTTCAGGCCGATCCGCGCTATGCCGGGTTTGAGGCGGAGGCCCTTGAAGTGCTCAACTCGTCCGAGCGCATCCCCTATGGCAGCGTGCGCGACGGCTATGTCTATAATTTCTGGCAGGATGAAAAAAACGTCCGCGGCCTCTGGCGCCGCACGCCTCTGGCCAGCTACGCCACCGAAACCCCCGCCTGGGAAACGATTGTCGATTTCGACAAGCTGTCCGCCGATGAAGGCGCCAACTGGGTCTACAAGGGCGCCAACTGCCTGCGCCCGGCGCCGGGCGGGGAATGGCGCTGCCTGGTCTCGCTGTCGGATGGCGGCAAGGACGCGGTGATCAACCGCGAATTCAATCTGGCAACCAAGCAGTTCGTCGAGGGCGGCTTCGTCACCGCTGAAGCCAAGCAGGGCCTCGCCTGGGCCGGGCCCGATACGCTGCTGATCGCCACGGACTGGGGCGAAGGCACGCTGACGGAATCGGGCTATCCCTCCATCGTCAAACGCTGGCAGCGCGGCACGCCGGTGGAAGAGGCGGTTGAACTTTTCCGCGGCAAGGAAACCGATGTCGGCGTCTGGCCGATGACGATGAAACTGGAAGATGGCCGTGTCCTGCAGGGCGCCGTGCAATCGGAAACCTTCTTTACCCAGAAGTATTTCTGGTTCCCGGAAGGGGAGACCGAGGGTGTCCGCTGGCCGCTGCCGCTGAAAGCCACGCCCAATGGCATCTATAAGGGCCAGTTCCTTTTCACCATCGAGCAGGACTGGACGCCTGAAGGCCAGGAAGCCTTCAAAGCCGGAGACCTTCTCTCTTTCGAACTCGGCGCGTTCCTCGAAACCCGCTCCCTGCCGCCGGTCACGCTCGCTTTCCGCCCGTCGGAAGCCCAGGCGGTCAATGGCGTGGCCATCGCCAAGGGCGCGGCGCTTCTCTCCATCAGCGACAATGTCGTGGGCAAGGTGCTGCGCATCGAGCCGTCGGCTGGCGGATGGGCCACATCGCCGGTGGAACTCCCCGGCACAGGTCAGGTCGGTATCGCCTTCGCCGATGAGGATGAAACCGCCGTCTTCCTCAACTATGAGGATTTCCTCACGCCCAGCTCACTGCTGAATTATGATGTCACCAGCGGCGCTGTCACGCCGCTGAAATCCCTCCCCGCCAAGTTTGATGCCACCGGCCTCAAGGTGGAGCAGTTCTTCGCCACCTCGAAAGACGGCACCCGCGTGCCCTATTTCATCATTCACCGCGAAAACATGCCGCTTGATGGCACGACGCCGACGCTGCTCTATGGCTATGGCGGTTTCCAGGTGTCGATGACGCCGGGCTACAGCCCGGTCAGCGGCCGTCTCTGGCTGGAAGAGGGCGGGGCGTATGTCCTCGCCAATATCCGGGGTGGCGGCGAATTTGGCCCCAACTGGCACCAGGCGGGCCTGAAACAGAACCGTCAGCGCATCTATGACGACTTCATCGCCGTCGGCGAAGATCTCATTGAACGGAAGATTACCAGCCCCGAACATCTCGGCATCATGGGCGGCTCCAATGGCGGCCTCTTGATGGGCGTGATGCTCAATCAGCGCCCGGATCTCTGGAACGCGGTTGTCGTGCAGGTGCCGCTGCTCGACATGCTGCGCTACCATCTCCTGCTGGCGGGCGCCTCCTGGGTGGATGAATATGGCTCTCCGGATGTGCCGGAGGAACGCGCCTTCCTCGAAACCATCTCGCCCTACCAGAATTTCGATGCGTCGAAGCCTTACCCCACGCCCTTCTTCGTCACCTCGACGAAGGACGACCGGGTGCATCCGGGCCATGCCCGCAAGATGGCCAAGCGTTTTGAAGAGGCAGGCCTGCCTTTCCTCTATTTCGAAAACATGGACGGCGGCCACGCCGCGGCGGCCGACCAGACGGCCCGTGCCAAACGCTCGGCGTTGGAATACACTTATCTCTCCCGCCAGCTTTTCCCGAAAGCGGCGGAATAGTCAGGACAGGGCGCAGGCCCTCCGCGCAGATATGCAGGAACGGGCCGGTTATTCCGGCCCGTTTCTTTTTTGGCTTTCTTTTGCCGGTGGGCGCCGCTTAGGGCATAATGAATGCCATGAAGCTCGATGCGCCCGGATTGGTGGTGGCAAATGTGCGCCTGGACCCTGTCACGCAGGCGCACCGGGAAATCCTTGCGGCCTCAGGCGCCATCGAAGCGATGTGGAACTGGATGCCGCTGATGGATACCGGCACCAGTTTCAATGCCTATTTTGACCAGACCCTGCAGGACGCCCGGGAAGGCCGGATGGTGCCCTTCGCCATCACGCGGACCACCGACGGCGCGTTTGCCGGTGTGGTTTCCTATATGAACATCGCCCGCCTGCACCGGCGCCTGCGGATCGGATACCGCTGGCAACCGCCGGAAATGCGCGGCGGCCTCGTCTCGGCAGCGACATCCCTTGCCCTGATGCAGCGGGCAAAGGATTGCCGCTTCCAGCGCATCGAATTTCTGGTGAATGTGGCCAACAAGGAGGCCATCGCGTCGGTGGAACGCTTTGGCGCAGCCCGGGAAGGCACGCTGCGCCACTATATGCGCACGGCCAATGGCCTCTGGGCCGATGTGGCGGCTTTCTCCCTGATCGGCCCGGAAATAGACCGCACGATCGCCAGCCTCCGCCAGCATGTGGAGGCCCTGGAGGCTGCCGAAGCTTGACCTGTGGATTACCCCGTGCTTTAGGCGCCCCAAATTCCGCGCAGTCCATAAGCGCGCCCTGACCGGCACATGTTCCTATATAGAAGGAACGGGAGGCCAGCGGGGCCCCCCGCCCGGCGAAGTTTCGCTCAGCGGGGCTTTTGCGTTTTGCTCGGTTGGAGTTTGTAGGTAAGTAGCAATCTTGGATTGTATTGGTGAGAAAGGACCAGTTATGAAGTTTTCCGGGCTTGTTACTATTGCTGTTGCGACTTTCGGGATTTCCACGTTTTCGGCAACGGCGCAGACAGTACCTGACAAAGACCTGAAAGAATGCGCTTCGAAATCAAACGTTGTTTCACGGATTTCCTGTTACGACGCGCTCGCTGCGAAGCATAAGTTCACCACTGAAACAAACACGACCGTTAGACGGCCTTCTAAAAACTGGACCGTATCCGATACTACAAATCCTCTGGACGACACCCGGACAGTTATAATTTCGACAACCTCAACGTCTGGGAGGTCCAGTTATGGTAATAGCATTACGCTCATTGCTCGATGTAAGTCGAATGAAACTGAGCTTTATATCAATTGGAATGACTATCTCGGCGATGATAGTTCGAACGTTTATTCGGAATACAAATATGTAACCACTCGCATAGGCTCTGCGAAAGCAGAGACCAACAAGTGGTCTGTTTCTACCGACAGCAAAGCCACTTTTGCTCCGGGCTGGGCAGGAGAATGGATCAAAAGAATCTCGAAAGAGAATGAGCTAGTTGTTCAAACGACTCCCTACGGCGAAAATCCTGTGACTGCGGTATTCGATGTTTCCGGGCTGCGTACCGCTGCAGAACCGCTCGCGGAAACTTGCGGATGGTCTTTTGAATAGCAATAGGAGCCTACCTTGTTCGATGCACTGAGCGAACGCCTTGGCAGTATTTTCGACGGCCTGACGGGCCGTGGCGCGCTGTCCGACAAGGACGTCAGCGAAGCCCTGCGCGAAATCCGCGTTGCCCTGCTTGAGGCCGATGTGGCCCTGCCTGTCGTCAAGGAATTCGTCGAAAAGGTAAAAACCCGCGCCGTTGGCGAAGAGGTTATCCGCTCGGTGAAGCCGGGCCAGCAGGTCATCAAGATCGTCTATGACGCCCTGGTCGACATGCTCGGCGCCGATGAGCAGGAAAGCCACCTGCGCGTTGATACCCCTCCGGCCGTGGTGATGATGGCGGGCCTTCAGGGCTCGGGTAAAACCACCACCACCGGCAAGATCGCCAAGCGCCTGGCTGATCGCGGCAAGAAGAAAGTCCTCCTCGCCTCGCTCGACGTGCGCCGCCCGGCGGCCATGGAACAGCTCGCGATCCTGGCAAAGCAGGCGGGCGAAACGGTCAGCTCCCTGCCGATCATTCCGGGCCAGTTGCCCGCAGACATTGCCCGCCGCGCCATGCAGGCTGCCAAGATCGGGGGCTATGATGTCCTGATCCTCGATACCGCTGGCCGCACCTCGATTGACGAGCAGATGATGGCCGAGGCGGCAGAGATTGCCGCCATCGCAAACCCGTCTGAAGTGCTGCTCGTGGCCGATGCGCTCACCGGCCAGGACGCGGTGGAAACCGCCCGCCGCTTTCACGAGCGCCTGCCGCTGACCGGCCTCGTCCTGACACGGATGGACGGCGATGGCCGGGGCGGCGCCGCGCTGTCGATGCGCGCGGTCACCGGCCTGCCGATCAAATTCCTCGGCGTTGGTGAAAAGCTTGATGGGCTCGACGCCTTCGATGCCAAGCGCGTTGCGGGCCGCATCCTCGGCCAGGGCGATATTGTCAGCCTCGTCGAAAAAGCCGCCGAACATTACGACGCCGAGAAGGCCGAGCGTATGGCGGCCAAGCTCAAGAAGGGCGAGTTCGATCTTGAAGACCTGGCTGAACAATTGCGCCAGATGCAGCGTATGGGCGGCCTCGGCGGCATCATGGGCATGATGCCCGGCGTGCGCAAAGCCAAGGAAGCGATGGCGAGCGCCAATGTCGATGACCGTATCCTGAAACGTCAGGAGGCGATCATTTATTCGATGACGCGCGAGGAGCGCCGCAAGCCGGCCATCCTCAATGCGTCCCGCCGCAAGCGGATTGCCGCCGGCGCCGGGGTTGAAGTGTCAGATGTCAACAAGCTGCTGAAGATGCACCTTCAGATGGCCACCATGATGAAGAAGATGCGCACCAAGGGCGGCATGAAAAACCTGCTCGGCATGGCGCAGCAGGCGGGCATCTCCACGTCTGATCTTGCGAAAATGGGCGGCGGCGCGCTGCCCCCCGGCGGTCTTCCCGGCCTCAGCGGCAATGGCCTTCCGGGCCTGCCCGGCAGTGGCCTCCCCGGTCTTCCAGGGGCCTCGAAAAAGAAATGAAGCTCTGGGCTGAAACATTTACCTGTCCAAACTGCTCAGCAGCAACGTCGATCTATGGCGGAGTTTGTTGTGGTTGCGAGGAACGGCTGGGACGTAATCTCCTGGGCATGATCGCCATCGGACTTTGGCTGGCATTTGTTATCGGCGGCATTCACTTTCTGCTTCGTGATGCTGCAACTCTTAACCCGATTGCTATTGGTGCGTCGCTCGCCTGGGTAACTTTGGGAGCAGCTATCCTGAACATGATCTGCCGGCTCAGTTGGACTTGGAAAATCTTGAAATGACAAATCCTGATCAGGCCCTCGCCCAGTTCCAGCTCGGCCAGCTGCGCGCGTCCATCGACAATATGGATTCGATCCTCATCCACACGCTCGCTGAGCGCTTCAAGCTGACCCAGCAGGTTGGCAAGCTGAAGGCGCTCTACAATATGCCGCCTGCGGACAAATCCCGCGAGGCCCAGCAGATCGAGCGCCTGCGCCGTCTGGCAAATGAATCCGGGCTTGATCCGGCCTTTGCCGAAAAATTCCTCAATTTCATCGTGGCGGAAGTCATCCGCCATCATGAGCAGATCCGCGGCCAAGAGGCCGAATAAGAAACCCCGAGAGACAAGACTTACAGGAGATCCCCATGTCACTCAAAATCCGGCTCGCCCGTGGCGGCTCGAAAAAACGCCCCTTCTATTCGATCGTCGTTGCCGACGCGCGCGCCCCGCGTGATGGCCGCTTCATCGAAAAGATCGGCACCTATGATCCGCGTATCGCCAAAGACTCCCCGGACCGCGTGAAGGTCGATGCCGAGAAAGCTGCCGACTGGATCAAGAAAGGCGCCCAGCCGACCGACCGCGTCGCCCGCTTCCTCTCGAAAGTCGAAGTTGACGGCAAGCCGGTCGCCAAATGGACCGCCGGCAACAACCCGAAGAAAGCCGAGCCTGGCAAGAAAGCCCAGGAGCGCGCGAAAGAGCGTGCCGAGAAAGCCGCTGCCCGCGCCGCTGCTGCTGAGGCCCCGGCCGAGGAAACCAGCGAAGGCTAAGCCTTTCTGGCGCGAGCCATCTCCTGAAACGACCGGTGTCCCTCTGGGGCGCCGGTCTTTTCTTTTGTGCTGATCTGAACGCCGGCCAACGCCGGTTGCACAGACTGTTCAGATCATCCATGCGAAGTCTGGGCCCGAAGATCAAAAGGAGCCTGGCTTCATGTTCACGACCGCCTTTTCCCGCCTGCTTCTGGCCGCCGGCCTTGCCGCCGCCGCGATCAGCCCCGTGGCTTTTGCCCAGCGCGGCGGCGGCGCCCCCTCCGGCCCGCCGGGTATCACGCTCTATTCGGATACGAACCTGCGCGGTGAAGCGGTGGAGCTCACTGGCGACCAGCCGAACTTCAACCTCCTCCGCTTCAACGACAAGGCCCGCAGCATCGACGTGCGCGGCGGCGTCTGGATGGTCTGCGCCGACGGCAATTACAAAGGCCGCTGCGAGTATATCGATCGCCCGGTGCGCAATCTCGGGGAGATCGGCCTCTCCGGCGCCATCTCCTCGGCCAAGCGCGTGCCCTATGACAAAGGCCCCCGCAGCTATGACATCGCCCTTTTTGCCGATGGCAATTATGGCGGCGCCTTTGTTGGCTTTGACGAGGGCGTGGCAGACCTCTCTCAGTACCGGTTCAACGACACGGCCAGCTCCATCATGATCACCCGGGGCGACTGGCTTGTCTGCGAACATGCCGATTATCGCGGCCAGTGCGAACTGCTGGATGCGTCCACCGGGAACCTCTCCTCGATTGGCCTCAACGACAAGATCACCTCTTTCCGCCGCTATGATGTGCGCCGGGAAGGCCCGTGGCGCCGCCCCATCCCGCCGGTCACCGGCCCGGTGCAGGATACGCGCGGCGGTTTCCAGGGCGAGCAGACGGTGTTTTTCCCCACGCCGACCACCAATGGCCGCCGCATCAATGACGGCTCCGGCGCCGCCACCCGCTTCTGCCAGAGCATGGGCTTCCAGGAAGCGGTCTATAAAGCACCTGGCCCCGTTCTCTCCGACGTGGTTTGCCGCTAACAAGCGCGCATGAGCGCAAAAATAAAGACTGACAGACTTATTCCCATGGGCGTCCTGAAGGGCGCCCATGGCGTTCGGGGCGAGGTGCGGGTGAAAAGCTTCACCGCCGACCCGGACGCCCTCTTCACCTATGGCCCCCTGATGGACGAGGCGGGCAAGGTGCTGGTGACGCCGCTATCGGCCCGGCCCGGCAAGGACCATTTCATCGTGCGTCCGAAGGAAAACCTGCAGAAGGAAGAATGGGACGCGCTGCGCGGCTGTCTCGTTCATGTCTCCCGCGACCGCCTGCCAGAAGCCGATGAAGACGAGTTCTACTTTGAAGATCTGATCGGCATGCCCGTCTATACTGTCGGCGACACGCCGGAGGGCCGTGTCCGCGCGGTGCAGAATTTCGGCTCGGATGATCTTCTCGAGATCGAGATCCCCGGCGCCCCGGCCACCGTCTATGTCCCGTTCACCCGCGCCGATGTGCCGGTCATCGACATGGCTGCCAGGCGCATCGTCATCCCGGAGCTCTCCCTCTGGGCAAACCCGGACGAAGACGCCTGAGCTTGTAACAGCAGATTGCAGTTATGTTGCAGTTTGTTGCGGGCCATTCAGGCGGCCCGTGTCATTCTGAGGGCGTAATGGACGAAAGGAGCCCTCATGCGGGTCTCGATCCGGTATTTCGCGCTCGTCTTGTCGCTTCCGGCGGCTGCTGCCCTCCCGGCGCTTGCGCAGGATGGCTATTATGATGACTATCAGCCCCCGGCGGCCATCGCGCTGTTCTCCTCCCAGAATTTCCAGGGCGATGTGCGCGAAGCCTTCGACCCCTTCGGCTCCCTGCACGACCTTGCCTTCAACGACCGCCCCCGCTCGGTCGCGGTTCTGGCCGGGCAGTGGGAACTTTGTGAGCATGCAGACTTCACCGGCCGCTGCGTATTCATCCGCGAAGACGTTCCCGATCTCGGCTGGTTTGACCTTAACGGCCGCGTCTCCTCCATCCGCCCGATCTTCGAATATACCGAGGCCCAGCATGGTCTCATGTTTACACGCGACAATAACGGCTACATCCGCTACGCGCACAACCAGTCCTATGGCTACGACACCTGGAATTACGGCTATTCCAGCACGGTCCGCATAAGTGTCCAGCATTACGGCTATTCGCCCGACTATTGGCGCTTTGGCTATTATGATCCGCGCTGGGGGTATGATCCCTATGGCTTTGCCTGGCGCCCCGTCGGTGGCCCGCGTTATGTGTCCTACACCTACCGCGTTCATCCGCGCCCAGTCATTATCAACACCTACTGGAAAACCCATTGGGGCAAGAGCCACAAATACTGGGACCGCAGAGGCCACAGGGACGACTGGCGCCGCAAGCCGGACTGGCGTGGAGATCCCGGAAAGGGGCCGGGCGGCGGCAGGGATGGCTGGGACCGGGATCGAGGCGGCCGTGACGGATGGCGTAGCGATGGACCGCGTACGGACGGGTCCCGCAGAGATGGTCCTCGCGCAGGTACTCCCAGGACTGACGGTCCGCGGACAGGGCCTGGACGGTCCCCGCGCCCCGATGCTGGCACAATCCCCACAGATCCCCGTCGCGGCGACAGGGGCAGAAGCGGCGGCGTCCGCGATGGCGGCGCTGCCATTGTAACGCCGCCCCGGGATGACAGAGGCCCGCGCGGTGATAGCGGTGGCGGGGGCCGCGGAGACGCAAGAGGCGACTGGCGCGGCAACCGCGATGCGGGGTCGGCAGCGCCGCCCTCGCCCCCGGTGGTCAGCCCTTCGGCCCCTTCCGGCCGTCCGGATCGCGGCGGCGCGCGCGGCGAAGGCAGCAGGCCTGGCGGCGATGGCGCCCTTCTGGGCGCGCCCGGTGGTGGCGGCGCCCGCCCGGTTGCCGATACACCCCGCCGTGGCGGCGGGGGTGATAGCGGCTGGCGTGGAGACGGTGGCCGGCGCGGTGGCAGCCCTACGCCTGCCCCTGCGCCGTCAGTCTCACCGCCCCCGGCTCCTCCGCCGACAGCGGTATCCCGGCCTGCGCCGCCTCCGCGCATTGAACGGGGTGGCCGTGGCGGAGAAGGCCGGGGTGGCGGTATCTCCAGCAGCGACGGCCCGCGCCGCGATCAGGACTAACCGTTCGCGCGCGGATCATTCCACTCGGCGGCGATGCCATAGCCGCCGCGCCGGATCAGCCAGAACATGCCGATCAGGTCGAATATGCCAGCGCCCAGACGGCCGAGGAATCCGTATTTGGATTGCCCGGCCAGGCGCGGGCGGTCGTTCACCAGCTCCTCGCGCACCTCCCATCCGGCCCGTTTGATCAGGGCAGGGAGGAAACGGTGCATCGAGGCAAAGAAGGGCAGGTCTCTGAACGCTGAGGTGCGGATCAGTTTCCAGCCGCAGCCGGTATCCTTGGCATCATCCTGAAGCACAAACCGGCGCACGCCATTGGCGATGCGCGATTGCACCCATTTGAAGCCTGAATCATTCCGGCTGTTGCGTTTGCCGGCAATGATGCCGAGGCGCGGCGGCGCGCCCGGCGCAATGATCTCGCGCCACAGGCGGGCTGTGTCAGCCGGGTCGTTCTGCCCGTCCCCGTCTAGTAGTTGCACCCATTCTCCGCGCGCGGATTTGAGGCCGGTAAACAGCGCGGCCGATTTCCCCCGGCGCTGCACATGGGTCAGCACGGTTACCGTGCCCGGATGGCGTGCCCTGGCTTCGGCCAGTTCCGCCCCGGTCGCGTCGGCTGAGCAATCATTGACGCAAACAATCTCGAAATCGATCCCGGCAAGGGCCGAATGCACCTCATCGATCACCGGATGGATGTTGCCGGCTTCATTGAAGAAGGGGATCAGGACGGTAAGCTGAGGCGCTGTGCTCATGGGTCGGCCTTGTGGAGACCCCGCCTCATAGCCGCAAATCGGGGCGCCTGCCACCCATGCTGCGCGGGCAGGCCACCGGGCCAGCCAATCGTTGCGCCTGCCGCCAATCCCTCTAAAACTGAGCATCAGGCTGACCGCAAGGGGAACCAGATGGCTACTGAAACGCACGCCGCTCATGCGGTGGATCTCGCCCCGGTCGTCATTTTGCTCGGGTCTGCCGTGCTGGCCGTGCCCCTGTTCAAGCGCATCGGCTTCGGGTCCGTGCTCGGATATCTTGCCGCCGGCCTCGTGATCGGCCCCTTCGGCTTCCGTGTATTCACCGAGCCGACGGCCATCCTGCATGTCGCCGAACTCGGCGTGGTGATGTTCCTCTTTATCGTGGGGCTGGAGATGCAGCCCTCCCGTCTCTGGTCCATGCGCAAGGAAATCTTCGGTCTCGGCTTTGCCCAGGTCGGCCTCTGTATCCTGCTCTTGTCCTGGGTCGGGATGGCGCTTGGCTATTCCGCGCAGACCTCGCTGATCGCCGGCACGGGTTTTGTCCTCACCTCCACTGCCATCGTGATGCAGATGTTGCAGGAGCGGGGAGACCTCGCCAAGCCGCGCGGCCAGAAGATGGTTTCCATCCTGCTGTTTGAGGATCTCGCCATCGTGCCGCTTCTGGCGCTCGTCGCCTTCCTCGCGCCGGGTGGGGAAGAGGTGACGCTTGCAGACCGTTTCATGGGCGTTGTCATCGGCCTTGGCTGTATTCTCGGCCTCGTTCTGGCCGGGCGCTATCTGCTGAACCCGATCTTCCGCGTGCTGGCGGCAGCCCGCGCCCGCGAAGTGATGACCGCCGCTTCGCTGCTTCTGGTCCTGGGCGCGGCCTGGTGGATGCAGCTTGGCGGTCTCTCCACCGCCATGGGCGCCTTCCTGGCCGGTGTGCTGCTGTCAGAATCGTCTTACCGGCACGAGCTTGAGGCCGATATCGAGCCCTTCCGGGGCGTCCTGCTCGGCCTCTTCTTCCTCGCCGTCGGTATGTCGCTGGATCTCAATGTGGTCGCGGCCAACTGGCAGGTCATCGCCATCAGCGTGGTGGCTTTCACCCTGCTGAAGGCCGCCGGCGTCTACGGCGTCGCCCGCCTGTTCAAGGCCGGCCACCGGGAAGCTATCGAACGCACCGTGCTGATGACCCAGGGCGGGGAGTTTGCCTTCGTTCTCTATGCCGCCGCCCTCGCGGTGGGCATCATTGATCCGGAAGGCAGCGCCATGCTCACGGCCATCATTATCGTGTCGATGCTGATGACGCCGCTGTTCGTTCTGGTCCATGACCGGCTGATGCCGGAAGTCGAGGTCGATGCTTCGGGCGTTGAAACCCCGCATGACGCGCGCGGCACCGCCCTGCTGATCGGCTTTGGCCGCTTCGGCCAGGTGGTCAGCCAGCCGCTGCTGGCGCGTGGCTACACCATCACCCTCATTGATAATGACCCGGACATGATCCGGGCAGCCGCCGATTTTGGCTTCAAGGTCTGGTATGGCGATGGCGCCCGGCTCGACATTCTCCACGCCGCCGGCGCCCACCATGCCAGCCTCATTCTCGTCTGCGTCGATGATCAGGCCGCCGCCACCAAGATTGTGGAGCTCGTCCGCCACGAATTTCCCGGCGCGCTCCTCCTGGCGCGCGCTTATGACCGCGATCATGGCCTCCAGCTTGTCCGGGCAGGGGCAGACTATCCCGTCCGCGAAACCTTCGAATCCGCCCTCAAATTCGCCCATGCTGCGCTGGGCCGTCTCGGAGAGCCCGAAGACGCGATCACCGACGCCATCGAAGAAGTCCGCCGCCGCGACGAGGAACGCTTCGCCCTCCAGCTCACCGGCGGCACCTTTGCAGGCCGCGAACTGATGTTCGGCAATGGCGGAGGCAATGTGCCGCTGAATGCGAAGGCGCCGGATGTGGACCCTGAACCAGCGAGCGGGTGACGTGAGCGCCGCCCCGCGCTAAAGGGGCGTCCATGTTCAAGGCCACTGCCATCACCCTCATCCCGGAAGCCTGGCCGGGGCCGCTCGGCGCTTCGATCCTCGGACGCGCGCGCGCCGAAGGCATCTGGGATCTGGAAACGGTCGATCTGCGCCAGTTCGGTCTCGGCAAGCACCGCAAAGTGGATGACACGCCCGCCGGGGGCGGGGCAGGGCTGGTTTTGCGTCCGGATGTGGCCGCCGCAGCGGTCGATAGTGTCCGGAATTGTCCGGAATTGTCCGAAACGGTCCAGCCAGTGTCCCGGCCTGTCATCTATTTGTCCCCGCGTGGACGCCGGTTTGACCAGAAAATGGCCCGCGATTGGGCCGCCGGGCCGGGTGTCATCCTTTTCTGCGGCCGGTTTGAGGGTCTGGACGAACGCGCCATAGAAGCGCGGGATATGCAGGAAGTGTCCCTCGGAGATTTCGTTCTGGCGGGCGGGGATGTTGCCGCAATGGCCATGCTGGAGGCGGCGATCCGTCTCCTCCCCGGTGTGGCGGGAAATTCTGCTTCAATTACAGGGGAATCTTTCGAGAATGGCCTCCTCGAATATCCCCAATATACCCTCCCCAGAGAGTGGGAAGGCCACAAGACACCGGAAGTTTTGCTGTCCGGCGACCACAGGCGTATAGAAGAGTGGCGAATCAGCCGCTCAAAGGCGTTGACTTTTGAGCGCCGCCCCGATTTATACGCCGCTTACTCCGAAACCCCGACCTCTAATGCGCCGGAGACTGGCGATGAACCTGATTAAAGAGCTTGAGACCGCCGAAATGGCCCGTGTCCTCGGCGACAAGAAAATCCCGCAATTCTCGCCCGGCGATACCCTCGCCGTGAACGTGAAGATCAAGGAAGGCGACCGTGAGCGCGTTCAGCGCTATGAAGGCGTGTGCATTGCCCGCTCTGGCGGTGGCATCAATGAGAGCTTCACGGTCCGCAAGATTTCCTTCGGTGAGGGCGTTGAGCGCGTTTTCCCGCTGGTTTCGCCGCTGATCGACTCGATCGAAGTGCTCCGCAAAGGCCGCGTGCGCCGCGCGAAGCTCTACTATCTGCGTGACCTGCGCGGCAAAGGTGCCCGTATCGCCGAGCGCACCACAGGCCACGGCATCGAAGTGCAGGAAGTTGCTGTCTCGAAAACCGAGCGCCGCCGCCAGAAAGATGCCGAAAAGGCAAACCGCAAGGAAGCTGCTGCCCAGGCCCGCGCCGACAAGGCCAAGGCTGATGCCGCCGCTGCCGAAGCAGCTGCAGCAGCGGCCGCCGCTGAAGCTCCCGCCGAGGGCGGTGAAGCGTAAGCTTCTGGCTGAAACATATCAGCTATGTGAAACGCCCTCCCTTCGCGGAGGGCGTTTTCGCATGGGCAAGTCTTCCCTATGTGCACTTCAGCGTTATTGTGCGCCGCGAAAGTGAGAGGCCGAAATGTCCCCTAAGACACTCTACGACAAAATCTGGGATGCCCATGTCGTCCACACCGACGCGCAATCGGGGGAGAGCCTTCTCTATATCGACCTTCACCTCATTCATGAGGTGACGACACCTCAGGCGTTCGCAGGTCTCAAATCTGCGGGCCGCAAGGTGCGCCGGCCGGAACTGACGCTGGCGGTTGCCGATCACAACACTCCGACCGAGAATCAGGCCCTCGGCCTTGCCGGTGTGAAAGACCCCGAAGCGCGCAACCAGCTGGAAACGCTGACGCGCAACGTGGCCGAATACGGCATCGAATTTTTCCCGATGGGTGACATCAATAACGGCATCGTCCATGTCGTCGGCCCGGAGCAGGGGCGTACTCAACCGGGCATGACCATCGTGTGCGGTGACAGCCATACCTCCACCCATGGCGCCTTCGGCGCGCTGGCCCATGGCATCGGCACCTCGGAAGTCGAACATGTGCTGGCCACGCAGACCCTGCGCGCGCGCAAGATGAAGAATATGGTGGTGGACGTCTCCGGCCGCCTGCGCGACGGGGTGACGGCCAAGGATCTTGCCCTGCACGTCATCGCCATCACCGGCACGGCCGGCGGCACAGGCCATGTGATCGAATATCGCGGCGAGGCTGTCCGCGCGCTGTCGATGGAAGGCCGCATGACGCTCTGCAACCTTTCCATCGAGGGCGGTGCCCGCGCAGGTCTCATCGCGCCCGATGAGGTGACGTTCGAATACATGAAAGGCCGCCCGTCCTCGCCCAAGGGCGGCGCCTGGGAAGTGGCCGAGAAATACTGGCGCACGCTGTTCACCGATGAAGGCGCCGTGTTCGATACGGTGATCCGCATCAAGGGCGAAGAGGTTGAGCCGACCGTGACCTGGGGCACCAGCCCGGAACAGGGCATTCCGCTCTCCGGCCTTATTCCGAAGCCGGAAGATTTTGCCGATCCGGTCAAGCGCGCCGCCTGCGAGCGGGCGCTGGAATATATGGGCCTTGAAGGCGGCAAGCCGATTGCCGGGACGCCGGTGCAGCGCGTGTTCATCGGTTCGTGCACCAACAGCCGGATCGAAGACCTGCGCGCGGCCGCCGAAGTTGCCAGGGGCAACAAGGTGGCGCCGGGCGTGCGCGCCATGGTCGTGCCGGGCTCTGGCCTCGTGCGCGCCCAAGCCGAAGCTGAAGGGCTCGACATTATTCTGATGGAGGCCGGCTTTGAATGGCGGGAGCCGGGCTGTTCCATGTGCCTTGGCATGAACCCGGACATTCTCTCTCCCGGTGAGCGCTGCGCCTCCACATCCAACCGCAATTTCGAAGGCCGGCAGGGCAGGGGTGGGCGCACCCACCTGATGAGCCCCATGCTGGCCGCCCGCGCCGCCATCAACGGCGTACTCGGATAATCCGTTAACTGATCAGGAAATCACCTCATGACTTCTGCTGACCTTACCCCCCGTCAGAACTGGACCCGCGAGGAAATCGCAGCGCTGTATGATCTGCCGCTTGATCAGCTGTTTGCGCGCGCCCTTGCGGTCAAGGCCGCCAACTGGCCGGATGGGAAGGTGCAGAAATCGCAGCTCTTGTCGATCAAGACCGGCGGCTGCGCCGAGAATTGCGGCTATTGCAGCCAGTCGGCCAGCTTCAAGACGGGCCTCAAGGCTGAAAAGCTGATGCCGGTGGAAGAGGTGGTCGATGCGGCCCGCCGCGCCAAGGCAAATGGCGCGGACCGTTTCTGCATGGGCGCCGCCTGGCGCTCGCTGAAGGATCGCGACCTGCCGAAAGTGGCCGAGATGATTTCCGCCGTGAAGGCAGAAGGCCTCGAAACCTGCGTCACGCTCGGCATGCTCGAAGAAGGCCAGGCCGAAGCGCTTAAGGAAGCGGGCCTCGACTATTACAACCACAACCTCGACACCTCGCGCGAATATTACAGCACCGTCGTCACGACACGGACGTTTGATGACCGCATCGAGACGTTGGGCCGTGCCCGTCAGGCGGGTATCAAGCTCTGCTGCGGCGGCATTCTCGGCATGGGCGAGTCGCGCTCTGACCGGGTCGGCCTGATCCATGAGCTCTCCCTGCTTAGCCCGCATCCGGAAAGCGTGCCGGTCAACAAGCTGGTGCCGATCGAAGGCACACCGCTGGCAAACAGCGAAGAGCTCGACACGCTGGAACTCGCCCGGGCCATCGCTGTCTGCCGCATCGTGTTCCCGAAAAGCTGGGTACGCCTTTCCGCAGGCCGCGAAACCATGAGCCCGGAAGGCCAGGCGCTCTGCATCCTCGCCGGCGCCAACTCGATCTTCGTGGGCGACCGCCTGCTGACCACCGCCAATCCCGCGATGGACAAGGACGCGCGTCTTCTGGAGTCCGTTGGGGGCAGCTGCGCCACCTGCTGAGCAGGGTTTAGGTCTGCTAAACGCTGCCTCGGTTGCTATTGCGGCTGCGCGGCCCGATATTCTCCCTTCAGAAAAGATCTGAAGGGAGAAAGTCATGACCGATACTGTAAAGCTCGACGGCGGCGTAACGCTGGATGGCCCGCGCGGACGGGTCTATGGCTCAATCCTGGAGACGGTGGGCTCCACGCCGCTGGTCCGCGCCGAGAAGTTCGCCAAGGCAGAAGGCGTCGGCGCCGATCTCCTGTTCAAGCTCGAATTCTTCAATCCGCTCGCCAGCGTGAAAGATCGGATCGG
The DNA here is from genome assembly GCF_050269995.1 of Hyphomonas sp. NPDC076881. Lineage (NCBI taxonomy): Bacteria > Pseudomonadati > Pseudomonadota > Alphaproteobacteria > Hyphomonadales > Hyphomonadaceae > Hyphomonas > Hyphomonas sp. NPDC076881. Next base: position 70,229 of record NZ_JBNNJJ010000002.1, on the reverse strand, counting down.
CCTTGCCATGGTGCTTGGCCTGGAGGCTGAGGGCAAGCTGAAACCCGGCGGCGTGCTGATTGAACCAACCTCCGGCAATACCGGTATTGGTCTCGCATTCGTGGCGGCCGCGCGGGGCTATCGTCTCATCCTCACCATGCCAGAATCTATGTCGATCGAGCGGCGCAAGATGCTCGCTTATTTGGGCGCAGAGCTGGTGCTCACCCCGAAAGAGAAGGGAATGGGCGGCGCCATCGCGCGCGCCAAGGAACTGCTGGCCGAAATCCCCGGCGCGGTCAGCCCCAGCCAGTTTGACAATCCGGCCAATCCCGCCATCCACGAAAAGACCACAGCCGAAGAAATCTGGGCTGACACGGCGGGCGCGGTTGATGCCATCGTTTCGGGCATTGGCACGGGCGGGACGTTTACCGGTGCCGGCCGTGTCCTGAAGCCGCGCAAGCCCAGCCTGAAGATGTTCGCCATCGAGCCGGAAGCCTCGCCCGTACTCTCGGGTGGCCAGCCCGGCCCGCACATGATCCAGGGCATCGGCGCGGGCTTTGTGCCAGGCAATGCCGACACGAGCCTGATCGACGAGATCGTCAAAGTGTCGAACGAAGACGCCTTGGCCACCGCCCGCAAGCTCGCCAAGATCGAGGGTATTCCGGGCGGGATCTCGTCCGGTGCAGCGGCGGCCGCAGCCGTCCGCATCGGCCAGCGCCCGGAGATGGCAGGCAAGACCATCGTGGTGATCCTGGCGAGCTTTGCCGAGCGGTATCTGTCTACATCGCTGTTCGAAGGCGTTTGATCCTCAGCCGGGAGTGCCGCCGACGCGATCATGGTCTATCCGGTAGATCGTGACCCGCGAGGGAGTGCTTCGGGCGATTTGCTCAAGCCCTGTCGGGGGCTGGCCGCGGCGCAGGTCACGCAGGAGCGGCATATCGTCGAGTGGCACCGCTGTATTGCTGCTGCAAACAACAACATAGTCGACGCCTGCCAGCGCCGCGCGCAGTTCGGCTGGCTCTTCGGTGGTGAAGGCCGTTGCAAGCTTCCGGATTCCCGGCGCTGAGCGATAGAAGGAAATGGTCGAAAGCGTGTGAGGGGTCTCTGCTTCGATGATCGCGTAATGGAGGCCGAATGGCGCCATGATCACGCCTGGCGCGAGGCGATGCAGCGCTGAAAAGTCTTCGCCGGCACAGCTATCATACCGGAAGAGGTGATAGCTGGCACTCACCTCGGCATGCGGTCCGCGGGGCAGGGCAAAGCCTGCGACGAAGAAAGCTGCGCTACCGGCGAGTGCCGCAGCTGTCCACCGGCGCCGCCCGCCTTCGCCCTCGGCAGATCGCTGGAGGAGCGTGCTGACCGCCAACGGCGTTGCGAGAGCGGCAAGGAAGAAGGTGATGCGCATGTATCGGATGGCGAAAAGGCTCATCACGATACCCGCCGCGACGATGGCGACGAAAATGATCGTCTCTGGCCTGCCCTGCTGCCAGTCACGCAGGCCCGCAGCGGCGCACGGGCCGCAGATCGCGATCGCCGCTGCGAGCAGGACGGCAAGCGGCAGGCCCGCTGGTTGGGGCACAAGGGTGTGTGCCGGCGCGTCTTGCGGAACATTGTCCAGCCAGAAGCTTTGTGTGACCGGATCGATCATATGAAGCGGGCCTGATCGGCAGTCTGGAAATACGTTCCAGAGCAGGATCATCAGAACAGTTAAAGCGGCGGCCAGCAATGCAACCCTTGGCAAAGCGGAGCCGGTTCCGGCGAGTTGCCACGCAGCTCGCGCGCCCGTGAGGATCAACCCTGCACCGGCCAGGGCTAAGATCCAGGGCGCAGAAATCGCATCGCAGTGCGTTTGTATGAAGTCGGAAGGACCTGCGAATATGAGTGCGGCCAGAGGCGCAAAGACTGCGAGGCCAATTCCGGCAGATTGCATGCGCGTTTCCGCGCCTGGCTGCTTGAAGACTGCGGCAATCGCCACGCCTGTCAAACCGATGATCAGCATCGGAACGGCTTCCAATCCAACCGTGATCGAGAGCGTGGCCGCGCCAGCCATAACCAGCCCCGAGGCCTGGGGATTTTCAATCGTCAGGCCCCGGATAAAAAGGGCAAGAAGCAGGATCTGGAAATTATGGTGGTCGATCCGTCCCGGCGCGAACTCCACCGCGGCCTGGATCAGGAATAAGCCGACTAGCGCGGCATCTAGTGCGTTCAGCGACCGGCCTAACAGTCGCTGCGCCGCGCCGCAGGAAAGCCAGATAAGCGGCGCCAGCAATATTGGCGGCCAGACAAGGCTTGCAAGGTCCAGGGCCTGTTCGCGTGGCATCCCTAGTTCGAATAGTCGCGTCAGCAGGACGTATGGCGCGTCAACCAGCCGGGACCAGGGCGATTCATAGGGTGCACCCGGTGTGACGAACGGCAATATCCGGTCGTGCCAGTCATTGTCGGCGAGAAGGTCTTCGATCTGCAACCGCCTCAGTGTGTCATCGATATCGATGACGGCGGAGTGCGGCCGCAATCGGTCCATAAGCGCTGCGACGAGACATGCTGCGAATAAGCCCAATGCAGGCCAGTCCGCAGATCTGGGGAGGAAGCTGGAAATTTTCGCCAACGTTTTCAACCCGAATCGCAACCTTGAGGAGTAAATCCTGAGGAACATCAGTTGACAACTTAAAATTACCAACAGTTCGTTGGCCGGCGGGCACCGCACCGGCGCCCCCTTACGTCAGGCCTCGCCATCTGCCTGTGCATGGTGAATAAGGACCGCAGAGGAACGATCTGAGGAAACCAATGGCCCGATTTACCCTGCATGGAATGTGGCCTTCGGGGCCGACCTACAAAGTCGGCCTGATGCTGCGCCTGACGAACACTCCGCATGACTACGAACATGTCGATCTGCGGGCCGGCGCGCACAAGGCCGACGCCTTCCTGGTGAAGAACCGCTATGGTCAGGTGCCGGTGCTGGAAGATCATGAGAAGGACATCTGCCTTTCCCAGTCTTCGGTGATCCTTGATTACCTCGCCGATGAAACCGGCCAGTTCGGCGGCAAGGACCGGTCAGAGCGCCTGCGTGCGCGGGAATGGCAGTTCTGGGGCGCGGGCCCGCTTGCCACTGGCATTTATCGCACGCGGGCGGTGAAGCTGGGCTTCTTCAAATTTCCGGAGGAGGTTCAGGCGGCAAACCTGCAATCGGCTCTCGGCGCACTGAAGGAACTCGACGGCCTGCTCGCCGGGCGCAGCTGGCTGGTGGGCGGCGGGGCAACGATCGCTGACCTCGATATCTATGGCATCGCGGCTTATGCCGGCCAGGCGCAGATCGACCTGCAGGCGTTCGGCAATGTCCGCAAATGGATGGGCCGGGTGGAAGATCTGGCTGGGTTCAAGGGTCCGCAGGACTGCCTGCCGCAAGCCAGCGTGAAAGCGCCGTGATTACCGGGCTCGACCATCTGGTTCTGCTCTGCCCGGAGATTGTCTCCGGTGTGGCGGTGTATGAACGGCTCCTCGGCCGCAAGGCAGACTGGCGGGCGGATGTGGAAGGGGGCGGTGCCTCGGCGGTGTTCCGGCTCGGCAACACCTCGCTCGAACTGCTGGCACCGGCCGGAGAGGGCCCGCTGGGCCAGCGGCTGGCAGAGCTGATTGGGGCGAATGGGCCGGGGCTCACCACGCTCGCATTTGGCAGCGACGGCCTGGTGGCAGACCGCGAGACATTCATCCGCCGGGGGCTCGAGCCGGGCGCCATGACGCCCGGACAGTCCAGACACGCCGAAACCGGCGCGGAACGCCGCTGGCAGAGCCTGCGTGTCCCTGATGAGAAAGCGGGTGGCATCAAGGTTTTCGTTGTCGAGCCGGGGGAGGGGGCGCTTTCATCGGCGCCGGCGGCGGCAGATGCGGTCCACGGGCTCGATCACGCGGTGGTCAACACGGCAGCGCCGGACCGGGCACTCGCTTTCTATGGCGCAAAGCTCGGACTGCGGCTGGCTATGGACCGGACCAACCCAGACTGGGGTGTGCGCCTGATCTTTTTCCGCACGGGCGGGCTGACAATCGAGATTGCCCGGCGCCTGTCAGAGCCCGAGGACACCGCCCGCCCGGATACCTTCTGGGGGCTGACCTGGGCGGTCAAAGACATCGAAGCGGCGCACAAGCGCCTCTCCGCCAGCGGCTTTGACATTTCCGAGATCCGCAAGGGCCGCAAGCCCGGCAGCCGGGTCTTCACCATCCGCAACGGTACTATGAATGTGCCGACCTTGTTCATTGCCCATGAGACGGTTTAGAAGCTCTCCCCATGACCCCGTTCACACGCCTTGATGGAACCGCCGCGCCGCTCATGGACAAGGGCAAGCCCATGTCCAATGTCGACACAGACATGATCATCCCGAAACAGTTCCTGAAGACGACCGAGCGCACCGGTCTGGCCAAGGGCCTCTTCTATGAGCTCAAAACGCGCGCTGATGGCTCCGAAGACCCGAATTTCGTTCTGAATCGCCCGCAATATGCCAAGGCGAGCATCCTGATCGCAGGCGAAAACTTTGGCTGTGGCTCCTCGCGGGAGCATGCGCCCTGGGCGCTGGCCGATCAGGGCATCACCTGCATCATTGCCCCCTCCTTTGCGGATATCTTCCACAATAACTGCTACAAGAACGGCATTCTTCCGGTTCGTCTTCCGGCAGAGGTTTGTGAAAAGCTCGCGGCGGAAGCGGGTGGCCCGAACCATGTGTTCTCGGTGGATCTGCAAGCTCAGACCGTGACGACCCCCTCGGGCGAAGTGCATCACTTCGACGTTGATCCAGGCCGGAAGTCGAATCTCATCGCCGGCCTTGATGAAATCGGCGCCTCGCTGACCGCGGGCACCCAGATTGACCTGTTCGAAGAGCAGCGGCGCCTGACCACGCCCTGGCTCGAGCGGGCGCGCTGATATTTCCCTACCGGGCGTTTAGCGGAAGCTGGCATCTTTCTGGTGAAAATTCCGGCAATCCAGCATCCGGATGAGGCCGGTATTATTTTCCAGATAATAAAACGAGCGCGGCAACAATTATTCGTTGCCTTGCGCAATCGGGCTTTCTAGAAATTGCGATATACAGAAAGCGGGGAATTATGGTTCGTTCTACACTGCGCAGTTTGCCACTCATCGCCATGCTCTCACTGGTTGCCTGCGTCGGTACGCCAGAAGGCATGGCCGCAAATGAGGAGCGAGAGTGCCGCTCGCTCGACATCACGGGTTCGAAGATCGCCAAGCGTGAATGCCGGACGGTTTCCGCTTGGGCAAAGTGGGATCAGGAGCAAGCCGCTCAGGCCGAAGCCGCAACTGCTGGCGCCAAACAGAATGTTGAGCCGAATTCTTTTTGATTAATCGGTAGTCTGGCAGTAAGACGCGCCGCAGTGTTGAAACATTGCAGGCGTTGATCTCCCATGAAACAGACCCTCCTTCTGCTGCCGGGTGACGGTATTGGCCCCGAAGTTGTGGCTCAGGCGCGGCGTATTGCTGAAGCGCTTGTGCCTGATGTGCAGATAGAAGAGGGCCTCGTTGGTGGTGCCAGCTTCGATGCGCATGGCACGCCGCTGACCGATGAGACGCTGGAACGCGCCCGCAAGGCGAGCGCGGTTCTGCTGGGTGCTGTGGGCGGTCCTAAATGGAACGGCGTGGGGCGCGACAAGCGCCCGGAGGCTGGCCTGCTTGCCTTGCGCAAGGGGCTGGACGTTTTTGCAAATCTTCGCCCGGCTTTCTGTTTTCCGGCGCTGGTGGAAGCCTCCAGCCTGAAGAAGGACCGCGTCGAGGGCCTCGACATCATGATCGTCCGGGAACTGACGGGCGGGGTCTATTTCGGCCAGCCGCGCGGCATTGACGAACAGGGTGGCCTGCGCCGGGGCTATGATACGGCCGTCTACACGCATCCGGAGATCGAGCGCGTTGCGCGCGTGGCCTTTGAAATTGCCCGCGGCCGCAATGCCCGTGTCACCTCGGTCGAAAAATCCAATGTCATGGAATCGGGCCTCTTCTGGCGCCAGGAAGTGACGCTGGCCCATGCCGAACTCGGCGGCGGTGTCGAGCTATCCCATATGTATGCCGATGCTTGCGCCATGGAACTCGTCCGGGCGCCCAAACAGTTTGACGTGATCCTGGCGGACAATCTCTTCGGCGATATTCTCTCCGACGCGGCTGCGATGCTGACAGGGTCCATCGGCATGCTGCCATCGGCCTCGCTTGGCGCGCCGGGTGTGCCGGGGCTTTATGAGCCGGTCCACGGATCGGCGCCCGACATTGCCGGCCAGGGAATTGCAAACCCCTGCGCTGCGATCCTGTCGCTGGAAATGGCGCTGCGCTGGTCGCTCGGCAAGGAAAAGGCAGCCGACACGCTGTTTGCGGCTGTTGGCAAGGCGCTGGACCGGGGCGCCCGCACGCGCGATCTCGGCGGCGACCTGACGACACGCCAGATGGCGGACGCAATTCTGGCGGCGCTCTGATCATCCCTTTCCGTCCGGATTTGGACATTCGATCTGCCTTGTGACATCCTCCGCTCAAAAGAAGAGCGGAGGAAACAAGCAATGTCATACGCTGCCGGGCGGCTGATCCATGATGCCGACAGTCATCTGATGGAGATGACGGATGTGCTCGATCCCTATTTCGAGCGCCGCCTGCTGGAGCGCTATCACGCGCTGCCGGTCTACAAATGGAAGCACTCCCACGCCCACTGGATGAATGAGGAGCGCGCCCGGCACGAGGACGCTGCCTATCGCGCCGCAGCCGGGGAAGCGATTCTCCTGAAGAAGAATTATGAAGCGCTCGGCGCTTTCCGCCGTGAAGACCGGCCCGCCGCGCTCGACCGGCTGGGCTTTGCCAGCCAACTCGTCTTCACCACTTTCTGTCTGGGCAATTTCGGGCTCGACCAGTCAGACGACATGGAACTCTGCTACGCAGCCGCCGACGCCCACAACCGGATGATTACGGATTTCTGCGCCATCGACCCGCGGCTTCGGGCGGTGGCTTATGTGCCGCTGGAAGATTTTCAGAGGGCGGAGCAAACAGCGAGACTCGCCATTCGGCTCGGCGCAAAGGCGCTGATGGTTCCCTCGCTCTGCCCGCAGAAGCATTCGCCCAGCCACGCCGGTCTGGGTCCGGTCTGGCGCATGGCAGAAGAGGCGGGTCTGCCGATCCTGCTGCATGTGGGCGGCGAGGAGAAGATGAACCCGGTTTACAAGGAGAACGGGCTTTCGCCTGTGCCGGATTTTCATGGCGGTGACGACAACTTCACCTCCGTATCCTACATGCCCATTCCCAACGCGGCGATGCAGACGCTGGCAACCCTGATTTTCGACGGGGTGTTTGACCGCTTCCCCAAACTGAAATGGGGCGCCATCGAACTTGGTGCGTCCTGGGTTCCCGGATGGATGCGCGCGATGGATTCGGCGGCGCATGCCTTCGTGCGCAATGAAGAGCGCCTTCAGAAACTCTCGGCCAAACCCTCAGAGATCGTCCGCCGTCAGTTTCGCGCAGCGCCCTATCCGCATGAGGATGCCGGCTGGATCATCCGGAATGCGGGCGACGAGATCTGTCTCTTTTCGTCGGACTATCCGCATGTGGAAGGCGGACGAAATCCCCTAAAGCGGTTTGATGAGACGCTGCAGGGCTGCACGCCATCGCAGATCACAGGCTTCTATTCGGAAAACTTCATCGATCTGATGGGCGAAGGGCTCAGCCCGGAATTGCGCCGGCCCATGCTGAAAGCGGCGGGCTGATAATAATTCAACCAAATGGTTGACTATTCGGGGGCGCGGTCTATATTCAACCACATGGTTGAACTAGATGCCCCCCGCCTCGACGCCGTGTTCCATGCTTTGGGAGACGCCACCCGCCGCCATATGCTCCGTGATCTGACCGAAGGTGCCCGCACCGTCAGCCAGCTTGCCGAGCCTTTCGAGATGTCGCTTGCCGCAGCCTCGAAACACATCAAGGCGCTGGAAGGGGCGGGGCTTATCCGCCGCGAAGTGCGCGGGCGCACCCATGTCTGCCATCTTGAGGCCGGCCCGCTCGCGGACGCCTCATCCTGGCTTGCCTTCTATGAACGCTTCTGGACTGGCCGCCTCGACACTCTCGAACGCCTGCTGCGCGAGGCAGATGCCAGCGCTTCACCCCCCAAAGGAAAGAAATCATGACCCAGACCACGAAATCCTCCGCCTACGGCCAACTTATCGAGCCGACGGTTCTGAAACTTGAGCGTCTGCTGCCTGGCCCGGTGGCCCGCGTCTGGGACTATCTCACGCAGAGCGAGCTGCGCCGGCAATGGCTCGCCTCGGGCGTTATGGATCTTTCTCCCGGCGCCGAGTTTGAATTTGTCTGGCGCAATGATGAACTGACCGATCCGCCGGGCGCGCGGCCAGAAGGCATGGGCGCAGAAAACCGCATGACCTGCAAAATCCTCGACGTAGACCCGCCGCGCCGTCTCTTCATCAGCTGGGGCGTGCAGTCGGACGTTCTGTTCGAACTGGCCGAGAAGGGCGAAGACACGCTGCTGACCATCACCCACCGCCGCCCGCCGACGCGCGATGTCCTGCTCAGCGTCTCCGCCGGCTGGCATGCGCATGTGGATGTTCTGGAAGCGAAGCTCGCCGGAACGAAGCCTGGGCCCCACTGGGACAATTGGGTGCGCCTGCGCAGCGAATATGATCGCCGCTTCTCTGCCTAGCTGTAATCGGCAATCCGGCAGAGCAGGGGGCCGCGGAATTCGAAGAAGCTTGCCCCGCGCACCTTGACCGACTGGCCGGCTTTCACGCCGGTCGGAAGGTCAACGGCCGCGCGGCCTTCAAACTCGATTTCGGCGGCGGCCTTGCCGGCGCCGGAGACGAGGTTGATCAGCCGCTGGCGGCGATAGGAGAAGGCATTGCCGGAAACCTCAGCTACCTGGCGCATCATCTCCTTGCCTTCCAGGCGCATTGATTGGCCGGTATTGGAGATGTTCTCGAACACCACATCCTCGGTCACATAGGACAGCATTCCGTCAATATCGCGCTCATTATACGCCGCGATATACTTGCGGATTATCTCGTCGAGCATGATCCCAGCTCCGCCCTGTTAAGCCCGGGGCAGTCCTGCCCGACGCGGGGGAATTGCACAAGCCGCTTTAAGATGCGGTCGAGATGGGCCATATAGCCCGCGAACAAGCACAAGAGGAGATTATCATGGGCACACGCATTGCGGTTGTCGGCGCCACAGGCAATGTCGGGCGGGAACTCCTCAATATTCTCGATGAGCGGCTGTTTCCGGCGGATGAAGTCTACGCTGTCGCCTCGCGCCGCTCCATCGGCAAGGAAGTGTCCTATGGCGACCGCACGCTGAAATGCCATGACCTCGAACAGTTTGACTTCAGCAAGGTTGATCTGGTCCTGATGTCGGCTGGCGGGTCTGTTTCGAAGGTCTGGTCGCCCAAGATCGCCAAGGCCGGTGCCATCGTGATCGACAACTCCTCGCAGTGGCGGATGGACCCGGATGTGCCGCTGGTCGTTCCGGAAGTGAACGCAGACGCCGTGCTCGGCTATGAGAAGAAGGGCATTATCGCGAACCCCAACTGCTCGACCGCCCAACTGGTTGTGGCGCTAAAGCCCATCCATGATGCCGTGGGCATCAAGCGCGTCGTTGTGGCCACCTATCAGTCGGTTTCCGGCAAGGGCAAGGACGCGATGGACGAGCTGTGGAACCAGACGCGCGGCGTGTTCGTGAACGATGAGCCTACCCCGGAAGTCTTCCCGAAAGAGATCGCCTTCAACCTGATCCCGCAGATCGATGTGTTCATGGATGACGGTTACACGAAGGAAGAATGGAAGATGCGCGTCGAGACGAAGAAGATCGTCGACGAAAGCATCGAACTGGTCGCCACCTGCGTGCGCGTGCCGGTGTTCGTTGGCCATTCCGAAGCTGTCCATATTGAGACCATTGGCCATATGACGGCCGATGAGTGCCGCGCCCTGCTGCGCGAAAGCCCCGGCCTGATGGTGGTCGATGATCCCAAGGAAGACCTCTATATCACGCCGAAAGAGTGCGTGGGCGAGTGGGCGACGTATATCAGCCGCATCCGCAACGACCCCACCACGGAGAACGGCCTCGCCTTCTGGTGCGTGTCGGACAATCTGCGCAAGGGTGCTGCGCTTAACGCCGTGCAGATCGCCGAGGAACTGCTCAATCGCGGCATCATCAAGCCGGAAACGGCGAAGGCGCTTTCCTGACATCTTCGCGCAGCTGAAGCCGGAGGGCGGAGAGGCGGGCATAGATGCGCGCCTTCTCCCGCATCGGTCTCCAGTCATACAGGAACGCCGCGACGGGGCGCCAGTTTGCGACCCATCCGATGATGATCAGCCCTTCGCTGATGAGGGCCGTACTCATACTGGGCCCCAGCGCGCGGACCAGCTGGCTGCCGGCAATGCAGGCGATCAGGAAGAGAAGGCCGACCAGCGCGTCCCGGCGGCTTTCCTTCAGGAATAGCCTGAGCTGCCGCGTCTGCCGGGCTTCCAGAAATGAGAAGTAGTTGGTGATCGACTGCTCCAGCGCGGCCGGGTCAAGGCCGCTCAGATGGCCTATGGGCAGATGGAGGACCAGGGAGATCTGCGCGCCGCGCGGAGCCTCCGGCACGGAATCCACGATGAAATCCTCGATGGCATCGTCGATATCGCGGTCTACGAGGGGGGAGGGGTCGAGCGAGTTGAAAAGTTCGTCCAGCGACCGCAGGCGAATGTCGATTTCGAACGGGGATGCAGGCTCTTGCGGCTTCATGGCGAGGCTCAAACAGGCAGGGCGTATGCGCCAGCCTGCGCGCCAAGCGGCCATGGGGTCAAGCGGGGCCGGTTCAGAGCTCGGAAAAATCCAAGATTTCAAAGCTGTGCCCGGTCGCTTCAACGAAGCGGCGGAAATCTGCCTGGCTGATGGCCGTTGTTCCGGTGTTGGTCAGCGGGTGGAAGTTCACGATGTCCGCGCCGGCAAGGACTGCATCGACGAGGAACCGCACGCGGGCCGGGCGGTCGTTCATCAGGGCAAAGGCGGTGACCGAACCGGGCGTGACACCGAGCACTTCGGTCATCAGATCCGGGGCGCCGAAGGAGAGGCGTTTTGTGCCGATCTTCCGGTGCAGCTGGTTGAGCTTCAACTGATTATGCGCTTCGGCGGCGATCAGGACGAGATCGCCATCGGCGGCTTTCAGGAAGAGGTTCTTTGTGTGGGCGCCCGGCATGTCGGCCTTCAGCGCGGCGGATTGCTCGACGGTGAACATGGCCTCATGCCAGGTGGTCTGGTGGGCTATGCCGAGGCTGTCGAGATAGGCGAAGAGGTCATCAGGGCTTGCAGGCATGGGCTCCTTTGGGGCAGGACTTTGCCTTGCCGTCAAGCAGCCAGGAAGCGGAAACCCAGCCCATGCGCCTTGAATGTTATAAGATTTACGATGTGGCGCCCGAGATCGTGCCCGGCCGGTCTGACCGGGAGTGGATGGACGCCTTCACCGATCGCCACCCCTACCGGTGCCTGCCGCTGACGATGGCGAACTCCACGGGCTGGGAAATTCTCTGCCCGATGGACATCAAGATCAAATGGAATGGCGGGCCGCGGAATGAAGACATCCAGCTTCTGACGACGGGCGATCCGCGCGCGATTCCGAGCTTTGCGGACGCCCATTTCATGCGCGGGATCGTGACGTTCCATACCGGGCACCTCTTCCGCACGCCGCCCGGCTGGGGCGTGTGGGTGACCGGGGCGCCCAACTGGCCGAAGGACGGGATCGCGCCGCTGACGGGCCTGGTGGAGACAGACTGGCTGCCCTTTCCCTTCACCATGAACTGGCAGATGACGCGGCCGGGTGAGGTGATCTTCAAAAAGGGAGAACCCTTTGCTTTCATTACACTTATGGAACACAAGCGGCTGGAAGAGATCACCCCGGAGCGCAAGCTGCTGAAAACCAATCCGGAGCTGGTGAAGGAATATGAAGGCTGGCGGGAAAGCCGGGCGGACTTCAACACGCGCCTCAAATCTGGCGAGGAAAACGCCATGAAGGAGCGCTGGCAGCGCCATTACATGCGCGGCGAGAAGCCCGATGGCGAGAAGGCCGATGCCCACCAGACAAAACGGCGCCTCAAGCCCCCGAAGGAGTTCTAGTGAAGGGCGTGCCCCCCCCGCTAAAACTCCCAATGGCAGCTTTGCTCTGCATAGTGGCTTGCAGCGGCGGAAAGGACAGTATTCCGGAGGCTGCGCCATCCGATGACACCGTTTCCGGGGGAAACGCCAGTCAACACATTGCGGAGTTTGAAGGGCTCTATGCATCAAGTTTTGAACGTAGCGCTTTCAAACCCTGTGATGTGGATGAGCGATGGTGGGCGGAATTCTGGACAGACGATCCAGATGCGATGGGCGTGGCAATGGGCGTTGACCTCAATGATCCGGCTTGGCTGGATTTGCAGGCCGCCAATCGATACCTCCGTGTGCGCGGAGGCGTGCAACGTGCGGACAATCTGATGGAAGATTTTGGCCATATGGGGAAATATAGGGGGCGCCTTTTTATTACGGAGATCCTTGAAGCCCGCGATGCCAGTGAGCTTGAAATTGAGCGTTGCAGGTGAACTGACGTTCGCTGCCCGCAGGCGCGGCGCAGCGGTCCAGAAGGCCATTTAGCCCAGACTGACAGGCATGCGGATACCGCTGGTCCTATCCCGTGGATAAGGGCGCAAAAAACTCCAAGAAAAACTCCAACGGCGAGGCCAGAAACTCCAACGCCGTTGGAGTTTTTCAGCTCCCGGAGGGCCGGGAAGACTTTTCGGCGATGCCGGACGTGCCCTGGCGTTTTTCGAGGGCGGCGGCCACCGCATCAAGGGCCACCCCGCGCGACCGGAGCGCGACGAAGACATGGTAGAGGACGTCCGCCGCTTCACTCGCCACGCGCTCGTCACTCTCGCGGCGAACGGCCTCGGCCAGCTCGCCCCCTTCCTCGGCGACTTTCGCGGCGGCGGCATCCGGGCCCTTGGCCAGGAGCTTCGCCGTCCAGCTTGAGGCGGCGTCGCCCTCAAGGGCGCGTGCATCGATGGTTTCGGCAAGATGCGTCAGGGCAGCGGCGAGGCGCGCAGGCGAGGCGAGGGGGGCTTTGGCAGTCATAGTCTTCCTCTAACCCCTTCTCCCTGCCGGGAGAAGGGGCGGGAAGGCGCATTGCCGGTCAGGCTGCGGCGAGGGCCACGGCATCCGGGCCAGCGGGGAAGCGGAGCTGGCCGGTGAGATCGCCCGCGGCGCGCCAGATGGCCTCGGCAACGTCCTGCTCCGTTGTGATAAAGGCGGGGGTGGCAAAGCCTTCAAGGATGGGCCCTGCAAAGCCGGCATAGCTTTCCGGAATCAGGTCTTCGAGGCGCACTTCGGTATTCTGCGAGAAGCGTGTCGTTGGTGCGTAGCCGGGTTCCACCAGTTTGGCGCGGACCCCGAAATAGGCAAGCTCATGGGCGAGCGAGCCGGTGAAGCCTTCAATCGCTTGCTTGCTGGCTGTGTAGGCCGCAGCCAGCGGCATCGGGGCGAGGGTCACGCTGGAGGTGACGTTGACGATCACTCCAGACTTCCGGGCCCGGAACATCGGTATCGCTGCCTGGCACATGGCCATGACGCCAAAAGTGTTGGTCTCGAACACCTTGCGGATATGCGCCATGGGCGTTGCTTCGAAAGCGCCGACAACGCCGACACCGGCATTGTTCACGAGAACATCAATCGGGCCGGCCATCCCCAGCGCGTCTGCAATGCTCTCCGGCCGGGTCACATCCAGAGGCAGAACGCGCATGTGGGCGGACGGGGGCAGGATCCCTTCGCGGGGCGTGCGCATGGTGGCGATAACGTTCCACCCCTGGGCATGGAAGTAGCGGGCCGTTTCAAGGCCATAGCCGGACGAACAGCCGGTGATGAGGACGGTGTTCATGGTGAGAGTTCCTTTCCTGTCTGTGCTTGACAGGAGAGAGAATAAGGTGCGTGATCAGGACTATCATCAATCAATAGTCTCAATTTCATTTGCAAAAGTCCGGAATGATCGATCCCCTTTCTCAAATGATCCGTTTGCTGCGGCCCAGCGCGATGTTCTCCAAGGGCATCAGCGGCGCCGGAAGATGGGCGGTCAGTTATTCCGAGTTCGGACATCCGGGCTTTTGCGCGGTGCTCGAAGGGCGGTGCCGGCTGGCCGTTGCCGGCGAGCCCGCAATCACCCTGGAGGAAGGTGACTTTGTGCTTTTGCCTTCCACGCCGGCTTTCACGATGTCTGGCTTCGAGCCTGCGGCTGCAAAGCGGATCGATCCAAGGAAAGCGATGCGTTCCGGTGAAGAAGTGCGGCACGGCCGTGCGTCAGGCCCGCCGGATGTGCGGTTGCAGGGCGGGTATTTTCTCTTTGACTCGCCCGACGCCGCCCTGATCGTGTCGCTTCTTCCGCGCTTGATCCATATTCATGGCGACAGCCGGCTTTCGGCGCTCGTGCATCTGTTCGGGCAGGAAGCCAGCGGTGAGAGAGCCGGGCGTGACCTGGTGCTGGAGCGCCTTGTGGAAGTGTTGCTGATCGAGGCGCTGCGCGCATCGCAAAGTGGCGATGCGGCGCCAGGGCTGCTCCGGGGGCTGTCAGATGCCCGCATCTCGGAGGCGCTCCGGCAGATACATGAGGGCCCGCAGAAGCCCTGGACGATTGATGAACTCGGCCGGGAGGCGGGCCTCTCCCGCTCTGCTTTTTTTGACCGGTTTACCCGCACGGTCGGCCTGCGGCCCATGGAATACCTGCTGGCCTGGCGGATGGCCCTGGCCAAGGACCTGCTGCGGCGGGAGGATTTGCCGATGGATGAGGTCGCCCGCCGGGTGGGCTATGGATCGGCCAGCACGTTCAGCACCGCGTTCAGCCGCCATGTTGGCCAGCCCCCTGGAAAGTTTGCGCGGACTTCCGCCCTCCAGACCGCTTGACGTCCCCAGCGGAAGGGCGCCAGCTTCACCTCAAAGTTCCGGAGGAAGCCAAGATGAAAGACCGCGTTTCGATTACCCTGCTGGATGACGGCGTTGCCGATGTGCGCCTGACCCGCACTGACAAGATGAATGCCCTCGACAGCGCGATGTTTGCCGGCATTGCCGAAGCCATCGACACGCTGAAGGCCACCAAGGGCCTGCGTGTGGTGGTGCTTTCCGGCGAGGGCCGTGCCTTCTGTGCTGGTCTCGACCTTTCGAACTTCGCCGCGAGCGAAGACAAGAAACCGGGGCAGGGGAATGTGACCTCCAATCTGGGCGATCGCAGCCATGGCATTGCCAACCTTGCCCAATACGTGGCCTGGGGCTGGCGCGAGCTGCCCGTGCCGGTGATTGCGGCGGCCCATGGCGTGGCCTTTGGCGGCGGCTTCCAGATTCTCTCCGGCGCAGATGTTCGCATCATTCATCCCGACACGCGCTGCGCGATCATGGAAATGAAATGGGGCCTCGTGCCGGACATGGCGGGCTTCCCGCTATGGCGCGGCAATGTGCGCGACGATGTGCTCCGTGAGCTGACTTACACCAACCGCGAGTTCAAGGGCACCGAGGCCCATGCGCTGGGCTTTGCCACCAAGGTTTCCGAGACGCCGCTGGAAGATGCACTGTGGCTCGCCAAGCTGATGGCGAGCAAGAACCCCGCCGCGATGCAGGCCGCCAAACGCCTGCTGAACGCGATGGCCGACAGCACCGATGCCGAGCTGCTGCAAATGGAAAGCGACGAGCAGAAGAAGGTGATCCGTACACCCAATCAGATGGAAGCGGTGATGGCGGAAATGCAGAAGCGCAAGCCGGTGTTTAC
The DNA here is from genome assembly GCF_050269995.1 of Hyphomonas sp. NPDC076881. Taxonomy (NCBI): domain Bacteria; kingdom Pseudomonadati; phylum Pseudomonadota; class Alphaproteobacteria; order Hyphomonadales; family Hyphomonadaceae; genus Hyphomonas; species Hyphomonas sp. NPDC076881. The sequence continues at coordinate 54,468 of NZ_JBNNJJ010000002.1, read as the reverse complement.
GGAGTAACGTTTCAAGCCCCTTCTCCTTCGGAAGAAGGGGTTGGGGATGAGGGGGAGCGGAACTCTAAAGTTTGTGCAGAGGGGGTGGGGCGGGATGCCCTCACCCCAACCCCTCTCCCACGGGAGAGGGGCTTAGACCACCCGCACCGGCGCGCCCGCTTCGGCCAGGGCGGCGCGCGCCTCTGCCAAAGTCGCTTCGCCGAAATGGAAGATGGAGGCGGCCAGAACGGCGCTGGCGCCGCCTTCGATCACGGCGGGGGCGAAGTCCCTCACGCTGCCCGCCCCGCCACTGGCGATGACGGGGATGGTGACGGCGGAGGAGACCGCTTTCAGGAGCGGAATGTCATAGCCTGATTTCGTCCCGTCCCGGTCCATCGAGGTGAGCAGGATTTCGCCGGCGCCGCGCTTGGCCGCCTCGCGGGCAAACTCGACCGCGTTGATACCGGTGGGCTTGCGCCCGCCATGGGTGAAGATTTCCCAATGGCCGTCCACCGCGCGCGCATCGATGGCCACGACGACGCATTGGCGGCCGGCCTTGGCGGCGCAGGCGGAAATCAGCGCTGGATCTGCCACAGCGGCCGAATTGATGGCCACCTTGTCTGCGCCCGCGCGCAGGAGGGCGACCATATCCTCCACCGAGCGCACGCCGCCGCCCACGGTGAGCGGCATGAAGCAGGCCTCGGCCGTGCGGCTGACGGTTTCCAGCAGCGTGCCGCGGCCTTCATGGCTGGCGGTGATGTCGAGGAAGCAGAGCTCGTCGGCGCCGGCGGCGTCATAGGCGCGGGCGAGGGCGACGGGGTCGCCAGCGTCTTTCAGGTCCACGAAGTTGACGCCCTTCACGGTGCGCCCGTCTTTCACATCGAGGCAGGGGATGATGCGCGTTTTCAGCATGGGCGCTCCTTTGCCGCCAAAGCCGGGCGAATGCAAACAATCCTTAAGGTTGTGCGGGGTGGGAAGGGGCGGCGCGCTGGCCTATATTGACGCCACGGGAGGCTGATCTCGACCGAGCGAACTGACGAAGTAAGCACCAGGAGACAGACATGGACATGAAACAGACAGAGCGGAAAACCGCCGCGAGACTACAGAATGACGAGGCCGAAACGCTGGCGCGGCTGGCGGCGGGATTGTCCCGGCTGGATGTGGGCAGCGCGCCCGGCGGCGGGGAAAGCGATCTGGCCCATGCCTTGCGCACGCGGCGGCGGTTGCGGCGGCCGCTTTCATCGGCGCGCTGAAGGAAGACTTTCAGGCGCTCAGCCGATGGCGTCAACGATGGTGAGGGGCAGGCCGCCGGAGCCTTCTTCCAGAGAGTCCGGCGTGATCAGGATGGTGGTGCCCGGCAACAGCAGGGGCGCCAGAAGCTCTGCAAAGGCGGGCGGCAGCAGCGCCTGATCGGCAAGCTCATCGGGCGCGGCAGGGGGGAGCGACGCGACCGGCGCGCCGGGCGTGCCTTCGGGCAGTTCCAGCTGGATCCAGTGGAGTGCTCCGTCCACAGAGGGGCTGAGCATCAGCACGCGCGTGGCGGTTTCGCCTTCCGGCACATAGAGGCGGGCGCGGCCTATTTCGGCGGCCCCGCGCAGGGCCACCAGGGTTTGATCGCGGCGCGAGATGACGAGGGTGAGCGGGCCTTCGGGCGCGCCGTCCGGCATCCAGCGGTAAAGCTCATCCCCTGCCAGCGGGGCATGGTCCAGCGGCACGCCGCCGGGGCCTTCGGCGGCCAAGAGGCCGGGGGCGGGCGTGATCGCGGGCTCTCCCGCCACGCCGGAGACGATCACGGTGCCGCCCATCTCTGTGACGGCGAAGAGGCGTTTGGCAAATTCCAGCGGCAGGCGGATGCAGCCATGGCTCTGCGGATAGCCGGGCAGGGCGCCGGCATGCAGGGCGATGCCATCCCAGGTGAGGCGCTGCTGATAGGGCATGGGGGCGTTGTCATAGAGGTTTGACCGGTGATCGGCATCCTTCTGCAGGATGACGAAAACGCCCGTGGGCGTTTCATGGCCGGGCTTGCCGGAAGAGATGGTGGAGATGCCGATGCGCACGCCATTGCGATAGACGGTGGCGGTTTGCCGGGTCAGGTCCACAAACAGGGTGACGGGGCCCGCGGGGGAGAGTGCGGGCGCCCACACCCAGTCTCCGGGCTGGAGCGTCTCTGCCTGCGCGGTGAGCTCAGCCGCTGTGGCGACCAGCGCGCCCTGCGCCCCGGCGGGGACGGGCAGCGCCGCCAGCAGCGCAGCAGCAGCAAGAAGGGCGGGCAAGCGTTTCACGCCGGGCCTTTGGAGTTGCTGGCGGGGGATTCCGGCCAGGGTTGTGGGGCGGCCTCAAGGGCACCAGAAAAGGGCGCGCCTGGCAAGCCGGCGTGGGGGCGCGGGTCTATTCGGAAAGGCTGGTGGAGAGCGACACTCTGTTGGCATCGAAGTCAGCACGCATCAAAGCAGTTTCCACCCTTCTCGCCTCATGAGCGTTTGAAAGTCGATATGTTCTACGCCAATTTCGGCGCATACAAACGGAATATTCGGATTATAGAGACTGCCATTCGAGGGTCTCTCCGCTGATACGACACACCAACTTGTTCCCCAGACGTGCGCCCGTCCAACAACAAACGGATCTGCCCCGTTGATCCCTTTATTTTTCTTTTTTGGCGGGTTCTGGTACTTTAGAAGTAAGTCTTTGACGACCTTTTGAACCGCAGCATCGTCTTCTTCGTAAAAGTTTGGTTGGCTTCGACACCACCGCGCCAGATCCAGTGGTTCGTCCTTTGGGCCCTCTTTGATTTCATCTTTTACTGAACGAGAAGCCCGAAGACGTCCTTCCTGAACCAACTTTGCCATTCGTTCCGGAATCGATTGGAAGATATCAGGCCCATAAGAGTCGGCCCACCACTCAATTAAGGCGCTAGTGTCGATACAATATTTGGAAGCTAACGGGTTCAACCAGCTGCCCTCGTCAGCTTAACCTCGACTTCCTTTACTCTTTCCGGGCGAACGTCCAAAAGGTTGGAGGCGTCAAGCAAAGTCAACTGGCGCGAATGATAGCCTTGGAGGACCGACCTAATGAAGGAATGGTCTAGATTGTGGACGGCTCGGTCAGAATAGCTGCGGCGAAATTCTTTATCGGCGTTTTTCTCGCGCTGAGCAGCTTTAAGGCTCTTATATTCAGCCGTGTACTGAGCCTGCTTTTGCGCATAAAAATCCCTAGTAGTTAAGTTTAGCGTCAGTAGGCGGCGGACAAGCGCAAAGCGACTTACACCAAAATCGCGAGCGGCTTCCGAAATCTCTGTGTCTGACCAGTTTGATCGTTGTCTGTGGTTTCTAACAACTGAGTGGTTTAGAAAATCAGATTTTGGCATCAAAGCCGCTGCGGCGCTCGCATTGCAAAACACCTCTACAGCCATCTCTGTTGGGTTGCGGGGTTGGAAATCATCTATGTCGCACACTGAGCTTTCTTGCATCAGCACATGCACAAACTCGTGGAGTATCGTAAATGTTCTGCGGTTCTCTGTTTGTTTGACGCTTACTCCAACTACAGGCAGGGGTCGGTCGGAAAGTGAGAACCCCAAGACCTCATCTTCCGGAACAGTGTCGAATTGGAATACAAGAACGCCCGCGTTTCTGATGAGCGCGCGCCATGCTTTGTAAGCGCCAGCACCATCGCCCCAAGTAAGCTGATCCGAGATTGATACCTTTAATACCCTGCGTATTAATTCGCCCGCCGACTCTGGATCGGCTCCACTGTTAAGCTTTGCCGTCAAGGATGGAACGGTTTGATCCATGCTGTTGAAAAGATCGAGCGCAACATCCCGCCTGTCTCGCGCAGTTTTAAGTTCTCGAATTAGTTTGGGCGAATAGGTACCGGCCACCTCGCCTGGCAGCCTCCGAAAATCATGAGGGAGAGCTGATTCCTTCGGAGGCGTCGGGAGGAAGAAGTCCGATAACGCCCGTTTGTATAAATCGGCCAGGTCTCGTACTTGTCCTATAGTCAGACTGACCTCGCCGCGTTCGGAAGCGAATATAAACTCCTTATCTTTCTTCAGACGATGTGCGACCTGATCAACTGTGAAGCCAGCTGATTTGCGCAACCATCCGAGAATTAATGGATCTACAAGGGCTTCTGTTCCTGCAGACAACAAGTTCTCCAAAGCGCGGTGATGCCGAGTTAACTAAACCTGTAATATAATCCTATTGCGCCTAAAATGTGCAAGTCTAGTAAATGCAATTGAACTTAGAGTTGTCTGCCGTGAGGGTTTCAGCCTAACCAGCAGAGGCTGGAATTTGGGATCAACTGCGGCCATTGGCCAGCTCATACCCCTACATTGCGACCCGCCACCCCAATCGCCTCGCTCGCCACAATATCCCCGTCATAGAGCGCGCGGCCCAGGATTGTGCCGGCGATGGGGGCGCCGCTGGCCTTCAGGGCACGGATGTCGTCTACGCTTTTGACGCCGCCGGAGGCGATGATGGGGATGGAGACGGCGTTGGCCAGCTCTGCCGTGAACGGAACATTGACGCCGGTTTTGAGGCCGTCGCGGCCGATGTCTGTCGCCACGATGGCGGCGACGCCGCAGCCTTCGAAGGCCTTGGCGAGCTCTGTGGCGCGCATGTCGCTGGTTTCGGCCCAGCCTTCCACGGCGACCATGCCGTCCTTCGCGTCGATGCCGACGACGATGCGGCCGGGCAGGGCGCGGGCGGCGTCTTTCACCAGCTGAGGATCGCGCAGCGCAATGGTGCCGAGGATGACGCGGGAGATGCCGGCCTCCAGCCAGGCATCAATCTGCGCGCGCGTGCGGATGCCGCCGCCGAGCTGAACCGGGGCGGGGGTGGATTTGAGGATGCTTTCCACGGCGGCCTTATTCACCGGCGCGCCCGCGAAGGCGCCGTTCAGGTCCACCACATGCAGATGGGTGAAGCCCATCTCATGGAAAGCGCGGGCCTGGGCGCCGGGATCGGTGTTGAACACGGTGGCCGCGTCCATCTCCCCGCGCAGCAGGCGCACGCAGGCGCCGTCTTTCAGGTCAATGGCGGGGTAGAGGGTGAAGGTCATGGTGTCGTCTTTTGCTTGAACCCCTCTCCCTCGGGAGAGGGGCAGGGGTGAGGGGGTGGTACAGTCTGGCCGGGGGCGCGGGGAGGCGTTGCGCTCCCTCACCCCCAACCCCCTCTCCCAGGGGAGAGGGGGCTAGAAGGTCATGGGGTCCACTCCAGGAAGTTGGCGAGCAGGGTGAGGCCGAGGCGCTGGCTTTTTTCGGGGTGAAATTGCGTGCCGAAGAGGTTGTCGCGGGCGATGGCGGCGGCGAGCGGGGCGCCATAGTCGGTCCAGGCGGCGACCTCTCCCTGGTTTTCCGGGCGGAAGGCGTAGGAATGGGTGAAATAGGCGTGGGGCTTGTCGCCCAGGCCCGCCAGAACGGGATGGGGCGCGGGGATCATCAGCTCGTTCCAGCCGACATGGGGCACGGGCAGGCCGGGGGCGGGGACGAGCGCTTCGACGATGCCATGCACCCAGCCAAGGCCGGGGGTTTCGCCGTCCTCCAGGCCGATGTCTGCCATCAGCTGCATGCCCACGCAGATGCCGAGGAACGGCCGGCCCTTGCGCAGCACGGCCTCTTCCAGGGCCTCCACCATGCCGGGAATGGCGCGCAGGGCGCCGGCGCAGTCGGCAAAGTGGCCCACGCCCGGCAGCACGATGCGCCCGGCCGCGAGGATGTCTTCAGGGCGCGCGGTGACGTGGATGGCGGCGGCGTCCCCTGCCGCGGCGGCGAGGGCGCGCGCGCAGGAATGCAGGTTGCCGGAACCGTAATCGATGAGGGCCACGCGGGTCATGGCCGCGCTCTTAGCGGGGGCGCGCGGCCATGGCAATCAAGCGCGTTTGCGACACAGGCGCCGGGCGCCGTCAGCCAAGTGGCACCCAGTTGCCATGGAAGCCGGGCGGAATCCGGTGGGGCAGGGCGATGCTGGCCACCGGCGGGCCGGTGAAATCCTGCGCATTGAGGATCACGAGGCCGGTGGTGTCGGAGGCTGTGTCGATGACATAGCCGATCAGCCAGCCTTCATCCTCGGCGGCGGTTTCATGGGCCGCCACGAAGACGAACTCGCCGGGCATGCGGCCGGGGCCGAAATCGTGCACCTCGCGCGTGCCGGCGCCGAGGTCATGCTTGAAGAGGCGCGGGTCGCCCATGAAGCTCGGGTCTCCCTGCGCGGGCAGGGCGACGGTGTAGGCATAGCGGTAGGGCTGGCCGATGCGGCGTTCGTCCGGGCGCGGAAATTCCTGCGGGGCGTCGTCGATGATGCGCCGGGTTACGGCGCGGGCGGCGGGGTCTATCTCCAGGCTCTCAAAGGCGCAGATGCTGCCATTGGGGCCCGTGTTTCCGTCCACGAACATATCCTGATGCACGCAGGCATCCATGATCACCTTGCCGTCTTCGGTTTCATAGGCGTTGGCCGGGTGGAAGATGTAACAGGGCTCAACATCGCACCAGAGGATGTCGCTGCCCTTGCCCTCACGGGGGAGGAGGCCGATGCGGGCGGTGTGTTTCGGGTTCCAGCGATAGGGGAAGGACGCCCCGCCAATCAGCGCCGCCATGGAGAAGGTGACCGGCAGATCCATCACGATCACATAATTGCGGGTGATCATGCAGTCATGGATGGAGGGGCCGTTCTGCACGGCGATGGGCTCGTGGCGGCGCACGGCGCCCTCGGCGGTGATCACGGTGTGCCAGATGGTGGTCTGGTTCTGGCCGGTATAACAGATGGCATGGGTCTCGCCGGTCAGCGGATCAAGGTGGGGGTGCGCGGTGTAGCCCTGGCGCAGGAGGCCGCCGAAATCGCTGCGGGCGCGGGTTTCCAGCGTATCGGACACTTCCACCGGCAGGCCGCCCGCCTCAACCAGCGCCCAGATGCGCCCGGCCATGGCGACAACATTCGTGTTCGGACTTTCAGACCCGGCCGGTGTGCGCGGGCCGGGGGCGGGAGGCTCGCCAAGGGCCTGGCTGATCTGGGGCGAGCGGACCCAGCGGTTGCGATACCAGAGCGCCTTGCCGCCCTCCAGGCGCACGCCATGCAGCATCCCGTCGCCGACGAACCAGTGATGGGTGGCGGGGTTGGGCGGGCTGAAAGGGTTGGGGCCGTTGCGCAGGTAGAGACCATTCAGCGCAGGCGGGATGGTGCCGGTCACTTTGAGGTCCGTCAGGGTGTATTCAGCTTCCATCGGCTGATGGATGCCGGTGAGGTAAGGATTGGGCGCGCTGGACTTGCGGTGCGCGCGGTTGAAGCCCGCCACGCCCATGATGCCTTTGGTAACAACGCTGCGAATGGCAGTTTCGACGGGGCTGGGCATGGTGGGCTCCTTTGAAGCAGCCAGGTTGCGGACGCTGGGAACAATGTTTACGGTGACAACATGATCGAGAATGATAACACTGTCAACATAGGCGGGGAGAAAAACCGCTATCATCATGGCGACCTGCGCGCGGCGCTGATCGCGGAGGGGCTGAAGCTGATTGGTTCAGGCCCGGCGGAGACGCTGAGCCTGCGAGAGATTGCGCGTAATGCCGGGGTGTCGGCCACGGCGGTCTACCGCCACTTTCCGGACAAGGCGGCGCTGCTCAGCGCGCTGTGCACCGAAGGCCACGCCATGATGGCGGCTGCTTTCGAAAAGGCGATGGCGGGGAAGGGGGACCGCATGGCTGCCTTTATCTCCATGGGCCGGGCCTATGTTCAGTTTGCCCTCGCCCATCCGGCCCTGTTCCGGCTGATGATGGCGCAGCCGGGCGCAGGCCCTGCCCGCGCGCCGCAGCCTTGCGCCGAAGACAGGCCGGAGGATGGCATGACCCTGCTGGTGCGGGCGCTGGATGATCTTTATGGGCGGGACATGCCTGCCGGGCTGCGGGAGGCGCGGCGGCTGAAATCCTGGGCGCTGGTGCATGGCCTCGCCATGCTGATGCTGGACGGGCAGGTGCCCGCTGAGCCTGCGCTGATCGATGCGGTGATCGACGCCCACGCCATTTAGGCGCGGGCTTTGCGCCGGATCAGAGGCTGCCCTTGGTGCTGGCCGGTTTGCCGCCGAGGCGCGGGTCTACCGTGATGGCTGTGCGCAGGGCGCGGGCGGTGGCCTTGAAACAGCTTTCGGCGATGTGGTGGTTGTTCTCGCCATAGATGTTCTCGACATGCAGGCACATGCCGCCATTACCTGCGAGGGCATGGAAGAACTCCTTGAAGAGTTCGGTGTCCATCTCGCCGATCTTGTCGCGCCGGAACTCCACCTTCCAGATCAGATAGGGGCGCTTGCAGAGATCGATGGAGGCGCGGGTCAGCGTTTCGTCCATCGGGATATAGGCATGGCCAAAGCGCGTGATGCCGCCAAAATCGCCCAGCGCCTGAGCAATTGCCTGGCCGATCACGATGCCGGTGTCCTCCACCGAATGGTGGAAGTCGATATGGGTGTCGCCCTGGCAGTGCACTTTCAGGTCGATCAGCGAATGGCGGGCCAGGCTGTCCAGCATGTGATCGAAAAAGCCGATTCCCGTCTCGATCTCGGCTTTGCCGGTGCCATCAAGGTTAACGGAAACCGAAATATCGGTTTCCTTTGTCTTACGGGTGACGTCTGCAGTGCGGTTCTTTGTCATGAGAGGCCATATAAACTGCCGGAGGCGCAACAGCTAGCGCATCTGTGTTCACGGATTCCTAAACATCTATAGGGCAGTTTCTGCGGGAATTACTTAGTTGGGCACCCGTGGCGGGCAATGGATTGAAACAGGGAAGCCTCATCGGCCGTCTGACCGGCAGCCTCACCATTCCGGCATTTGCCGGGATCGCAGGCGGGCTTTTATCGATTTTCCTGTTTGCCCTGATCGTTGCCGCCGAGGTGATTTTCCGCACCAACAGCCAGAATGCGCCGATCGGGTTTTCCGTTCCCCTGCCGGTGATCGTGGGTATGTTGCTGTTCACGATCGTCACCTCCGCCACCGTCTGCTACTTGCTGGCGCGCCCGCTGCAGGACGTGTTCCTGCGGTTTACCACGTACATGATGTCGACCCGCGGGGACGTGGACGCGGACCTCTACTCCCTGCAGTTTCCAGAACTGCGGCGCCTGCGCGTGGCCACCACGCGCACCGTGCGAAAGCTGAAGCGGGAGAATGATCACCTCCGCAAGATCGCCTATCGCGACAGCCGCACCGGCCTGCCCAATGCCATCGCCGCCGAGAAGCGCATCTTCGAGATCCTTCCCAGCGCCAGTTTCGAGCGTCCCGCCGCCTTTATCCTGCTGGACATTGACCGGTTTGCGCATCTGGTTGAGCAGGTGGGGGCAGGGCATGGCGATATGATGATCCATGCTGCTGCCCAGCGGATTTCAAAAGCGCTGAGCGATGTGCCCGACCCCTCGGCTTCAGCCTTGCGCGGTTCCATGCTGGCAGCGTTGACGGCCGACCAGTTCACGCTGTTCATGCCGAACGCGGGAAGCCGCGAACATGTGATCGCGATTGCCCGGGCGATCCGTAACGCTTTCAACGAGCCGTTCACCATCCTCGGCCGCCCAGTGACGATATCGCTGTCGGGCGGCATCGTGATGGCGCCGGAAGACGCCGATTCGCCGCAGAAGCTGATGCAGAATGCCAAGCTGGCCCTGCGCCTTGTGCGCAACGAATCTCAATCCGGTTTCCGCTTCTTCACCCCGCGCCTGACGCGCATCGTGCAGGGGCGCTACCGGTTTGAGGCAGAGCTGCGCGACGCGGTGGAGAACCGCGAATTCAAGGCCGTGTTCCAGCCGAAGATCGATTTTGCCACGGGCCGTATCGTCGGCGCCGAGGCGCTGGCGCGTTGGCGCCGCTCGAATGGCAAGCTGATTTCACCGGCCGCTTTTATTCCGGTGGCGGAGGAAGCCGGCCTGATCGAGGAGATTGGCAAGCAGATCCTGGAAGCGGCCTGTGAAGCCGCGCGCACCTGGGAACTTGAAGGCCATGACGTAACCGTTGCCGTCAACGTCTCCCCCAGCCAGTTCCAGCGCAATGACCTGACCGAAACCGTGATGGGCGCGCTGCGCCGCTCAGGGCTCCACCCCCGGCGGCTGGAGCTGGAGATCACCGAAAGCATGGCGGTGTCGGATCCGGGCCGCGTGGCCGAGTTCATCTCGCCGCTGCGGGCGATGGGCACCAAGCTTGCCATCGACGATTTCGGCACGGGCCATTCAAACCTTGCGACCCTCACCCAGCTGCCCTTCGATGTGTTCAAGATTGACCGGCAATTTGTTTCTGCGCTGGAGACGGATCGTCAGGCGCCGGCCATTGTCGAGATGATCCTCGCCATGGCCGAAACCCTGGGCTTGAAGACGGTTGCCGAAGGCGTGGAGACGACCAAGCAGGCAGATTTCCTGCGCCGCCGCGGATGCACCATGGCGCAGGGTTTCCTCTATAGCCCCGGCTTGCCGGATCAGGCTTTCCTGGAACTTCTGCGCGCGTGGAAGCCTCTGGGCGCCAATGACGAGACGGGCAGCCCGGAAGCCTATCAGGCGCCGCGCCGGTAGGTGTAGACGGTCACGCCGCCCAGCAGTGTTTCGCCGGTATGACTGTAGCCGAGCTTTTCGGCGACGCGCCGTGATCCGGAATTGTCCGGCTCGATCACGCAGCAGCTGCTGGCGAACTCTGTTCCGTCCAACCAGTCATGGATCGCGCGCACGGCTTCGGTGCCATAGCCCTTGCCCCAGGCCTTTGGTCCGAAGGCCCAGCCCGCTTCCGGCCCCCAGATCAGATCCTTCGGCAAGCCGCGTTCAAAGTCGGCAAAGCCAGCTTCGCCAAGATAGGCGCCACTCGCCTTGTCGGTGACCACCCAATAGCCGAAGCCCTTCATTTCCCAGAGGCCGATCCCACGCAGAAGACCAAACCAGGCATCCTGGCGCGAGCGCGGTTTGCCGCCAATGAAACGGGTCACCTCTTCAGAGCCCCACATCGCCGCTGACGCATCAATGTCGCGGGGCTCGGCGGCCCGCAGAACCAGACGTTCAGTTTCAAGAACCGGCGCCTTCACGCACCCGCCTTCATCTTCGCCAGCATGGCGCCCATGGCGGCGTGGACTGTCTGGATGGCTTTCAGCGGGCGGACCATCACTTTGAAATCCGTGATCTGACCATCAGCGTTCCATTCCATCATGTCCACGCCGTTGACGAGGATGCCGTCCATCATCGTCTCGAATTCGAGGACGGCGCGGTCGCCGCAATCGAACACGCGGGTATAGCGGAAATCGTCATTGCCCAGCGTTTCACCGGCGGCCAGCAGATAGGCCATGGTGATCGCCTTGCCTTCCTGCGGCGTGTGGACGACCGGGCTTTTGAACACGACGTTTTCGGCGAGGAGAGTGGACAGGCCCTCGGCGGAGTGGTCACGGGTCATCCAGTCGAACCAGGCCTGCAGGTTCGGGCTGTGGCCGGTTTCGGGGATCAGGTGTTTTGCCATGGAGTATCCTTGAAAAGAGGAGGGCGATGGGCGCAGGCGGGGGAGGGGCTATTCCCCCACCACCGGCTCGGCAATCAGATAATCGGTTGCCTGATCGAAACAGGTGCCCTTCATCACAACGAAGCCGCCCGGAAAGTCCGGCTTGGTGAAGATGATGTCCATCCGGCCCCAGGTATAGGCTTTGCCGCCGCCCAGCGGGTCGCTCATTGCGGCGGGGCAGAGGCCGTCCGTGGCGGTGTCAGGATCAACCCAGACGCCGGCGTAGAAGCCGCGCCCCTCGCTCACCCCCGCAAGGCCCGGAAAGATACCGATCAGGCGCTGGCCGGTCTCGCCAGGAAAGGAGAGGATCGCCTCGCCGGTTTCCAGATCAGCCTCATAAACGATCTCGCCCACATTCGTGGTCCAGACTTCATCTGCCGCAGCGTGGCCGGAAAGGGCCAGAATGGTTCCGAATAGTCCTGCGATTGTCCTCAACATGGCTTGCTCCTGCCGGTTCCTCACCGGCGCAGGCTAGGCCTGTCTCAGGATTTTGGCGAGGGCCAATTCAACCAGCATAGGCGGCGGCAAGGTCGGGATCTTTCGACGCAACAAGGTCTGCCAGATCCGAAATCACCTTCGCCTGTTTCCAGGTGGCGTCGTCCTGCATCTTGCCATCGATCATGGCGACGCCGGAGCCATCGGGCATGGCGGCGAGGATCTTGCGAGCGAACTTCACCTCATCGGGATCGGGCGAGAAGACGCGCTTGGCAATCGCGATCTGATTGGGGTGCAGGCTCCAGGTGCCCGCGCAGCCCAGCAGGAAGGCGTTGCGGAACTGCTGCTCGCAGGCGTCAAGATCGGCAATGTCGCCGAAGGGGCCATAGAAGGCGTTGATGCCGGCCATGCGGCAGGCATCGACCAGGCGGGCGATGGTGTAGTGCCAGGGGTCCTGCTGGGCGCTGGCGCGCGCGCTGCCGTCGGCCTTGGGGTCTTCGATCACGCGGTAGAAGGGGTGGCCCCCGCCCACACGGGTGGTCTTCATCTTGCGGCTGGCGGCAAGGTCTGCCGGGCCAAGGCTGATACCCTGCATTCTCGGGGAGGCGAGGGCGATCTCCTCGACGCGGGCCACGCCTTCGGCGGTTTCGAGAATGGCGTGGAAGAGGATGGGGCGTTTGAGGCCGGCCTTGGCTTCCAGCTGGGCGACATATTGATCGGCAAAGTGAATGTCCCATGGCCCTTCGACCTTTGGCAGCATGATCACGTCGAGCTGGTGGCCGGCTTTCAGGACCAGCTCCGACACATCCTCCTGGAACCAGGGGGAGTTGAGGCAGTTCACGCGGCTCCAGAAGCCGGTGCCTTTGGCCTGCCAGTCATACATGTTAGCCATCTCGATGGCGCCGGCGCGGGCGGCGTCCTTGGCGTCTGCAGGAATGGCGTCTTCCAGGTTTGCCAGCATCACGTCCACCGTGGGGGCCATTTCGGGCACCTTGGCGCGCACTTTCTCCAGATGCGGCGGCACGAAATGGATCATGCGCTCCAGCTTCACCGGCAGTTCGCGATAGGGCTCAGGCGCGCCGATGGCGAGCGGCTTGAAGAAATTGCGCGGCGTTTTCTGGCTCATCTGGGGCTCCCTCTTGCCGGGCAAGGATTAAGGGCGGTGCTGCACCGCGTCAAACCGGCAGGGTGTGACGGAACGCCCGGCACTCTGATGCGTTTTCCTCTCACACGAGACGGAAAGGTACTCCCATGTCGTTATTGATGATCCTGCTGACGATTTTCCTGCCGCCGGTCGCGGTGCTGATCAAGGAAGGTCTCGGCCTGCAATTCCTGCTGAATGTGCTGCTGACGCTGATCGGCTGGCTGCCCGGCGTTGTTCACGCTTTCTGGGTCAATACCCGCGGCTCGGCGATCGCCTGAGGTTAGCGGCGGCTGTGGCCTGCCACCGCCAGGGGGTGGGCCGTTTCCAGCAGTTCGGCGAGTTCATCGGTCAGGACGTGGGTGTAGATCTGCGTCGTGGCGATGTCGGCGTGACCGAGAAGGGTCTGCACAACCCGGAGGTCTGCCCCGCCCTGAAGAAGGTGGGTCGCGTAGGCATGGCGAAGGGCGTGCGGGTAGACCCGTTCTGACCTTATCCCGGCTTTTGTGGCGAGGTCTTCCAGCATCTGCCCCAGCCGCCGGCGCGTGAGATGGCCTTCCTTGCCGCGCGAGGGGAAGACGAACCCTTCTGCCTTGCCGCGCAGCAGAGGATTATCCGGCAGGCTTTCCTCCCGCACATCCAGCCATTGCGCCAGCGCGATCAGGGCCGCCCGGCCGAGGGGGCAGAGGCGGTCCTTGCCGCCCTTGCCGCGAATGATGATGTCGGCGCTCATCCATTGCCCGGCCTTGCGGCGGGGCAGGTTGCCCACACGCAGGGTTACCAGCTCGGAGGCGCGCAGGCCCGCGCCATAGAGCAGCTCCACCAGGCATTTCAGGCGTTTGTCCGGTTCGCAGGCGGCGATCAGCCGGGCCACTTCCTCACGGGACAGCACATCGGGCACTTCCCGTTCGGGCGAGGGGCCATCCAGGCGGGCGGTGGGGTCGTCTTTCCGGTCACCTTCCTGGAAGAGGAAGCGGAAGAAGCGGCGCACAGCCGACAGTTTCCGGGCCTGGGTGGAGGGCGCCATGCCGCGCGCGGCCAGGTCTGCCAGCCAGTTTGACAGGTCTGCCGAAGAGGCGGTCACCAGGCGCAGGCCGCAGAATTCGGAGGCGTCCAGCAGGTCACGCCCATAGGCGTCGAGCGTATTGGGGCTTGCGCCCCGCTCGGCCGACATCATTTCAAGAAAAGCGCCAATACGCGAACGGTCATCCATCCGCCAACGCTAGGGAAACGCGGTTAAGGGGGCGTTTCAGCCTATTCGAGGGCGCCTTCAACAGGTATGCGGATTTCGCCTTCTGGCGGCGCGTTCTTGACGGCACGCTGGCCCAACCACCACATACCCCCGGCAATGGCGACCGCGAGAATAACGAACAGGATGAGATATTTGCGCATGAAACCGGCCCAGAAAACGAGTGTGGCAGGGCGAATCTGCCTGCCGATTGCGCCGTCTATGTGGCACCACTAGGACATATGCGCAACGCCGGGTAATACGAACAGATGCCTTCCGACTCAGACCCTTCAAGTACGCAGCTGCCCTTCCACGGGCGCACGATTGCGCTTGTCGGTCTTATGGGCGCGGGGAAATCGACGGTGGGGCGGCGGCTGGCCGACAAGCTGGGCCGGGATTTCTACGACAGCGACCACGAAATCGAGAAGGCCGCCGGCCTGTCTATTTCCGACATTTTCGCCAAACATGGCGAGGCCGATTTCCGCCGCGGCGAGAAACAGGTGATCCGCCGCCTGCTGGATATGCCCCCGCATGTGCTGGCGACCGGGGGAGGGGCCTATCTCGACCCCGATACCCGAGCCATCCTGCGCGAGCGGGCGATCACGGTCTGGCTGAATGCCGATCTCGAAACGCTCTGGCGCCGGGTGCAGAAGCGCGACACCCGCCCGCTGCTGCAGCGGGCCGATGCGCGGGAACACCTCGCCCATCTCGTGCTGGAACGCCAGCCCTTCTATTCGCAGGCCGATCTGGTGGTCCATTCCAAGGACGGCCCTCACACGCATACCGTCAATGCGATCCTGAAAGCTCTTCAGACCTGGAAACCGAAATGAAAACTACTTCTTCGCTGGAAACGGTGCGTGTCGATCTGGGCGCGCGGGCGTATGATATTCTGGTGGGGCATGGCGCGCTGGCGGAGCTCGGTCCGCGCCTGTCGGTCATGCTCAAGCGGCCTCGCGCCTTTGTGCTGACAGATGAAACGGTGATGCGCCATCACAAGACCTCGCTGGAGGCAGCGGTGAAGACCGCCGGCGTCCAGCTTGACTGGTACAGCCTGCCACCGGGCGAGAGAACCAAGAGTTTCTCCAACCTCGAAGGCGTGCTCGACTGGCTGCTGGCGGCCGGGGCAGACCGGGGCGACACGCTGATTGCATTCGGCGGCGGCGTGATCGGAGACATGGGCGGGCTGGCGGCCAGCCTGATGAAGCGCGGCATGGGTTTCGTGCAGGTGCCCACCACGCTGCTGGCGCAAGTGGACTCGTCTGTAGGCGGAAAGACGGCGGTGAACACCCCGCGCGGAAAAAACCTGATCGGCGCTTTCTATCAGCCGCGCCTCGTGATCGCGGATACGGCGCTGCTGGCCACCCTGCCGGAGCGGGAGTTGAAAGCCGGTTATGCCGAGATCGTGAAATACGGCCTCATCAATGACGCGCCTTTCTTCAACTGGCTGGCCGAGCATGGCCAGAAGGTTCTGGCGCTGGAACCGGAAGCGGCCCGCTATGCGGTTGCGCGCTCCTGCGCGGCAAAGGCGGCCATTGTGGTTGAGGACGAAACCGAAACAGGGGTGCGCCAGCTGCTCAATCTTGGCCACACATTCGGGCACGCCTTCGAGGCGGCAAATGAGTACCGCGAGGACTTGCTGCACGGCGAAGCCGTTGCGCTCGGCATGGCGCTGGCCTTCCGCTATGGCGCCGCAAGCGGCATCACGCCAGCGGCAGACGCTGCGCGCGTGAAGGATGTGCTTAGCGCTTCGGGGCTTCCCGTTTCGCTGGAAGGCTTTGACCGGGGCCGCTTCACCGCAAACCGCCTTGCAACGCTGATGCAGCAGGACAAGAAGGCGCGCGCCGGGCGCGTGCCGCTGATCCTCGCGCGCGGTATCGGGGCGGCCTATGTCCATCCGGATGCTGATCTTGCCTCGGTTGAACGCTTCCTCGCCACCGAACTTGCCGAATCCACCTGACAGGAACTGGGCCTTACAATGATTGCCGGATATGCCATTGCCATCGTCATTCTACTGATGATGTCTGCATTCTTCTCTGGATCGGAAACATCCCTGACGGCGGCCTCGCGGGCCCGGATGCATGCGCTGGAGAAAGACGGCGACAAGCGGGCCCGGACGGTGAACAAGCTGCTCGCGAACCGCGAGAATTTCATCGGCGCTATCCTGCTTGGCAACAATGTCGTCAATATTCTGGCATCAGTCCTGGCGACCTCGATGTTCACGGCTCTCTTCGGGCAGGGCGGCTTTGCGCTTGCTATGGCGACAGCGGTGATGACGGTGCTTGTGCTGATCTTCTCCGAGGTCATGCCGAAAACCTATGCCATTACGCGGCCGGATTCCGTGGCGCTGGTGGTGGCGGGGCCGATCTCCCTGGTGGTGAAATCCGCCTCCTGGATCATCAGGCTCATCCAGATGATCGTGAACGGCGTGCTTAGCCTTGTGGGCGTCGGCGCGCCCGCCAGCCCGCTCTCGGCTGAAGAGGAAATCCGCGGCGCAATTGATCTGCATGCGGCAGAAGGCGGCGTGGGCAAGGACGATCATCTCCGCCTCGTCGGAGCGCTGGACCTGAAAGATCTCACCGTCGAAGACGTGATGATCCACCGCAAGAACATCTATATGCTGGACGCTGATCTCGAGCCCCGCCAGCTGATCATGAAGGCGTTGTCGAGCCCGCATACCCGCCTGCCGCTCTATCGCGGTGAGAAGGAAGAGATCATCGGCATTCTGCACGCCAAGGACCTGCTGCGGGCCGCCCTGCCGCTGGGCGGGGACGTCTCCAAGCTCGATCTGGATTCGATTCTGCGCAAACCCTGGTTCGTTCCGGAGACAACGCCGGTTCAGGAGCAACTCAATCAGTTCCTCTCGCGGGGCCAGCATTTTGCCCTCGTCATTGACGAGTATGGCGAGTTGCAGGGCCTGATCACGCTGGAAGATATTCTCGAGGAGATCGTTGGCGCGATCCATGACGAGCATGATGTGCAGGTGCAGGGCGTACGCCCGCAGCCCGATGGCTCGGTCAATGTCGATGGCTGGGTGCCGATTCGCGATCTCAACCGCGCTACCGGCTGGGACCTCCCGGATGAGGAAGCTGTCACGGTTGCGGGCCTGGTGATCCATGAGTCCCAGACCATTCCCGAACCCGGCCAGAGCTTCGTGTTCCATGGCTACCGGTTCAATGTGCTGCGCCGTCAGCGCAATCAGGTTACCGGGGTGAACGTGTCGCGGGCTGTGGCCGAAATAGAAGCGGACTGAACGCCCGGACTAACTCGCCCCGGGCGCCCGCGCCTTCAGGGCGAGGGCATGCAGGCCGGTGTCGAATTCCTGTTGCAGCACCATCATCACGGCGCGCTGAACCTGTACGCGGGAGAGCCCGGCAAAAACCTCGGCAACAATTTCAACAGAATAATGCGTCTCGCCGCCCGGCGCAGCGCCGGCATGGCCCGCATGCTTGTGGCTGTCGTCGATCACGCTGAGCGAGACGGGCTCAAATGCCGCCGCAAGGGCTGCTTCAATCCGCGTCTGTCTGTCGTTTGGTTGTGGCATGTTTAACCGGCACTCCCTATTATGTGGCCCCATGTCAGACGGCGAACCGTTCAGATACCGAGTCAAGTTCACGGATATACGCGTGAAGCCCCCCGCCGACGAGACGTCGCGCGCACGGGCAAAGCGTACGCGCGTGTGCGAGGAGCCCGGCTGCGATCTGGAAGGGTCTCATCCGGCACCGCGCCCGGGCGGCAAGGGACGCCACTGGTTCTGCGAGGCACATGCGGCCGCATACAATCGCAGTTTCAATTTCTTTGAAGGCATGACCGACGCCGAAGCGGCCGCTTTCCTGCGCGCCGAGCAGTATGGCCACAAGCGCACCTGGCGCATGGGGGCAGGGCCGCTTGGCGGGCGCAAGGCGACCGATCCGCATGATCCGCGCCGCTGGGCGGGCCGCAGCTTCTTCGATATGGACGACACGCCCGCAGCCGAGGAGCGGATGCACAGCCATCGCTCAAGCCTGCAGATTCGCGCGCTCAGGGAACTTGACCTGGAGACGGACGCGACGCCGGCCCAGATCCGCGCGCGCTATGCCGAATATGTGCGCCGGTTCCATCCCGATTCCAACAAGGGCGACCGCTCCAGCGAGCATAAGCTCGACCGGGTTCTGCGCGCGGGCAAGCTGCTGAAGGCCTCAGGCCTGATGAAAGGCTGAAGGCTAACCTTCGACCCCTCTAGCGAGAATCATACACCGCGCCGCGGCGGGGGCTGGCGGGCGCGCAGGTATATGCTGGGGTGCCGCTCGCCCTGCGGGAAAATCTCACAAAGATAGAATGTGAACTGTGCCGCCTGCATCCCGTTTCGGCCGATCATCTGCCAACGGAAAATATCTGAAAGAGCCTCGGGTCTGGCCGGTGCCGCTTTAAAATAAAAACTGATCATCCGGCAAATGCGTGGCCAATGCGGGGCAACAAACCGGATGACCGTTTTTAAAATTGCCCGGACAGTAATCCGTACAAAAACATATAGCACGTAAACCAATCAGAGACTCTTCTGAAAGCTTCGGGCAACGAAGTTGCGCTAGGGTGGAATCCAAGAAAAAGAAAAACAGCAATCACAAGACCGGATAGGTGGAATAATGATCAGGAAACTCATGGCAGCAGCGGCGCTGACTGCCTCTTCTCAAGCGGCCCATGCGGCCACGGCGAACGGAACCCTCGATGTTCAGGCAACCGTGGTGAACACCTGCGTTGTGCAGACAACGCCGGTGGTCTTTGCTTCCGTCGGTCTCGACGAGGCTACGGCCAATGGCTCCATCACCGTCAATTGCACGAACTCAAGCGCGTTCACGGTGGCCCTGGATGGCGGTGAGGCAGGCGATATCAGCGCACGGACGCTGAGCCATGCCAGCCTGCCGGCGAGTTTCACTTATCAGCTCTATACCAATCCGGGACTTACGACTGTCTGGGGGGATGGTGTCACCGGTTCTGTAGCCAACGGGGCAGGGCCTTCCCAGACCCTCACCGTCTATGGCCGCACAACCAGCACACCCGACACGGCCGGCGCCTATTCTGATGAAGTTCAGGTGACGGTCACCTACTGAGGTAAGTAGAGATGAGACCCCTGGCCCTGCTCCTTCTGGGAGCTGTATGGTTCCTGTTGCCCGCACATACGCAAGGGCTGGCGATCGCGCCGATCATGATCGAGGCGCCGGCGCAGGGCGGGGCGGTCTCGCTCACCATCAGTTCCGGTCTCAAGCAGGATGTCACCGTTCAGGTGCGTATCTATGACTGGACGCAGCAGGACGGCGAGGATGTTCTGCAGCCGGCTAGGAGGCTGCGCTTTGCGCCGGAAATTTTCACGCTTCCTCCCGGCACCTCGCAGATTGTCCGCATGTCGGTGCCCGATACGGGCGGAGCAGGCGCCTGGCGGGTGATTGTCGATGAACTGCCAACCCCGGGGCAGGCACCGGAAAAGCAGGCCTCGCAGCTTGCCATCCGTCTGCGCTATGTGCTGGCGATGTTTGCTGGCGCTCCGGCGGGGCCGGACGGGTTGCAAGCAAGCCTCCGCCAGGACGCGCTTGCCCTGCGCAATCCGGGGCCGGGCTGGCTGCGCCTGCATGATCTTTCGCTTCAGACCGATGCCGGCGATGCCGTGTCTGCCGGACCGGGGGTTATCTATCTGCTTCCTGGCGCCGAGATTCTCTTGCCGCCGCCGGTAGACGCGCGCATCCGGGCCCTGAATTATTCCGTCAACGGCCAGTCTTTCTCTGCCCAGCTCGCATCAGGCAGGTGAGAGGCTGGCTGAGATACGGTCTCGCGGCGCTTGCCTTCGTGCATGGCGGCGCGATGACGGCCCAGGCCGCACCCGTGACGGGCGCGGCCCCTCCCGCCCAAGCGCCCGAAGTGCTCTCTCTGCTCGTGGAGGTCCGGATCAACGGAACGCTGGTGGACGGGCTGGCCCAGCTTGATGTGCTCGCTGAAGACTGCACGCGGATGGAGACAGCGCCGCTTGCCGCAGCGGGCCTTTATGCTGGCAGCGCAGAGGCAGTCTGCCTCCAGTCGGTTGCCGGCCTGCAATACCGGCTGGATCAGAGCGCGGCCCAGCTTGACCTTTTTGCCGCCACACCGCTGCGGCGCCCGGCGGCGCGCGCGCAACAGAGTTTTGCAAAGCCGCTTTCCGGCCTGATCGGCGGATATGGCCTCTCGGCCCAGCGTGTCCATGATGGCGCAGATGAGCTGATCAATGCCTTTGGCGATCTTTCCCTCACGCTGCATACGTCCTATGGCCGCCTGCAGAACGATATGGTCGCCGCTTATACCGCGAACGAAGGACAGGCCCGCCGCCTGCTGACGGTCTATGAGCAGGATTTTCCGGATACATTCACACGTCTGAGCATCGGTGACAGTTTTACCGCCGCGCCGCGCTGGGGGCGGATATCTCCCTTCGCCGGCATCCAGTATGGCACGGATTTCTCCATGGACCCGCGCGATAGCTGGCGCCCTTACAGCGCCTTCCAGGCTCTGCTGCGCGAGCGGTCGGAAGTTGATGTGAGGGTGAACGGGGTTGTCCGGCAGAAGCAGAGCGTAGATCCCGGTTTCAGCCATTTCGAGATTACGCCGGAAACCGGTCTCAATGAGGTCGAGGTCATCATCCGCGACGCCAGCGGCCTCACCCGGATCGAAGACTACAGCTTCTTTGCTTCCGAGGAATCCCTGGCCGAAGGCGTGACGGATTATTCGGTAAGCCTTGGTCTGCCGCGCCATTTCAGCGGAATTGCATCTGAATATGACGATACGCTGATCGCCAATGGCCTGGTTCGGCGCGGGCTCACCAATGCGCTGACGGCGGAGGCCTATTCGGAGTTTGGCAAGGGCGGCGGCGTGATGGGCGGTGGCGGTCAGATCACGGCCGGGCAACTCGGTATCTTGAGCCTTTCGGGCGGGGTGAGCCGGGCAGAGGATGGCCATACCGGCCACATCCTTTCCGCCGGTTTCGAGCGCAATACCCGGCGCGGATCGCTGCAGCTGCAGGCGCGCTTTGCAGCTCCGCGCTATTCCGACACCGTTTCCACACTGGGCCTGGAGTTTCCAGACCGGTCCATCCGCGCCAGCGGCGGCATATTCACGCCCGCCGGCTCCTTCCGCGCAGCCTATATCGAGGAAGAGGACAAGGTGCTCCGCGACCGGCGCTTCCTGTCGCTCGGCTGGGAAAAGCCCCTGCGGGGTGACCGGGTGTCGTTCTCGGCCAGCGCCTATCAGGATTTCGCCCGCGACGAGACCGGATTTGCCATTGGCCTGCGCGCGAGTTTTGGTCCTTACAATGCGGGGGGCAGCTATCAATCAGCAGGCGGGCGGGAGGCGTCCAGCGTCCAGGTCAGCCGGTCGCGAATGCCGGGCGAGCGGGCGCAATGGTCCCTCGGCGCTGCAGAGGGCGGGGCAGGAGCGGTTTATCAGGGCGATCTGACGGCCGATCTGGGCGCTGCTGATCTCTTCCTCAATGGCGGCGTCTATGGAGAGACCACCCAGATGATGGCCGGCTTGCGCGGGGGCTTTGCTGTGATGCCGGGGGCCGCCGTGCTTCAGCGGCAAACCACCGGGGCAACCGCCATCGTGCGAATGCCCGATCTCACGGGGGTGCCGGTCTACAAGGACAATCGCATCATTGCGGTGACCGGTGAAAACGGTCTCGCCGTCATTCCGGATGTGCGCCCTTATGAGGTCAACACGCTGAGCCTTCGCCCCGAAGACGTGCCGCTCGACTATGAAGTGGCCGATTTTACCACCCGGTTCATCCCCCGGCGGGGGCTGTCGGAGGTCCGCTTCGATGTCCGCCGCGAAACCGCGCTCGCCTTCACGGCGGTGTTTCCCGCTGGACAGCACTTGCCGCCGGGAAGCCGGGTAGAGTTGCTCGGGTCCGGGCTGGTCTGCCCTGTTGGGCTGGAAGGCCGCGTTTACTGTTCGGTCGCCGAAGACGGCGATACTGTCGCCGTGACCACTCCGGCGGGCCGCTTTGTGGAAATCGTTTCTTCGGTCCGCTCCCGGGGAGAGATGCAACTTCGGCCCGAAGGCCGGGTCAAGATGGCGGGGATTGACTGAATGTGGCGTCTGATTGTCCTTGCCTTGTCACTGTGTGTCCCGATTTGTCCGGCTTTGGCGCAGTCCTGTTCGGTCGTCTCCACGCCGCTCAGTTTTCCGGCCTACCACGCCTTCTCCGGCAATACGGCGACGGCCACTGCGGATGTCACCGTCACCTGCACCGGCCTGTTATTCATCGGTGCGTCGTATGATGTGCGGCTGGGCGGGGGCCAATCCGGCAGCATCCCCTCGCGGAAAATGCGCCAGGCCAGCAGCGGCAGCGAGCTTGGCTATCAGGTTTATACCCAATCAGGTCAGGTCTGGGGCAATGGGGTCCAGGGCTCAGTGCTGCAGGGGTCCTTTCTGCTCGGCCTGTTGACGCGCAGCCGGGTGCACCCCATCAGCGCCACCATTCCGGCAAACCAGCAGGTGAACGCGGGCGCCTATAGCGACGCTGTCACCATGACGGTCATCTGGTAGGCGCTGGCCCGCCAGAAACGCTGCGAGCGTCAAGGCCGCATGGACATCGGCGCCGCAAAATGGTGAAAGGCGCGAGAAACAGCTGAATCGGGGCGGCGTCGGCGCCCAAACAGGAAGACAGGACAATGAGCAAAGGCTTGGTGACTCTGGTTGGCGGCTCAGGCTTCATCGGGCGCTATGCCGCACGCGCGCTGGTGGAGAAGGGCTGGCGTGTCCGCGTTGCCTGCCGCCGGGTGCATACCGCGATTGATGTGCGCCTTGCCGGCCCTCCGGGCTGGGTTGATGTCGTCCAGGCGAATATCCGCGACCGCGCGTCGCTGGAGCGGGCGCTTGAGGGCACCGATGTGGTGGTGAACCTTGTCGGCATCCTCTTCGAACATGCCCGCCAGACCTTCCAGGGCGAGCAGGCCGATGGTGCCCGGCTGCTGGCGGAAGTCGCCAAGGAAAAGGGTATCACGCGCTTCGTTCAGATCTCGGCCATCGGCGCGGATGTCAATTCGCGTTCGCCTTATGGCCGCAGCAAGGCGGCCGCCGAAGAGGCGGTGCGCGAATCTGTCCCAACGGCTGTGATCCTGCGGCCTTCCATCGTGTTCGGTCCGGAAGACAAATTCTTCAACCGCTTCGCCAATATGGCCCGGTTTGCGCCGCTGATGCCTGCGATTGGCGGCGGCAAGACGAAGTTCCAGCCGGTCTATGCCGGGGACGTGGCCGCGGCGATTGCAGAAGCGGTGGAGCGCGAAGACGCTGCCGGAAAGACCTTCGAACTGGGCGGCCCGCGCAGCTATAGCTTCAACGAGCTTTATGACTTCATTCTGAAGACGGTGGACCGCCCCCGCTTCAAGATCCCGCTGCCTTTCTTCATTGTCCGTCCTGTCGCCTACATCACAGGCGCCGTGTGGCGGTTCGTGCCGCCGTTTTCCTGGAACTTCTTTGGTGATCCGCCGCTGACCGGCTCGCAGGTCGAGATGCTGACGAAAGACAATGTCGTGGCCGAAGGCGCCCTTGGCATGGGGGATCTGGGCATCACGCAGCTGGAATCGGTTGAAGCGATTGTGCCATCCTATCTCTGGCGCTTCCGTCCCTATGGCGAGTTCCACAAGGCGCGCGAAACCTGAGGCTTAGCCGACTGCTCCAGCCACGATAGGGGAGGTCGCCAGCAGCGCGATCCCCAGGGCAAAGCGATAGAGCACGAAGGGCAGGAAGCTCATCTTGCGGACCAGCGTCATCAGCAGGCCAATCGACGCATAGCCCGAGACAAAGGCGATGGCCGCAACAATCAGGCCATCCGTAATGGTTGCGCCTTCGCCGCCCACCGGCGCGCTGGCGAGGCCCATGAGCCCATAGAGGCTGACGGCAGCAAGGATGGGCGCGCCGATCAGCATGGCAAAGCGCGCTGCCTCGACACGCTCATAGCCCAGCGCGCGGGCCGTGGTCATGGTGATGCCTGAGCGGCTGGTGCCGGGAATGATGACGGCGACGAGCTGGCTGGCGCCGATCAGGAATGCGTCCCGAAGGGTCATATCACCCTCCGAGCGCGACTGGGCGCCGCGCGCATCGGCCCACCAGAGCAGGGCGCCGAACAGGATGGTGGAGGCGGCAACGGCGTAAACGCTGCGCAGGGCTGTCCAGAGCGTCTCAGGCGCGATGCTTTCATAGATCACAGCGCCGATCAGGGCGAACGGAGTGGCAACGAGGATACATAGGGCAAGGCGCGCGCCCGCCGACAGGGGCCGTTTCGTGACTGGAGTGACGGCCAACTCGAAACCGCCCAGGATGGCAGCGCCAACATCCTTCCGGAAATAGAGCAGCATGGCGATCAGGGTGCCGGTGTTTGAGGCGGCATTGATCAGCACTTCATCCCGGCCCACCAGGCCCATGAAGTCTGATGCCAAGAGGACGTGCGCCGAGGAAGAGATCGGCAGCCATTCGGTGAGGCCTTGGACAACTGCGATCAGAAAAAGCTGAAGAAACGACATGCCGTCCGGTACCATTCAAACCCTTGAGACATTGCTACCGCCGTTTCACACGAAAGCAGAGGATAAAAAATAAATATCAAAAAGATATATTACTGCGCGGAACGATTCTCAAATAGGGTTTCGAAATAAAAAATCGCAGATCGTAAATATCATAATGATATATATGAATCGAAGTGCCACTTGCTCCTGCAAAATCGCTGCTTATAGAGATCGCTCGAGTAATTTTGGGGCAAGCCTATGGCCGAGCGTATGCTGCAATTCACCAAGGTTTCGCGGGCCATGCCCGAGAAGCGGAGCGCCAAGGAGCGCGCTGCGGACTTTCGTGAGATTTATGGCGAGTTTTCGCCCGATGCTGCCAAGGCGCAGGCCAGCCGCTGCTCGCAATGCGGCGTGCCTTTCTGCCAGCAGGGCTGCCCGTTGCAGAACAACATTCCTGACTGGCTGAAGCTGGCCGCCGAAGGCCGGCTGGAAGAAGCCTGGCGCGTTTCCTCGGCCACCAACAACATGCCCGAAATCTGTGGGCGCATCTGTCCGCAGGACCGCCTCTGTGAAGGCATCTGCACGATTGAACAGTCCGGCCACGGCACGGTGACGATCGGCTCAGTCGAGAAATACATCACAGACACCGCCTGGGCCGAAGGCTGGATCCAGCCGATCAAGCCGCCGCGCGAGCGCAGCCAGTCGGCTGGCATTATCGGCGCAGGCCCCGGCGGTCTTGCCGCCGCCGAACAACTGCGCCGCAAAGGATACCAGGTCACCGTCTATGACGCATATGATCGCGGCGGCGGCCTGCTGATCTACGGTATTCCGGGCTTCAAGCTGGAAAAGGATGTGGTGGAGCGCCGCATCCGGCATCTGGAAGCTTCGGGGGTTACCTTCCGTTTCAATACGCGCGTTGGCAGCGATGTGTCTCTGGCCGACCTGCGCAGCGAACATGATACTGTGCTGATCGCCACCGGCGTCTATGCCGCCAAGGATCTCAAATGCCCCGGCAGCGGGTCTGAAGGCGTTCTGCCGGCCCTCGACTATCTCACGGCGTCCAATCGCATCAGCCTTGGCGACAAGGTTGAGGCGTTCGAGAGCGGCGCCCTGAATGCGGAAGGCAAGCGCGTGGTCGTCATTGGTGGCGGGGATACGGCAATGGACTGTGTGCGCACGGCCATCCGCCAGGGTGCAAAATCCGTCACCTGCCTTTATCGCCGCGACCGCGCCAATATGCCGGGCTCTCAGCGCGAAGTTCAGAATGCGGAAGAGGAGGGGGTCGTCTTCGAATGGCTCGCCAATCCCGAAGCGATCATCGACACCAAGGGTGGCAAGGTCAAAGCCGTCCGGGCCAGCCGCATGAAGCTGGGTGAGCCGGACGCTTCGGGGCGTCAGTCTCCGGTGAAGACCGGTGAGACCTTTGATGTGAAGGCAGACATGGTGATCAAGGCGCTCGGCTTTGATCCGGAAGACCTGCCGGCGCTGTTCAATGAGCCATCGCTGACCGTGAACCGCTGGGGCGCGGTGCGGGTAGATTACGCGACCATGGAAACCAGCCTGCCGGGCGTTTATGCGGCCGGCGATATCGTGCGCGGGGCCTCGCTGGTTGTGTGGGCAATCAAGGATGGCCGCGACGCGGCAGAAGCAATGCACAAGGCAATGAAAGCGGCCGAGCAGGCCGCGAAAGTGGCGGCGGAGTAAATCAGATGTCGGATTATGTGACAAAGTATGAGCAGAACCGCCAGCGTCTCATTGATGCGGGGGCTTATAATCCCGAGGACGAACGCGATGCCTGCGGCGTCGGTCTCGTTGTGGCGCTCGACGGCAAGCCGCGCCGCGAAATCGTTGAAATGGGTATCAGCGCGCTGAAGAATGTGTGGCACCGCGGGGCCGTCGATGCGGACGGCAAGACCGGCGACGGAGCCGGCATCCGCCTTGATGTGCCGCAGGACTTTTTCCGCGAACATGTGAGCCGCACCGGCCACAGCCCCACCGATGACCGGATCTGCGTTGGCCAGATCTTCATGCCGCGCACGGATTTTGGCGCGCAGGAAGCGGCGCGGACCCTGGTTGAGCGGGAAGTGCTGCATTTCGGCTTCTATATCTATGGTTGGCGCCAGCCGCCGGTTGATGTGTCCGTGATCGGACAAAAGGCAAAGGATACGCGCCCCGCCATTGAGCAGATCATGTTCCGCGATGCGCGTGGCCGCTCGCCGGAGGAGCTTGAGCGCGCCCTGTATATCTGCCGCCGGCGGATTGAGCGGCGGGCGCGGGAGGCGGCGATCCCGTCCTTCTATATCTGCTCGCTCAGCCATAAATCGCTGATCTACAAAGGCATGTTCCTCGCGCAGGACATCGATAATTTCTATCTGGATCTGCGCGACGAACGTTTCGTGTCGGCCTTCGCCATCTACCACCAGCGTTATTCGACCAACACATTCCCGCAATGGGCGCTGGCTCAACCTTTCCGCACGATTGCGCACAATGGCGAGATCAACACGCTGCGCGGCAACCGCAACTGGATGAAAAGCCATGAGATCCGCATGGTTTCCGAAACCTTCGGCGACCATACACAGGATGTGAAGCCGGTGATCCCGGATGGCACATCGGACTCCGGCGCGCTGGACGCTGTGTGGGAACTGCTCTGCAAATCGGGGCGTCCCGCGCCGATGGCCAAAGCGATGCTGATCCCGGAAGCCTGGTCGAAGCGGGATTCGGTGATGCCGGTGGCCCACCGCGCGCTCTATGACTATTGCAACTCCGTTATGGAGCCATGGGACGGGCCTGCTGCCATTGCCGCCTATGATGGCCGCTGGGCCGTGGCCGGCCTGGACCGGAACGGACTGCGCCCTCTGCGTTACGCTCTGACAACGGACGGTATTCTGGCGGTAGGCTCCGAAACGGGTATGTGCCCGCTAGGCAATCACGAGATCACCCGGAGGGGGTCCATCCCGGCAGGGGGCATGATTGCCGCTGATCTCGGCACCGGCAAATTCTATGATCACCGCGAGATTGTCGATTTCCTCGCCGCCCAGGCGCCTTATGAGGAATGGCTGCAGGCTGTGACAGAGCTGGAGCCGGAGATCGGTCCTGGTCTGGAGCCTGTGCTGTTCAACAAGGAAGAGCTGCTGCGGCGGGAAACGGCGGCCGGTTATACGCTCGAAACGCTGGAACTGATCCTCGCGCCGATGGCCGAAGGCGGCAAGGAAGCCATCGGTTCGATGGGTGACGACACCGCGCCTGCCGTTCTGACGATGGCCTACCGGCCGATGAGCCATTTCTTCCGCCAGAATTTCAGTCAGGTTACCAACCCGCCGATCGACCCGCTGCGCGAAGGCCGGGTGATGAGCCTACGCACACGGTTCAAGAACCTGGGCAACGTGCTGGACACGGACAAATCCCAGCAGGAAGTGTTCGTGCTGGAAAGCCCTGTGCTCACCACGGGCATGTATGAGCGTCTGATCGAGCGTCTTGGTCTCGGCACGGAGATCATCGACTGCACCTTCGATGCCGCCGATGTGACATCCGAAGGGGCGGCGCTCAAGGAAGCGCTTGAGCGTATCCGCCGCGAAGCCGAAGAAGCGGTGCGCGCGGGCCGCGAGCACATCATCCTTACCGATGAGCATCAGTCGGCTAGCCGCATTGCCGTGCCGATGGTTCTGGCAACCGGCGCGGTTCATTCGCATCTCGTGGCTCAGGGCCTGCGCACTTTCTGTTCGATCACCGTGCGTTCGGCTGAATGTCTCGATACGCATTATTTTGCTGTTCTGGTCGGTGTCGGTGCTACCTGCGTCAACGCTTATCTGGCGCAGGACGCTATCGCAGACCGGCATGCGCGCGGCCTGCTGGGTGAAATTTCCCTCGGCAAGGCGGTGCAGAACTTCAAGGAAGCCATCGAAGCGGGCCTTCTGAAGATCATCTCCAAGATGGGCATCTCGGTTATCTCCTCCTATCGGGGCGGTTACAATTTCGAGGCGCTGGGTCTCTCTCGCGCGCTCGTGGCGGACTATTTCCCCGGTATGTCGAGCCGGATCTCGGGGCTTGGTCTTGCTGGTCTTGAGGAGAATGCCCTCGTCCGCCATCAGAAGGCCTTTGATGAGGATGTCATCTCGCTTCCGGTGGGCGGATTCTATCGCCTGCGCGCATCGGATGAGCCCCACGCCCTTGACGGCAATCTGATCCATACGCTGCAGGCGGCGTGTGACCGCGGCGACTATTCGATCTACCGGAAATATGTCGATGCGGTGCACGCGCGCGACCCTCTGCAACTGCGTGACCTGCTCGACTTCAAGGCTGCGGGACCGAAGGTTCCGCTCAATCAGGTCCAGTCAATCAACGAGATCCGCAAGCGGTTCGTCACGCCCGGCATGTCGCTCGGCGCGCTGTCGCCGGAAGCGCACGGCACGCTGAACGTGGCAATGAACCGGATCGGGGCAAAGTCCGTATCCGGGGAGGGCGGCGAGGACCGTGCCCGTTACCGGCCTCTGCCGAACGGCGACAATATGAACTCGGCCGTCAAGCAGATCGCGTCAGGCCGGTTCGGTGTGACAGCGGAATATCTCAACGAATGCCGCGAGATCGAGATCAAGGTGGCCCAGGGCGCCAAGCCCGGGGAAGGCGGCCAGCTGCCCGGTTTCAAGGTGACCGAGCTGATCGCGCGCCTGCGCCATGCCACGCCCGGCGTGACGCTCATCTCGCCGCCGCCCCACCATGACATCTATTCGATCGAGGATCTGGCGCAGCTGATCTACGATCTGAAACAGATCAACCCCGATGCCCGGGTTTGTGTGAAACTTGTGGCGCAATCAGGCGTCGGCACGGTGGCCGCCGGTGTGGCCAAGGCCAAGGCGGACATCATCCTGATTGCTGGCGGCGTGGGCGGCACAGGCGCCTCCCCGCAAACCTCGATCAAATATGCGGGTCTCCCCTGGGAGATCGGTCTTGCCGAGGCACATCAGGTGCTCTCGCTGAATAACCTCCGTGAAAAGATCACCCTACGGACGGATGGCGGCCTGCGCACGGGCCGGGACATCGTGATTGCGGCCATGCTCGGCGCTGAAGAGTATGGCATCGGTACGGCTTCGCTCGTCGCCATGGGGTGCATCATGGTGCGCCAGTGTCATTCCAACACCTGTCCGGTCGGCGTCTGTACGCAGGACGAAGCCCTGCGCGCGCACTTCACCGGCAACCCGGACAAGGTCGTCAACCTGATGAGTTTCATTGCCGAAGATGTGCGCGAGATCCTCGCCTCGCTCGGCCTGAAATCTCTGGACGAAGCCATCGGCCGCACCGACCTGCTCAAACAGGTCAGCCGCGGGGCGACGCATCTTGATGACCTCGATCTCAACCCGCTTCTGGTGCAGGTCGATACCGACAGCCCCATCGTCTACAAACCAAACCGCCGTGAGGCTGTGCCCGATACGCTCGATGCGCAGATCCTGCGCGACGCCGAGCCCTTCTTCGAGCGTGGCGAAAAGATGCAGCTGGAATACGGTGTGCAGAACACGATGCGGGCCATCGGCGCGCGGGCCAGCTCCCGCATCACCCGTAAGTTCGGGATGCATGCTCTTCCTGAAGGCCGTCTGCATATCCGCCTGGAAGGATCGGCCGGTCAGTCGCTCGGCGCCTTCAGTGTGCAGGGGCTTCTTCTGGAAGTCCTCGGCGATGCGAACGACTATGTCGGCAAAGGGCTTTCGGGCGCGAGTATCGTCGTGACGCCGCGCCCAAGGGACCGCCGCGCGGCGGTGGGCGACGCCATCATCGGCAACACCTGCCTTTATGGGGCGACCTCCGGAAAGCTGTTTGCCGCCGGCACGGCCGGTGTGCGTTTCGCCGTGCGTAATTCGGGCGCCAAAGCGGTGGTCGAAGGATGCGGGGCCAATGGCTGCGAATACATGACCGGCGGGCGCGCTGTCATCCTCGGGCCGGTTGGCGACAATTTCGGCGCAGGGATGACCGGAGGGGCCGCCTTTATCTGGGACCCCCAACAGCGGTTCGAGCGCGTGGCCAATCCGGACTCGATCGACTGGTATCCGCTGGCCGATATGCCGGAGGAATATGTCGGCGAGACGAAAGCTCTGCTTGAGGAGCATGTGCGCCGGACGGGCTCTGTGCGGGGCAAGGAACTGCTTGACGCTTGGGAGACGACCCTCAGCCAGATGCTGATGATCGTCCCCAAGGAAGTCGCCGGCATTCTCCTCGCCCGCAAGGGCGATAGCGCCAAGCGCAAGCAGCCGGAAAGAGCCTGAAGCATTGCCTGATCCGGAGACGGATCAGGCAACCGGTTTCTTCTTGCGGATGCGCGGCCAGATGAGCCGCAACCAGATCCAGAGCAGTGCGCCCAGCAGGAGCAGCCAGGGCAGGCCGACGGCGAAGGCTGTGACCACGGCGGCAACAGCGCTGGCGAAGTTGTAGAAGAAGCTGCCGAAAGCTTCGCCCAGCGGCTGAAGCGCGCCTTGGGAGACAGGATTGATCTTGGTCTCATAGCTGACGGAAAGCTGGCTCATGTCTACCCGCTGGCGTAGGGCGGCGAGTGTGGATTTGAGCGAGTCGATCTCGCCATTGACCCGGGCGAGTTCCCGTTCGGTTTCCAGCAGATCCCCCAATTCACCCGGCCGGTCAGCCAGAAGTTTCTGGAGCCGCTCCTGAAGGGTCTGCTGAGCCTTAAGACGCGCGCCGGTATCTATGATCGAGACGGTCAGGTCGTCGGCGGTTGTCTGGCGATTGGTAATCTCGCCTTTGGCGGCGGTCGCCTCGGCCTCCACGCCGGAAAGGAATGTGCCGATCCAGGCGGGCGTCGCCCGAAGGTTCAGCGAAGCCGAAGCTGAATCTTCCGAATAGGCGTTGAGCCAGGAATTGGTCACGATACAGACGGAAGGCCCGGCCGCGTTGCAGGCGGCAATGTGGCCTTGCATGGTCGGTTCAATGGCTTTCACCGGCAGGCGCATCCCGACGGTGTGAGCATACGCGATATACTGTTCGGCAACCGGCGCAGGCTCTCCGGCTGCGCTGCCGGCGGACGTGTCGAAGCCGGGCTCTGCCGCCTTCATCATCATCATTTCGGAAGTTGGCGGCGCGGCGGTGGGGGAGGGATAGCTTTCCATCCCACCGCGTCCACATGCGGCGACAATCAGAAGCGGCAAAGCCGCAGCGGCAGATTTCCAAAGCATGAGTGATGTCCCTCCCCGATCATCGGGCGTCAGGAGGCATCATCTCCCCGAAAATGGCAAGAGCATGCCCGAAGCAGGGTGGAATCGGGAAGGGCGGCAGGTTCAGGGGCGGAAACCGGTCCGGGTCTCGCCGGCTTCCAGGACGCGCTGGGCATGCTGCATGAAGTCAACCAGCAGGGGGCGGGTCTCGCGCGGATCGATGATTTCCTCCGCAAAGAAACTTTCCGCTGTCCGGAAGGGTGACCGGATGGCGTCGAACTTCCTGTATAGCTGGGCCTTCAGGGCTTCGGGATCCTCAGCTTCTGACAGTTCCTTACGGAAGGCAGCTTCAATGCCGCCCGCCATAGGCAGGGAGCCCCAATCGCCGCTTGGCCAGCAATAACGCCATTTGGTTTTGGACTGGTTCATCATGGCAGACCCGGCCAGGCCGTAGGCTTTGCGGATGACGACGGAGCAGACCGGCACGCTGGCCTGGTAAACGGCTGTCATCGCGCGTACGCCGGCGCGGGTGACGCCGGCGGTCTCCGCCTTCACGCCGACGGCAAAGCCGGGGCAGTCCACAAAGTGAATGACAGGGAGGTGGAAGGTGGAGCAGAGGTCCATGTGACGGGTGACCTTGTCACACACATCTGCCGTCCAGGCGCCGTCAAGGAAGAAGGGATCGCCCGCCATGATGCCAACGGCGTGTCCGTCAATCCGGGCAAGGCCGGTCACGATGCCCCGGCCCCAATAGGAGCCGATCTCGAAAAAGCTGCCCTTATCGACCACCGCCTCGATGATGCGGCGCGGCTTATAGGGTGTGCGGCCATCTTCCGGGACGATGGAAAGAAGGCTTTCCTCTTTTCGCCTGGGGTCGTCTGCCGGCTGAATACGTTCAGGCAGGTGATGCACCGAAGGCGGGAGATAGGACAGGAATTTCCGGGCCGCGAGGAAAGCATCGGCTTCGGTATCGACGACATTATCGACCGTGCCGTTCTGCCCTTGTATCTTCCAGCCCCCGAGTTCCTCCTTGGTGACATTTTCTCCCAGCGCGATCGCCACGGGCGGGCCGGCCACGAAAACCTGGCTGAGTTCCTTTACCATGACGCTGAAATGGCTGGCGGCCACCCGGCCTGCGCCCATGCCCGCGCACGGGCCGAGGGCCAGAGAAACGAAAGGCACCTGGGTCAGACCGTGGACGATCTCGTTCCAGCCCGGCGTTTCGGGAATGTAGGTGCGGGGATCTTTCTCCAGCATCTTGACCGAACCGCCCCCGCCGGTGCCATCGATCATCTGGACAAGCGGCATCCGGTATTCGGCGGCCATCTTGATCGCCTGAACCATTTTCTGCCAGATGGAGGCGTCCGCCGCGCCGCCCCGCACGGTGAAGTCATCGGCCAGAATAACCGCTGAACGGCCATCCAGCCGCGCCCGCCCCATGACCGAATTGGACGGCATGAAGCCCGCCAGTTCTTCATCCGCGCCGTAACTCGCCTTGCCGGCGATCTTGCCGATTTCATGGAAACTGCCCGGATCAGCCAGGAAGGCGACCCGTTCCCGAACCGTGAGTTTGCCGCGTCCGCGCTGGCGCGAAACCGGCTCCTCTCCCCCCATCTCCTCGGCCAGGCGTTCCCGGCGGCGGAGCTCTTCAATCGCTTTTTGCCAACTCATGGACGTCAGTTGATCGATGTGCCGCAAGGCGCGTCAAGGGATTCTTCTTGCCGCGTCCCGCCCGGTTTGCTTTATCCGCTACAGGTATCAATCCAAGGAGGACGCCTGATGGATCTCGCCCAACTTACTGAGCGCGCAGCAGCAGCCGTTGCTGGCGGCAGCGATTTCAAGAAAAAAGTTAAATTCGACTTCGGCAGCGCCGGCAAGCTGTTCATCGACGGCGCCGCAGGCGTGGCAGACAATTCCGACAGCGCAGCCGACGCTACCATCTCGGTCAACTGGGATGACTTCACCAAGCTCGCCGCCGGCGCGCTGGACCCGACCATGGCCTTCATGCAGGGTAAACTGAAAGTTGCCGGTGACATGTCCGTCGCCATGCAGCTCCAGTCCCTGATGAAAAAGCTCGCTGGCTGAGCCATCTGATCGAGATCGCTTGACGCATTGGGCCGCCCCGGGGAGACCTGCGGGCGGCTCATTTTATATGGCTCCTGGAGACCCCTCGCATGGTGACATCCTCAAGCGATAGAAGCCGCCGGTTTGTCGAAGTACCGGGGAACCCGGCGCCCCAGGGCGCGGAGATCGTCTGGTTTGAAGGGTCAGAAGGCAGGCGGCTGAGGGCGTGCATTGCCCCGGCACTTGCGCCGACCAGGGCGCGCGGCACGGTTATCGTCTGTCCGGGGCGGACCGAGTTCATCGAGAAATATTTCGAGGTGGGCCGAGAGCTGCAGCAGATGGGATTTGCGCTCGTCATTCTGGACTGGCCAGGGCAGGGCCTGTCTGACCGCCTGCTGCCGGACAGCAAGAAGGGTCATATTGACCGTTTCGAAACTTTCATGACCGCGCTGGCAAAGGGCCTTGAGGCGCTCGAAAGCCGGCTTCCCCGGCCTTACGTGTCGCTCGCCCATTCGATGGGCGGGGCGATTGCGCTGGCCGCGATTGCCAAGGGCCTGGTGAAGGTGGAGGCCGCTGCCTTCTGCGCGCCCATGTGGGGATTGAAGTCGCCTTTCCTTGGGATGCGCTATCTTGTCTGGGCCATGCGGGCGACCGGCCGGTCTGGCGACTATGCCATGCAGCCCGGCCCGCCCGAGCGGTTTGAGACGAACATCGTGACCCATGACAAGCGCCGCTGGGATCTGCAACGGGCGTTGATTGATGCCCATCCAGACCTCGAGCTTGGCCCGATTACCTGGGGATGGCTTGGCGCGTCGCTCGACATTTTCTCGACCTTCTCCAAGCCCAAGACGCTGGCGACGGTGACGGTGCCTGTGTTCGTTGCCTCGGCGGGGGACGAAAAGCTGATCGATAATGCCGCTCATGCGCGCATCGCGGCGCGGCTCAAGGACTGCGAACACATTACCGTGGAGGGCGCCATGCATGAGATCCTGATGGAAACGGATGATCGCAGGGCGGAGTTCTGGGCCGGATTTCAGAGACTATTGAAGCGCGCGGGCATCTGAGCTGGCGCCTGTAAGAAAAAGATAATGGGAGGAAACATTCATGGCGATCATTTCACTGTCGCGCATCCTTGCACACTGGGCCGCCCAGCAGCCGGACAGGATAATTCTCAGCCATGAGGGCAGAGAGGTCAGCTGGTCCGAATTTGAGGCGCGCACCAACCGTCTCGCCCGCGCCTATCAGAAGCTTGGCGTAAAGCAGAATGATTTCATCACGATTTCCCTGCCGAACGGGATCGAGTTCTTCGAGGCCTGTTTTGCCACATGGAAAGCGGGCGCGACACCTCAGCCGATTTCCGCCCGCCTTCCGAAACTGGAGCGCGATCAGATCGTCGAGATTGGCGCGCCAAGCCTTGTGGTTGGTGTTCCTGATGGGGAATATCCGCAGGCGGCGTGTGTTCCGCAGGGCTATCAGCCCGATGCAGACTTGTCAGACGCGCCGCTGCCGGAAATGACCGCAGCCAGCTTCAAGGCGATGACATCCGGCGGCTCGACCGGGCGCCCCAAGCTGATCGTTTCCAAGCAGCCCGCCGCATCTGATCCAGACGTACCCCTGCTGGAGATCCCCCAGCAGGGCAGCATGCTGATCCCCGGCCCGCTCTATCATAACGGCCCGTTTCTCTGGGCCATGACGGCCCTGTTCAAGGGGTGCACGATTGTCGTCACCACGCGGTTTGATGCCGAAGAAACCCTGAGGCTGATCGAGACGCACAAGATCGATGTGGTTTACACCGTGCCGACCATGATGCGCCGCATCTGGGCCCTGCCCGAGGATGTGCGGTCGGGCTATGATCTTTCCAGTCTGAAAGCCCTCTGGCATCTGGCGGCCCCGTGCCCGGCCTGGCTGAAGGAGTGCTTCATCGAATGGCTCGGCGCGGAGGTGATCTGGGAACTCTATGGCGGCACGGAAGGGCAGGGGTCGACAACCATTCAGGGTACGGAATGGCTGAAGCATAAGGGCTCTGTCGGCAAGCCTGTGGAAACCTGTGAGATGAAGATCGTCGGCGAGGACGGCCAGACCTTGCCGCCGCGCGAGGTGGGCGAAGTATTCATTCGCCCGCTTGCGGGGGCCGGCACCACCTATCGCTATATCGGGGCAGACGCCAAAGCGATTGATGGCGGCTGGGAAAGCCTTGGGGATCTCGGCTGGATGGATGAGGACGGCTACCTTTACCTCTCCGACCGGCTGTCTGATATGGTGATCGTTGGCGGCGCCAATATCTATCCGGCAGAGGTGGAAGCCGCGATCGAGGCTTATCCCGGAGTCAGATCGTCCGCCGTCATCGGACTGCCGGATGAGGATATGGGCGCGCGGCTCCATGCCGTGATCGACCGGCCGGATGGGCCCGTGGATGAGGCCGCGATGCTTGCGCATCTCGCCGAGCGCCTGGTCCGTTACAAGATCCCGAAAAGCTTTGAATACACCGCCGAAGCGGTGCGGGATGATGCCGGCAAGGTCCGCCGCAAGGCTTTACGCGAGGCAAGGCTCGCCGCTTCCTCTTGACTTCCCCAAGGGCGCTATAGGTCCCGTCCTGTCACATCCAGGGAGGACAAGACATGAAAGTAGCAGCCGTAAAGAAGCCCGGCGGGCTCCAGAATCTCGTGATCGAGACGCGGGACGACCCGAAGCCGAAGGCCGGAGAAGTTCTGGTCCGTGTACGCGCAAGCTCACTTAACTATCACGACTTTGCCGTCGTGCTGGGCGGCATCCCGACGCCGGATGGCCGCATTCCGATGTCGGATGGTGCCTGTGAAGTCGTCGCGGTCGGTGAGGGCGTCACCAAATGGAAGGTGGGTGACAAGGTCATTTCGCTTTTCTTCCCCGGCTGGCAGTCAGGCCAGATCGAAGCGGCGGGATTTGCCAGCGTTCCTGGCGACGGCGCTGACGGCTTTGGCGCCGAACTCGTCGCCGCACCTGAGACCGCGTTCACGCGCATGCCGGCTGGCTGGAGCTTTGAAGAGGCAGCAACGCTTCCCTGCGCGGCGCTGACCGCCTGGCGCGGCATGTTCGTGGAGACCAGGACAAAGCCAGGTGACTGGGTGCTGGTTCAGGGTACGGGCGGGGTTTCCATCTTCGCGCTGCAATTTGCCAAGATGGCCGGTGCCCGCGTAATTGCGACGTCCTCGTCCAACGAGAAGATGGAGCGCCTGAAAACGCTCGGCGCTGATCATGTGATCAATTACAAGGAAACCCCGGAATGGGGCCGCAAGGCCTTTGAACTCACCGGCGGGCGCGGCGTTGACGAAGTGGTGGAGATTGGCGGGCCGGGCACTATGGCCCAGTCCATCAATGCGTGCCGCCCTGGCGGGCATATCTCGCTGATCGGTGTGCTCACCGGCGTGTCCGGTGAAGTGCCAACCGCTGCTCTGTTCTCGCGCAACATCACGGTGTCGGGCATCACGGTCGGTTCACGCCGCCATCAGGAAGACATGTTGGATGCCATCGAAGCCTCGAGCATGCGTCCGGTTATCGACAGCAAGTTCCCGCTGGATCAGATCGCCGCCGCCTTTGCCCATCAGGCAAGCCAGAAGCATTTCGGCAAGATCGTCCTGGCGATCTGACCCTCAGCGAAAACGTGACGCGCAGAACGCCCGCCTATTCGGCGGGCGTTTCTTTTATGCGCTGGTCCTCGATGAGGCTGTCACCGTCTGCGGTATCGGGATCCCCATTTGCCTTGTGGATACCATACACCACACCCGACAGCAGCAGGATGGCAAGCAGGTTGGGCAGGGCCATGGAGGCGTTGGCAATATCGCCAAACAACCAGACGATGTTCACCTCGGCCATCGCGCCGATGAAGATGATGATCACCCAGATATAGCGGAAAGGCTTCGTTGCCCATTCGCCGACAAGGAAGGTCACCGCCTGTTCGGCATAGTAGGACCATCCGATAATCGTGGTGAAAGCAAAGAGGGCAAGACACAGGGTCACGAGCCAGCCGCCGACCGGTCCGGGAACCGCGTCAGTGAAGGCCTGATTGGTCAGCGTCGCCGGGTTGTGGCCCTCTGCCATCCACATATGGGTCGTGGTCTCGCCCGCCCATTCCTTGAACTGGGCCGCCGTGGCCCAGCTGCCCTCGGCCGTCAGGATGACGAGCGCGGTCATGGTGCAGAGGACCATCGTATCAATGAAAACGCCGATCATGGCGATCTCGCCCTGCTTGGCGGGGTTTTTCATCTGCGAGGCGGCGTGCGCGATGGGGGCAGAGCCCTGGCCGGCTTCGTTCGAGAACAGGCCGCGGGCCACACCGAAGCGAACCGCGGAGAGAACGGCGTAGCCTGCGAGGCCGCCGGCAGCCTGGTTCAGGCCAAAGGCGGAAGAGAAGATCATCCCGAAGGCACCGGGAATGTATTGCAGGTTTAGGAGCAGGATGACGATACAGGCGACAATGTACAGGACAGCCATCGCCGGCACGAGGCTGCCCGCCACACGGCCGATGGATTTGATGCCGCCAACGATCACGGCGAAGACCAGGCCCGCTAGAATGAGGCCCAGCACCCAGAGCGGAATGCCGATACCTCCATCCGAAAATGCCGAATGAATGTTCGCCGTCAGGCTGTTGGCCTGGATCATGCCGCCGGTGGCCGTGGCGGAGAATAATGTCCCGACGCAGAAAATCGCGGCCAGCCAGGTCCAGTTCTTTCCCAGGCCTTTCTTGATGTAATACATCGGGCCGCCATTGATGCGGCCGTATTCATCAATCTCGCGGTATTTGATCGCCAGCGAGCTTTCGGCGAAGGCGAGCGCCATGCCGAAGATCGCCGTCACCCACATCCAGAAGATTGCCCCGGGGCCGCCCAGTGTCAGGGCGGTGGCCACGCCAACGATGTTACCCGTACCCACCTGGCCGGAAAGGGCGGTGGACAATGCCTGAAAGGGCGTGATGGCTGCAGGATCGCCATTGCCCTTGCGGCCTTTCCAGACCTCCACGAGGGCCGGAATAAACCGGAGCAGGGGCCGGCCACCAAGGCGAAGCATAAAGTACAGGCCAGTCCCGAGCAGAATCACGGCGATAGGGCCGACAGGCAGAACCTGTACCCCGCCCCATTCTCCGCCCCAGATAAAGCCGCTGACATTGTGTACGCCAGTCTCTAGGCTGGCATAGAAATTTTCGAACATGAACAGAGGGCCTCCCCGGCGCCAAAGGTGTCAATTTGGGGGCACACTAGCCCGCTTCTCCCACCTGTGAAGCCTAAAGCTGCTGTAGGGCTCCCTGCGTGGAGGAAGGTTCTTTCAGCTTGCCCGCTTTTGAGGCATAAGCCGCCAGATGACCGGCACCCCCGAAGAGAAGAGCCTGAAGGGCCTGTTTATCAGGACCTATGGCTGCCAGATGAATGTGTATGATTCCGAGCGCATCCGGGATGTGCTGCGGCCCCTGGGCTATGCGCCTGTGGAAGCCCCGGAAGCGGCCGATCTCGTGGTCGTGAACACCTGCCATATCCGCGAGAAGGCGACCGAAAAGGTCTATTCCGAACTTGGCCAGCTCAAGCGCATGAAGGAAGCCTCCGGTGGGCGCATGACGATTGCCGTGGCCGGATGCGTAGCCCAGGCCGAAGGCGAGGAACTTATCCGCCGACAGCCGGCCGTGGACCTGGTGCTTGGCCCGCAGGCCTATCACAAGCTGCCGGAAATGATCGCCCGCGCCAGCCGCGCCATAGGCGACCGCCTGGAAACCGAATTCGACACCATCGAGAAGTTCGATGCCCTGCCCAAGACCCGTGAGGCCGATGGGCCAACGGCGTTCGTCTCGGTGCAGGAAGGATGTGACAAGTTCTGCACCTTCTGTGTGGTGCCCTATACGCGCGGCGCTGAAATCTCCCGCCGCGTGGACGATATCGTCTTCGAAACCCGCAGCCTTGCCTCGCAGGGGGTGCGCGAGATCACCCTGCTTGGCCAGAACGTGAATGCGTTCCATGGCCCGGCGCCGGTGATCGAGGGCGGGGATGACTGGACGCTTGGCCAGCTTTGCCGGCATCTGTCCAAAATTGGTGGCATTGAGCGCATCCGCTACACCACCAGCCATCCCCGTGACATGGATGATGATCTGATCGCTGCTCATGGCGATACACCGGCGCTGATGCCCTTCCTGCATCTGCCGGTTCAGTCAGGCTCTGACCGTATCCTGAAGGCCATGAACCGTGGTCACACAGCCGATCATTACCGGGACATCATCGCCCGCGTGCGCAAGGCGCGGCCTGATATCGCCATCGCGTCTGACTTCATTGTTGGCTTTCCGGGGGAAAGCGACGCGGATTTCGAGGCGACGATGCAACTCGTCCGGGATATCGGCTATGCCATTGCCTATTCCTTCAAATACTCCTCTCGCCCCGGCACGCCGGCGGCCGAGATGCATGGGCATCTCTCCGAAGCGGTAAAGGACGAGCGGCTTCAGGCCCTGCAGGCCCTGCTGCGGGAGCAGCAGACCGACTTCAACACGTCGCAGATCGGCAAATCGCTGCCGGTTCTGGTAACCGGTAAAGGCCGCAACCCGGGGCAGATGCATGGCCGCTCGCCTTATCTGCAAGCGGTGCATTTTGAGGGGCCGGAAAGCCTTAATGGGAAGATTGTGGATGTGAAAATCGTCGGCGCCAGCCTCAATTCGCTCACCGGTGAACTGATGCGTGTGCCAGAGGCGGCCCTGTGACCGGGAAACGCCGATCCTCTTCCGACCCCGAAGCGAAAGCCGTCAGCCGCCTGTATGAGGTGCGCGAGACCGAACGTCTGCGCGATCTCTGTGGGCCGCATCACCGGCATCTGACTCTTCTGGAAACCCGGCTGAAGGCGTATGGGCTGCAGGCGGAAAGCCAGGGCGGCGGCATCCGGCTGAGCGGCACGGATGAAGGCGTTTCCATCGCTGAAGCCGCGCTCGCGGATTTTGAGCGCCGCTTGCGCGGCGGCGGCGAGCCGAGCGAAATGGAGCTGGACGGCGCCCTGCAGGCGGCCCAGTCACCCACGCAATCCTTCTCTGCCCTGCGCGGCCTGAAGAAGTCTGTTACCGCGATGACCCGCGGCCAGGCGAAGTATCTGGATGTGCTCGCCAATCCGGATAATGCGCTGGTTTTCGGTGTCGGCCCTGCCGGTACGGGCAAGACATACCTTGCCGTGGCCACCGGCGTTGCCGAACTCAATGCTGGCCTCCGCCAGCGCCTGATTGTCACGCGGCCGGCCGTTGAAGCAGGCGAAAAGCTCGGCTTTCTGCCCGGCACGCTGGAAGAAAAGGTCGACCCCTACATGCTGCCCATCTGGGACAGCCTGCGCGAACTGATGGGGCAGGAGCAGATGGACCGCCGGATGGCGCGCGGGGAAATCGAAGTGGCTCCGATTGCCTTCATGCGCGGCCGCACCCTGAAAAATGCATTCGTGATCGTCGATGAAGCGCAGAATACGACCGCTGCCCAGATGAAGATGGTGCTGACCCGTCTGGGCCGTGACAGCCGCATGGTCATTACCGGTGATCCCGATCAGGTGGACCTTCCGGGAAATCAGGAATCCGGCCTCAAACAGGCTTTGCGGATTCTGGAGCGGGTTGAGGGCATCTCGGTTCAACGGCTGACGGCTGCCGATGTGGTCCGCCACGGGCTGGTCAGCAGGATCATCGATGCCTATGCCGCCGCAGGGCAGGGCTGAGGCCGCGATGATCAGTTTCGACCTTATTGTCGAGGATGACAGTTGGAGCGCGCTGGGAGATCTCGACGCGCTTTGCCGTAAAGCTTTTGACGCTGCCCGCGCGGTTGCCCCTGTGGACGAGGGCAATCTGGCGCTTCTGCTTACCGGGGATGACACCCTTCATCAGCTCAACCGCGAGTTTCGGGGGAAGGACAAGCCCACCGATGTGCTTTCCTTCCCTTCGCTGCCAATGGACCGGCCTTTCCTCGGTGACATCGCTGTCGCCCTGGGCGTTTCGGCAAATGACGCCGAAATTCAGGGGAAGAAGCTGGCAGACCACCTTGTTCATCTGCTGATCCATGGATACCTGCACCTCCTCGGATTCGATCACGAGACGGATGAAGAAGCCTCAGAAATGGAAGCGTTGGAAATAAAGGCGCTTGCAACCCTCGGCATAGCTAATCCATACCAGACTGACTGACCGGAAATGAGTGATTCAGACCCCTCCGACGCGGCCCCTTCTGGCCGATTGCGTAGCTTCTTCGGATTCCGGAAGAA
Source organism: Hyphomonas sp. NPDC076881 (assembly GCF_050269995.1). Classification (NCBI taxonomy): domain Bacteria; kingdom Pseudomonadati; phylum Pseudomonadota; class Alphaproteobacteria; order Hyphomonadales; family Hyphomonadaceae; genus Hyphomonas; species Hyphomonas sp. NPDC076881. Next base: position 12,266 of record NZ_JBNNJJ010000002.1, on the reverse strand, counting down.
GGCGGCAGAACCTGTGAATGCCGGCAGGGAGGCTGAGCCCGCCGATGCGCCACAGGTCATGCGGTTACGGCTTGCCGAGTTTGAAGAGTTGCGCGTGGACGACGTGATGGTGCCCCGCGCCGATATCAAGGCCGTGGAGGCGGGCATCGATTTTCAGGAACTTCTGGAGGTCTTCGCAGACGTTACGCATTCACGCCTCCCGGTCTTCCGGGAAACGCTGGATGATCCGATCGGCTTTGTTCACATCAAGGATCTTGTGACCGAGCTGGCCAAAGGCGGAACGCCGCCCCGCCGCCCGCTGGAGCGAATGCATCGGGAAGTGCTCTACGTTCCCCCCTCGATGAAGCTGACCGATCTTCTGGTGAAGATGCAGGCGACCCGCATTCATCTGGCGTTGGTTGTGGACGAGTATGGCGGCACCGACGGTTTGCTGACACTGGAAGACCTCGTTGAAGTCATCGTGGGTGACATCGAAGACGAACACGATGATGAAGAGGCGATGTTCGTATGCCGCAGCCCTCGTTTGTGGGAGGCTGATGCACGTATGGAGATCGAGGATTTCCAGGAAGAGTCCGGGGTGGACCTCAGCCTGGATGATCTGGATGCGGACATCGATACGCTGGGCGGGGTTGCCTTTGCCCTTGCCGGGAAGGTTCCGGCCCGGGGCGAAGTTCTGCGTCATCCGGGCGGAACCGAGATTGAAATCGTTGATGCCGACTCGCGGCGCGTTCGCCGCCTGCGTCTGCGTCTGCCAGAGCCCCCGCCGCAGCCTGCTGCCGAGGAGTAGAGTTAAATGAGCAAAGCTGTGCGCAGCCATGGATTCACTGCGCTTGGGCCTTTGCATGAGGCCTTCGCGCGCCTTTCCGGCCTGCCGGCTCTGGCTGCTGCGTTTGCGCTTGGCGCGCTGTCTGCGGTCGCCTTCGCGCCCTTTCATTTCAGCGCCGTGCTGGTCATTTCCTTCACGGGCATCGTCTGGATGATTGACGGGGCGCGCGCCCAGGCCCGTTGGGGCAGGGCGGTGTTCCTGCGCGGATGGGCCTTCGGAACGGGCTTCTTCCTGATCAGCCTTCACTGGACGGCCATGCCCTTTCTGGTCGATCCGGCGCGGACGATCTGGTTTATCTGGATGCCGCTCATTCTGCTGCCGGCGGGTATGGCCATCATCTGGGGCGTCTTCACCGCCATGGCGGGCGCATTCTGGTCGGCCTCGCCCTCGCGCGTTTTCATCTTCTCCCTCTTCTTCGCCCTTGCGGAGTTCACCAGGGGTCATCTCTTCGGCGGCTTCCCCTGGAATCTTCCGGGTACGACCTGGATTCCGGGCGGCGCTCTTTCCCAGGCAGCTTCCCTGGGCGGCGTTTACTGGCTGACATTGATGACGGTGTTCATCATGGCTTCGCCGGCCGCGCTGGTCGATACGCGCGACGCGCGCGGCATTCCGGTTCGGGTTGCGCCCGCGCTGGTCTCTGTCGTGGCGCTCGCGCTCGGCTGGGCCTGGGGGGCAAACCGCACCGAAGAGACCTCTCCGCTCACCGATCAGGCGGTTGTGGTCATGGACGCGGGCGTTCCGCAGGACAAATGGGACACGCTGGGGCCTGATCCGGTTCTTTATGAATACCTGCGTATGCTGACCTATCCTGACAGCCGTCCGGGAGACATTGTGGTCTGGCCCGAAGCGGCGGTGCCGGCCTATCTGCTGCAGGACGCCAACGCGCTGGACGCGATCGCGGCCTATATCGGCCAGCGCAAGCTGATCGCGGGCACGACGCGCTATGAGCTGACGACCACTGATAGCCGGACATATTATAACAGCCTCGCGGTGATGGATGAGACCGTCAACCAGACCGGCCCATTGGCGCTTTATGACAAGCACCGCCTTGTCCCGTTCGGTGAACTCGCTGCCATCAATTTCATTCCCTATGGGCCCCAGCTCAGTGACATGCTGCCGCCAACCGTCCAACGGCTTGCCGCAGATGGCTTCCGGCCGGGGGCAGGGGCCACCGCGATCGATACGGGCGGCCTGCCGGCCTTCGTCGCGCTGATCTGTTATGAAGGGTTGTTCCCGGAAATCTCGCGCGGCGTGAACCTGACCGACCGGGCGCAGTGGATGGTCCTGATCTCCAATGATGCCTGGTTCGGACGCGGGATGGGGCCAGCGCAGCACTACGCCCAGAACCGCTACCGCTCGATCGAAACGGGCCTGCCGCTGGTTCGGGCGGCCAATCGGGGCACGTCTGGCATTGTTGATGGCTATGGCCGCGAGATCATGCGCACCATTCCGGCTGAAACGGCACCGGAGGGTTGGTCTACCTCCTACGGCCGGGCGCGGCTGCCCGTGGCCGCCGAAGTGACCCTGTTCCAGAGCCGGATTGGCGCGGCACTGTTCTGGATTTCGCTCTGCTTATTCGCACTACTGGCCTTCGCGACCTGGAGACGGTAAGGGCATCTCTTTGCGGAAATGCGCGGCGCGCCCAGGGTCAGGTCATGTCAGAAAGCAAATTGCCGAGTGATATTGACCGCATCGTCGGAGAAAACATCTACCGCCAGCGCCGCAGGTTGAAGCTCACGCAGGAACGGCTTGGCGAATTGCTGGGTCTGACCTTTCAGCAGGTGCAGAAGTACGAAAAGGGTGTGAACCGGGTTTCGGCCGGCCGCCTGTATGAGATTGCGAGCGTGCTGGAAGTTCCCGTCGGCTTCTTCTTTGAGGGTGCCGGCGCCTCCTCCTTCAGGGAAGCGCCGGGGTTGGCCGAGGACGCCGAGGAGCCCCGCATCGCGGTTTTGTCTGATGAGGTGCTTCAACTGATCGACGCTTTCCAGAAGATCGACGACGCCTCCTTGCGCCGCTCCCTGCTGGCCACCATTCAGGCGGCCGCCTCGGCCTTTGAAACCCGCGCAATGCAGCAGGAGCAATATGAGTAGCCGCGCAGACGACAGCCAGTTCCGGGACCGGCCGCTGCGCAGCTTTGGCCGCACGGGAGGGCGCCCGCTTTCACCCCGTCAGAAGGCGCTGATGGCTGAGGCGTTGGATGCCTGGCGTATCCCCGAGGGCGAAGACCCCATTGAACTCGCTGAGCTTTTTCCCGGGATGAAGGCCATTTGGCTGGAAATCGGCTTTGGCGGCGCCGAGCATATGATTGCTCAGGCGGGCCGCAATCCGGACACCGGGATCGCCGGCTGCGAGCCCTTCCTCGAAGGGGTGGCCAAGGCCCTTGCCGGGATTGAGGATACGGGCGCTGGCAATATCCGCCTCTGGCCCGACGACGCCCGGCCGCTGATCGCGCGCCTGCCGGATCAGAGCCTTGACCGGACCTTCATCCTTTTTCCGGACCCATGGCCCAAGCGCCGCCAGCATAAACGCAGGCTTGTGCAGCCCGCATTCCTCGACGCGCTCTACCCGAAACTGAAGCCCGGCGGCCATCTCCGCTTTGCCACGGATGTGAAAAGCTATGCCGATGAAGCGCTGCTCACCTTCCTTGCCGATGGCCGGTTTGAATGGCTGGCGCAGGCCGCCGATGACTGGCGCGTTTCCCCGGCCGACCATGTGACGACCCGCTACGAATCCAAGCAGCTGGGGGATTGCCGGCCGGTCTGGTTCAACTTCCGGATTCGCTGATCTGACGGTGGTTCTTGACGAAAACCCCCGTACATGCGCAAATCTAGGCTATCGAAACCGGTCGGTCTGAATATCAAGACCCCGTCAGACCGACGGCAATGACTTTCCCTCCTCCGAGTTTCGACAGGCACCGCAAGGCGTAATTCCGCGTCTGCGCGGCCGACGGAACGGCAAAGGAAAGCCATTATGGCAACCGGCAAAGTAAAATGGTTCAACGATCAGAAGGGCTTCGGCTTTATTAAGCCGGATGATGGCGGCTCGGACGTTTTCGTCCACATTTCGGCTGTCGAGCGCTCGGGCCTCAAAACCCTCGCTGAGAACCAGTCGATCTCCTACGAACTTTACAAAGACGAGCGCCGCGGCAAGACCTCGGCTGTGGACCTGAAAGTCCTCTAAGTCTTTATATTTCCGGCTCTCCAGGACCAGATCGCGGCGGCTTCCGGAAGGGGGCCGCCGATTTCGTTTGCGCTCTATTCTTGCCCAAGCACGCCCCCCCTCGACATCCCGATCAATTGAGACTATCTAGCGCCCAAGTCGAAATATATCGGCGGCGGGTCCGGAAACGGGTCCGCCGCTTTTCGTTAGCCCGGAGCCTGCCCCCTACTCATGATCGTTCTGACCGAACAGGAACGCCGTCTTCTTTCGCTGGTCCAGCCTGTGGCTGAGGGCATCGGGATGGAAATCGTGCGCCTGCGCGTCCAGGGAGGGCGCCGCCCGCACCTGCAGATCATGGCCGAACGGGCAGGGGGCGCGCCCACCGATGTAGAAGATTGCGCGCGCCTTTCGCGGGCGCTTTCGCCCACGCTGGACGCCGCAGACCCGATTTCCGAGGCCTATACGCTGGAAGTATCAACACCGGGCATCGACCGGCCACTGACCCGCCCCGGCGATTTTGCCCGCTGGATCGGCCATGCCGTGAAGATTGAACTGGCGCGCCCGATTGATGGCCGCCGCCGCTTCACCGGCGTCATCACCGGGGAAGATCAGGACGGCGCCCATATCGAGCTTGACGATGAGACCGAACTCGTTGCGGGCATTCACGAAATGAGCCGGGCGAGCCTCGTGCTCACGGACGAACTGATTGAAGCCGCGCGCGCTGCCGGGAACCTGCCGCCGCAGCCGGAAGACGATGAAGAATCCCTCGCCGATTTCGAGATCGACGAGTCCGAAGACGAAGATGAAGAGACAGGAGATGTCCAATGAGCGCCATCGGCGTTTCAGCCAACCGGCTTGAAATCCTGCAGATCGCCAAGGCGGTTGCCGAGGAGAAGTCGATTGACCAGCGTATCGTCATCGAGGCGATGCAGGAGGCAATCGAAAAGGCCGCCAAGGCCAAGTACGGCCAGGAGCATGACATCCGGGCCCGGATCGATGCGGCGACCGGCGAACAGACGCTGTGGCGCGTGCAGACGGTTGTGGCCGATGAAGAGTTCGAAGACGAAGCCAAGCAGCTGCGCCTTTCTGAAGCCAAGCGCATCGACCCCTCCCTGGAAGCGGGCAGCGAACTGAAGGAAGAGCTGCCGCCGTTCGATTTCGGCCGCGTGGCGGCCCAGACTGCCAAGCAGGTGATCACGCAGAAAGTGCGCGATGCCGAGCGTGAGCGTCAGTATAATGAATACAAGGACCGTGTCGGCGAGATCGTCTCCGGCATCGTCAAGCGCGTCGAGTATGGCCATGTGATCGTCGATCTCGGCCGCGCCGAAGGCATCATCCGCCGCAATGACGGTATCCCGCGCGAAAACTTCCAGCCGAACGACCGCGTCCGGGCTTACCTCTACAAGGTGAGCCGCGAAGTGAAGGGTCCGCAGATCTTCCTGTCGCGCGCAGCGCCGGACTTCATGCGCAAGCTGTTCGCCCAGGAAGTGCCGGAAGTCTATGAGGGCGTGATCCAGATCAAGGCCTGTGCCCGCGATCCGGGCAGCCGCGCCAAGATCGGGGTGATCTCCAATGACAGCTCGATCGATCCGGTTGGCGCCTGCGTCGGTATGCGCGGCGCGCGGGTCCAGGCCGTTGTCGGCGAGCTTTCGGGCGAGAAGATCGACATTATCCCGTGGAGCTTCGACGCGGCCACGTTCATCGTGAACGCGCTGCAGCCGGCAGAAGTCTCGAAGGTTGTGCTTGATGAAGACGAGCGCCGGGTTGAGGTTGTCGTGGCCGACGACCAGTTCCCGCTCGCCATCGGCCGCCGCGGCCAGAACGTGCGTCTGGCCTCCCAGCTCACCGGCTGGCAGATCGACCTGATCACCGAGTCGGCAGATTCCGAGCGCTTCCAGAAAGAATTCCAGGAGCGTACCGAACTCTTCATGAAAGCTCTGGATGCGGACGAAACCCTCGCCCAGCTGCTCGCTTCGGAAGGCTTCGAATCGGTCGAAGAGATCGCCTATGTCGCCCCGGATGATTTCATCACGATCGAGGGCTTCGATACCGATGTGGCCGAAGAGCTGCAGGAGCGTGCGCGCGAATACCTTGAGCGCGTCGCCGCCGAAAACGATGCCAAGCGCCGGGAACTCGGCGTGACGGACGACGTGATGGCGCTGGAAGGCATGACGCCCTCCTTTGCCGTGAAGCTCGGCAAGGAAGGCGTCAAGACGGTTGAGGATGTGGCCGGGCTTGTTCCCGATGACATCACCGGCTATCGCGAGCCGGGTCCGGACGGGAAACCCGTCTGGGTCGAAGGCATCCTCAAGAAGGGCGAAATGCGCAAGGACGACGCCAATCTGTTCGTCATGAAGGCGCGCGTTGCGGCTGGCTGGATCGAGCCGGAAGCCATCGAGGAGATGCTGGCGCAGCAACAATCGACCGAAGCGGCCCCTGAGCTGACCGAAGAGGAGCGTGCGCTCCTCGCGCTCGGTGAGCTGGGCAATTCGAGCGATGATGATGAAGAGGAAGAGGCCCTTGCCGAGGAACTCGGCATTGATCTCTCCGAGCTTGAATCGGAGGGCGGCGATGACGAAGCCGCATCCCGAGAGTGATCCGCGCCTGATCGCAGACAATTCGGAAGATGGTCCGGGCGAGGAGGATGCCTCCTCGCCCGAGCGCCAGTGCGCGGTTACTCGCGAGCGGCTGCCGAAGGCGGCCATGCTGCGCTTTGTGCTCTCGCCTGATGGTGTTGTGACGCCGGACATTCAGGAGCGCCTGCCGGGCAGGGGCGTCTGGGTGAAGGCTGACCGGGGCACGGTTGAACTTGCCGCCAAGAAGGGAGCTTTCGCGCGCGGATTCAAATCTCAGGTCACTGTGCCTGAGGGGCTCGCTGATCTGGTCGGGCGCCTGCTGCTCAAACGCTGTGTCGATACGCTGGGCCTTGCGCGCAAGGCGGGGCAGGCCATATGCGGATATGATCAGGTGCGCGATGCGTTGCGGGATGGATACCCGGCCTTCCTGCTTGAAGCGGCCGATGGTGCGGAAGATGGCCGCTCGAAGGTATATTTTCTTGCAAAAGCCCTATATAGCGACGTGAAAGTCGCCGGAGCGCTCAGCGCGGCGGAATTGGGCATGGCATTTGGACGCGACCGTGTGATACACGGGCTCGTCCGTAGGGGGCCCATCGCGGAGTCCTGGGAGATCGCCTATCGGCGCCTCACCGGATTTCGTGAGGCACCAGAGCTGACCTGGTTCCAGGAAACGGGCCGATAACGGAAACTGCCGGAACACAGAGGTGTTTCGGTGTAATGTGTGATATGTAGGACGAATGAGCGATACGAACGATCAAGGCAATTCCGGTGGGCGCAAGCCGTTGACTGTGGTGCGGAAGACCTCCGGCACGGTCAAGCAGAGCTTCAGCCATGGGCGCTCCAAACAGGTGGTCGTCGAGACCAAGAAGCGCCGCCCGGTGTCTGCCGGGGGCGGGCAGGGTGGCGGCGACGCTGGCCCGGCCACGCCGTCTGCTGCCGACGCAATGGAAGCAAAGCTGGTCGCGCTCGCTGCCAAGCTCGGCATCACGGTTGCCGAACTCAAAGCCCGGCAGAAGGTGCTCGAGCAGCGCAAGGCCGAAGAGGCCGCGCGCGCAAAGGATAATGAGCGCGAGAAGGCCGCCCAGGATCGCCTGCGCAACGAACAGGAACGCAAGCAGCAAGAAGCGCGGGAACGCGAAGAGGCCGAGGCGCGCCGCCGGGCTGAGGAAGAGGCTGCCAAGATCGCTGCCGAGACGGCGGCCCGTGAGCAGCGCGTGGAACGCCCGACAAAGGCAGCCCGTCCTGCGCCGGCCGTTCAGGCGCCTCCGGCCGCCGGAGCAGAAGAAGCCGATGCCGGCCGTCCCAAGCGGGGCGGCGGAAGCCCCAGCAAGCCGGCGCGTGATGATCGCGCCGAGCGTGCCCGGGAAGTGGCCACCAAGGCATCGCGCGATGCCGGTGAACGCCGCCGTGGCAAGCTGACCATCGCTTCGGCCCTGGGGGACGACGCAGACCGTCAACGGTCTCTCGCTTCGGTCCGCCGGGCCCGCGAGCGTGAGCGTGAGCGCCGTATTGGCGGCGCCGATCACCGCGACAAGGTTTCGATCGAAGTCACGCTGCCGGAAACGATCACCCTTCAGGATCTCGCCCAGCGTATGAACGAGCGCGTCGCTGACGTCGTGAAATTCATGTTCAAGCAAGGCGAAATGCTGCGCGGTAACGACATCATCGACGCTGATATGGCAGAGCTGATCGCTGGCGAATTCGGCCACACCGTGAAGCGCGTCTCTGAGGCCGACGTTGAAATCGGCCTTGAGGGCGCGGACGACCGTGAGGACGATCTGCAGCCGCGCGCGCCGATCGTCACCATCATGGGTCACGTCGATCACGGCAAGACCTCGCTGCTGGACGCGCTCCGCAAGACGGACGTGGCCGGCGGAGAGGCTGGCGGCATCACTCAGCATATCGGTGCCTATCAGGTTCAGCTGAAATCCGGCGAGCGGATCACATTCCTGGATACCCCTGGCCACGCTGCCTTCACGGCGATGCGTGCCCGCGGCGCCAACGCCACCGATATCGCCGTTCTGGTGGTTGCGGCGGACGATTCCATCAAGCCGCAGACGATTGAATCCATCAGCCATGCCAAGGCAGCCGGTGTGCCCATCGTTGTGGCGATCACCAAGTCTGACCTGCATGACGCCAATCCGGACAAGGTCATCACCGACCTTCTGCAGCATGACATCCAGGTTGAGGCCATGGGCGGTACGACCCAGGCAGTCAAAGTGTCAGCCAAGACCGGCTTTGGTCTTGATGAACTGACCGATGCGATTTCACTGCAGGCCGAAGTACTCGAACTGAAAGCCAACCCGAACCGTCCGGCGGATGGTGTCGTCATCGAGAGTAAGCTCGACAAGGGCCGCGGCCCGGTCGCGACGGTTCTGGTGAAACGCGGTACGCTCAAGCGCGGCGACATCGTTGTGGCGGGCGGCAATTGGGGCAAGGTGCGCGCGCTCGTCGATGAACGCGGCCAGCAGCTTGCCGATGCCGGTCCGTCGCTTCCGGTGGAAGTGCTCGGTCTGGACGGGGCCCCGGATCCGGGGGACGCTTTCGTTGTGGTCGAGAACGAGTCCCGTGCCCGTGAGATCACGGAATACCGTGTGCGGACGAAGCGCCAGATTGCCGGCAACGCCTCTGTTGCGGCCCGTGCATCGCTTGATCAGCTGATGAACCGCCTCAAGGATGGTGCCGTTGAGACCAGCGAACTGCCGATCGTTCTCAAGGGCGATGTGCAGGGGTCTGTCGAGGCGATCACCATGTCGCTCGACAAGATCTCGACCGAAGAAGTCCGCGCCAAGGTCATCCATGGCGCTGTCGGCGGTATCTCCGAATCCGATGTTCTGCTCGCCCGTTCGTCGGGCGCGCCGATCTTCGCGTTCAACGTCCGCGCCAACAAACAGGCGCGTGACCTGGCCGAGCGTGAAGGCGTCGAGATCCGCTACTATTCGGTGATCTACGATCTGCTCGACGATGTGAAATCTACCCTGTCGGGCATGCTCGCTCCGGAGAAGCGGGAGACCTTCCTCGGCTATGCCGATATTCTGGAAGTCTTCAACATCACCAAGGTGGGCAAGGTTGCCGGCTGCCGGATTTCCGAAGGCAAGGTCATGCGGGGCTGCGGCGTGCGCCTGCTGCGCGACAACGTCGTTATCCACGAAGGCAAGCTCAAGACGCTCAAGCGCTTCAAGGACGAAGTGTCCGAGGTCAATGCCGGTATGGAATGCGGTATGGCGTTCGAGCGCTATGATGACATCCGCGTCGGCGACAAGATCGAGTGCTTCCAGGTCGAGGAAATCGCAAGGACGCTTGCGTAACACCCCGATATGGCCCGCCGCCCGACACCTCCCGGTCTTCCTTCCCAGCGCCAGTTGCGCGCTGGGGAGATCATCCGTCACGCCCTCGCCGAGATCATCTCGCGCGAGGACTTCCGCGATCCCGATCTGGCCAATGTGATTGTCACGGTCGGCGAGGTCCGCTGTTCGCCCGATCTCAAGCACGCCAATATCTTCGTCACGCCGCTGGGCGACGAGTCCGAGGAGGGGCGCAAGCGTCTTACCGATGCGTTGACGCGCGCGAAGGGGTTCCTGCGTGCGCGGCTGGGGCGCGAGATCGATATGAAGTTCACGCCCGAGCTGCATTTCATTGCGGACGCCTCATATGATGAGGCAACGGCCATCGACAGGCTGCTGGCTGATCCTCGTGTGCGCCGTGACGTGGACAGCCAGGACTGAAGGCAGGCGGCTGCCGTCTTTCTGCCTTTTTGCTTTGTCATTTGACAATAAGGGGGTGGCCCTGCCAGCCCTTCATATTGGGTAATCGGGGCTCAGAATGGACCGACAGACACTCGACATGGAAGGCGCTCGCCAGGGCGAGGTGTCTGCCGCGTCGCTTCAGATGGGCGACGATACCATCGCGATCCGCCGGATTGCCACCATGTCGGTCGAGCGTCACGAGTTTGCCCCCTGGGATACCCCGCGCAATCGCAAGACGCAGAGCGTCTATGCCACCTTGTGTGTGTCTCTCCTTTTCTTCGGCTTGTTGGGTCTGGGTTGGTGGGCGCTGCGCCCGGCGCAGGGCGATGGGGTGATCGGCCTCTTTGCCGGCATCGGCATGCTGTTTCTCGGCGTCCTGCTGGGTATCCGGGCGGCCATGATTGCTGTGATGCTGAAGAAGCGCGAGCCCTACTATCGCCTGCTGATCGGCACCTCGGACGCGCGCCAGATCCCGCTGGTGGATAATAACCGGGATGTTCTGGTGAAGATCCGCGATGTGGTGCGCCACAAGATGGATACGGGCGATACGGCCCTCACCGGCGATTTTGACCTCAACCTTGATGTCGTGAACCTTCGTCTGCCCAAGGGCGCTGCGCTGGGTGCCGCCGCGCCGGCCAAGCCGGAGCCTGCCCAGGAAGACGATGTTTTCGAAGGCCCGCGCCTCACTTTCTGAGCCTTTTTGCCGTGAGCCGCAGCCAGCCCCGTTGACGCGGCGGTGCCAGCGCGCATAAGCCCGCCCGCAACATGAGCCCTTTGCCGGCTGCGCGTTCGAACCGCCAGACTGGCCAGCCCGGAGAATACCAGTGTCCCGCCAACGTAAGCGCAAAGGCGAGCCCATCACGGGCTGGATCAATCTTTTCAAGCCTGTGGACATGACCTCCACCCAGGCGGTGGCCATCATCAAGCGGCTCTACAATGCCGACAAGGTGGGCCATGGCGGCACGCTTGATCCGCTAGCGGACGGTATTCTTCCCATTGCGCTCGGCCAGGCGACGAAGACTGTCCAATGGGCGATGGACGCGCACAAGGAGTATGTCTTCACCATCCGCTGGGGCATCTCTACCGCCAGCCAGGACGCCGAAGCCGATGTGGTGGCCACCTCTGATGTCCGCCCGGACCGGGCCGCCATCGAGGCGGCGCTGAAGCGCTATATCGGGACCATCCAGCAGGTGCCGCCGAAATATTCTGCCATCAAGGTGGCGGGCGAACGCGCCTATGACCTGGCACGGGAAGGGGAGGCGTTCGAGCTGGAAGCGCGCGAGGTGGATGTGCACGCCGCCAGTGTGATCGGTATGCCGGATACGGATCATACCGTGATCCATGTTGTCTCGGGCAAGGGTTTCTATGTCCGCGCGCTGGCGCGGGATCTCGCCAACGATCTCGGCGCCGAGGGCCATATCACCCAGCTGCGGCGCAACCGGGTGGGCACCTTTGGGGCGCAATCGGCCGTCTCCATTGCGGACCTTGAGGCCCTGAAGGAGGACAAGCCCGCTCTGATGGCGAAGCTGCAGCCGCTGCATGCGGTGCTTTCCGGCATGCCGCAGGTGCAGATCAGCCCGCATGACGCCGCCAACATCCGCCAGGGGCGCTCGATTGTCCTCCTGCCGCATGTGGTGGAAGGCTGGCGCGCCGGCCGCAGCGACGAGGACGACCGGGTTGCCCTTGCCCTTGTGGGGGAGGAGGCGATTGCGCTGGGCGAGGTTCGTGCCGGCCAGTTCGAACCGGTGCGCGTGTTCGCCGGATAGTCCGTTATCGGATGTCTCAAACTGTCAGGGGCGGTCCATACGTCTGTATCCGGACTGGCGGCGCCATCCGGGTTTGGGGTGGTTCGGGTGGCTCATAGGTGGAGCCTGCGCGGCGGGCGCCGCGGCGCCCGGATAGAAAAGATGTTTGCGGTGTGGGCACCTCGCCCGCCGCGCACTGCCAACCGGAGTTTCG